>ONKX01000059.1 GCA_900318555.1 uncultured Prevotellaceae bacterium | reverse complement strand
TAACACTGATTTCATGCCTCGTGCCAACAGTACAGCACCCGCAGTCAATGTCAAGGAGACAGACAAGAGCTATGTAATGGAACTTGCAGCTCCAGGCATTAAGAAAGAATATTGCCGTGTGGCCATCAATGACGAGGGCAACCTCACCATTACCATCGAGAACAAACAGGAGCACAAGCATGAGGACAAGCACCATCACTATCTGCGCCGCGAGTTCAGCTACTCGAACTACGAGCAGAGCTACACGCTACCAGACGATGTGGTGAAAGATCAGATCTCTGCCAAGGTCGAGGACGGCATCCTGACCGTCACCATGCCGAAGACTGAGCCGAAGCAGAAGGTCACCAAGGCCATCGAGGTCTCGTAAGCTAAAATTTCAAAACACTAATCAAAGCCCCGACCTGCGTTTGCAAGCCGGGGCTTCTTTGGGATTGTATGTAGAATGGCTATGCCATGAAGTGCTTGATGTTACGGGCTGAAGTCTTATTGGCATCGTAGCGGACTGTCAACTCACGAGTGCGTGGATTCCAGCTGGTATCCATTACGCCCTTCATGTTCTCAACCTTGGCTACAACCTTCTTGTGAGAGTCGTGACGGCTCACCTTAATAGTGGTAGTCTTCACATCAGGACGATAGGCATGTGTCTTGTGCGCATCGTTATGAGAGAGTACTTTGTCCACCTTGTCAAAGTGGGACTCAGACTTATGGTTATTCACTACAACGGCCTTGTCATTCTTACCGTGGTTGTTGGACTTGTTACCTGCCATTGCCGGCATTGCGAATGTGATGCTCATCATCATCATGATTGCGATCACCTTATTAAACTTCTTCATAATCTTCATTTTTTAATTGTTCAACTTTCGTTTCGTGAGAGGCTCTTATGTCCTTTTCACGATGCAGAGATCGGAACTTTGGGGGAGATTTGAAAATGAAAATTCCTATTCTGTGATTCCAAAATCCCTAAACTTTCATGGGGATTTCCCCAGGAGGGAAAGTTTTATTCCCAGGCTGGGAATGTTTTGTTCCCACGGTGGGAATAAATAGTTCCCAGTAAGGGAACATCTGGCGCAAAATAAAGCAAGGTTTAGCGTAAATAAGGCTGCCTTATGGACTTCGGATGACATACAACGTCCATTCCTTGAACAATCAAAGCGAGCTGCTGTTATCAGCGGCTCGCTTTGTGTATGACACGTACCAGTTCCTTCTGTCATCGGCTCAGTCGGTACTGATAGCTACGATGGCATCGCCCCTGTCGAAGGCGGCCTTGATTTCCTTGCCACCTTTCTGTACTTTACAGAGTGAGATGTCGCTGCCCAATGTCTCGCGGATGCGGATTTTACCAATCTGCTTGCGCGTTTCACGACCGGCAACCTGCCCCACCACATAAACTTCAAAGTGCACATCCTCGCCAACAAGGCTGCTGCCAACGTCGATGTATAGCTCCTTGGTCTTGTCTTTCTTCTCCGTGCCACGCTCAATGATGTTGGCACGAACAGGATAAACCTCGTTGTAATACTCATAGATATTCTCTGCCAATTCGCCCAATGCGGTGCGGATGGCCTCGTCAGCCGATCCGGCCAATGAGTATTCTGAGCAACGTCCGGAGATGGTGCTAGTGGTCAGCTCACCCGTCTGCAGGTTCTTGAAGGTAAGTGCTACCGATGTTATTGCACCATAGTACGTCTTTGTCTCCGTATATTCGCGCCCCTTGCTGTCCTTGCGGTCGTAAGTCTTTACTTTGCGCGAGGCGGTTATATCGGTTATCTGAGCGGTCACCAGGTATTTGGCTGTTTCGCCCTCGTCGTCCTCAACGACCTGCAGTCTTCGAACGTGCGTCAGTCCTGTCGTCACGCAATTCTTAGCCAGCGGTATGTACTCCTCGTTATTAATGTCGGTCACTCTGCCTTCAGCCACATCGGCAATCACACCGAGCACCTTGCCCACAGTCACCTTTTTACTAGCCTCACCCTTCTGATATGTGATGTCTCCTAACTGTACTTTGTAAACGGGGTTTAGTCCATTGTCCTGCGCACTGACACTCAAGCATGCCAGGATGGCGATTAAAACGAATAGATTTTTCTTCATCATATTATTTTAATTAGTAGTTATTTGCCTGCATTTTTATATGACACGTACCAGTCCCTTCTGTCATTATAGTCGAATTAGTGTCGAGCCGAGCGTGCCGAGCTGAATGGCATAGACGCCTTTGTTGCGGCCACTAAGACTGATGCGACCCTGCTGCACCGTGGTATTCTGGAGCACGGTGCCCGAGAGGCTGTAGACGGTGACGGGTGTGCCGTCGTCAGCACCGTCGGCATAGAGCACGTCGCCAGCAAGGCGGAAGGTGACACGCTCGGGCTGGTTCTTGCTCAACGTGGGAATGGCGGTCGGCAGGCCGAGTGCCTCGAGGATTCCGGCGTATGCGTCTATCTCGCCCCAGCCGTAGAAGTTGTTCTTCTCCGTGTATTTGTCCTCGCGCTGGTGTGATGTATTCTTGATAATGTCCTTCACCTGGCTCTGCGTCAGCTTCGGATTGGCTTGTAACCACAGGGCCACGACACCTGCCACATGGGGTGTTGCCATCGAGGTTCCCGAAAAGGTGGCCAGTGCGTACTCGTTGCCGAACTTGGTCTCCTTATAGACCATCAATCTAGCCATTTCGGGATTGGTCAGGACAGGAACTGCCGATACGATGTTGACGCCTGGTGCCACAACGTCGGGCTTGATGCGCCCGTCGAGTGTGGGGCCACAGCTGCTTAAACATGCCAGGGTGCCAGGCTTGCTACCCAGTTCTGCCTGCGTCACGGGTTGTCCGTCAAGGCCCGTCACATACGAGCGGTAGTGCATGGCTCCAACGGCAATCACAGATTCGAAACAGGCGGGTGCTGAAACCGTGCGGGGATATTGTCCGATGCTCTCTGCTGGGTTTACCTGCGAGAATGCATATTCCTCATTCATGATGCTAAGGGCGCCGGCATAGTCGGACGTCATCCTGTAGGAGCCTCCTTCGCTACCATGTAGCCTGACATCGAGGAGCACCGTGATGTCGTCGCTGGCTTGCGGATAAAAGGGCATGTAGGTGAGGGCGTAGAAGTAATTCTCATCTTCATACTTCAACTCTTTGTCGGGCTCTTGCTCAGCATTCCATGCATTCACCAGGTCGGTGAGGTGCTTCATGTCGACGGTGACCTTCTCACTGCCTAAACTGACATTCAGCACGGGGTTGCCTTCCGACTTCTTCCAGCTGACAAACAATCTTGAGGCGTATGTACCCAAGTCCATATCCATCGTCTCGCCGGCCTTCTTCTCGCGATAGACGTCATGACAGCCTTCGTTGCCTGCTGCCACCACGAAGATGTGGCCAGGCACCTTCAGCATGTTCTCAATGGCCTGTTCAGCTAATGAGCGTGTCTGTTCCCACAATCTGCGCGAGCCATAGCTGAGGTTCACCACGCAGGGCTTGCCCTTGGCATCGGCTTGTTCGAAGAGGGCTTTCAGTGCAGCCACAATCATGATGTCCGTCTGTTCCATTTTAGCACGTAGGCCGAGAGCTGGAAGCTCAGGGAACACCTTTGTCAGCCATTGGGAGACCTCGTATTTCGCTCCGTCGTACATCTCGTTAGGCAATTCGGTCCCCATGATATCGGCTTCATAAGCAATGCCCTGACGGCCACCGAACCGGGTGCCGGCCATGATGCCTGCCACGTGGGAACCATGAGGAACTGAGATGTCCACGGGTGTAGCCGCCAGCACCTTCTTGGGCGAGTCATAGATCACGCCAAGCCGCTCGCCGTCGGCAGATGCCCGACTGATGTCCCAGAACCACGTGATGCGCGAGTTGCCTTCGCTGTCACGAAACATGGGGTGTTGGAAGAGCGTACCATGGTCGATGAGCGCAGCCACCACGCCCTTACCTGTAAAGGCCTGCGGCAGGCTGGCGTAGCCCTCCTTCTGGCCTGCCCACACATCAGTGACATTGATTTTCTGAAGCGACTCGTCAAGCAGTACCTTAGGCATAGGATTGGCCTCGACACGACTGATGGCCGGCTCTTGGCAGAGAGCATCGAGTCGGTTGGCGGGCACGAGCACAATCCATGCGGGGTCGGCATAGCCTAAGGGCAGCCCACCAGCACGGCGGATGGATGCCTCGCCGTCGGCACTCTCCACGAGCACCATCATGCAACTGATGGTCTCTCCAGCATTCTCCGTACCAGTCGAGAGACTGGCACGCCTGGTAGCGCGCTCCATTTCTATACACTGCTGGCGCAACCATGGCGACAACTTTTCACGAAAACCATTCTCTGCATAAAGGTTCTGCGCGATGACTATCATCATCAGCAACATCCATTTTCTTGTAGTCAAACTAATTCGTTTCATATCACAAAACATATTAATGATTTTGCAAATCACTGTAGATTACTCGTAATCGTCGATGACCGAGTTGATGAAGTCCATCATGGGCTTGGCAGTTTTGAACATGGGTTCAATCTCGTCAAGCCATTTTTCATCTTGGTAGAAGTTGTCAGGTACCTGATGCCAACAGCAGTAGTCCTTCATTCGGAGATAGTCGATGTGCGCCCAGTCGCGAGGGAATCCTGAAGGGCAGGTCTTCAGCTTTTCCAGTCCGAAACCTTGTGGCTGGTCCCACGAAGACACGTCCGTAGGCGTCTTGAAACTACTGGCTTGCGGACTTCCGAAATACTTCTGGAATGCCTTGTTCTCCACGCATTTCAGCCAATCGTCGGCATTGGCCATGATTTCGTTTCGGCATGAGGTCAGGATGTTCGTGGGCAACCAGTAGTTTCCACAGGCCACCATACAATGGCCAGGTTCCAGATGGAGGTAATACCCCCCATGCAGCGCCTTCTTGCCGTGAGCGGCGATGTAAGCCCCCAAATGGTTCTTGTAGGGCGACTTGTCATTCGAGAATCGCGTGTCACGATTGAAGCGGTAGGTGCAGTCCTTCACGCTCAGATGGGCAATCGACGGGTCGAATCCAGCAATCCTTCCAATCGCCAGCTTCACGCCCTCTTCAAAGTCCGCCCTGATGGCATCATACTCTGCCTTATTGGCCCAGTACCACTCGCGGTTGTTGTTGGCTATCAGCTGTTTCAGGTAATTCAATATTCGTTTTGCATCCATATGTTATAGAATTTCGCTTGCAAAGATACGAAAAAAGCCTGGAAATGAAAAAAAATATTCTTTCATTCTTTCTTTATTTCTTTTTTTATTATCTTTGCGGCTTGAAATCAATCATTAATTATTTAAAATATGAATTACTTATTAATCAAATCGAAAAAAACCTTAGCATTAGTAATACTGATGCTGTTGTGTCTCAACGTTAATGCCCAGACGGATGGTCTGGAAATCAGACTGCCAGACGGAGTGTTTGTCGTTGTAAACCACCCTGGGGAACTAAAGTCAAAGATACCTGAGAAGATGGTGCAGGCCATCAGGCGGATGAAAGTGAAGGGCGAACTGTCGAACGACGACCTGGGCTTTCTGAGAACACTCGCTGCCAGATCATCGGTGAGAGACACAACGGGGAATCGCCTCGATCCGTTCTTCGACCTTGACCTGTCGGAAGCCACCATACCCGTTCGTGGTCTTTTCGGAAGAAGCGACGGTTCCTATATCCCCGAGCGTTTCCTGAATAACTGCTCGCTATTGCGTACCATTATTTTACCGTCAAATACCCAAGGTGTCGGCGATCATGCATTCAGCGACTGTCAGAATCTCGTGGAGGTACAGATGCCCTCGAGTGTGAATAACCTGGGCTCCTATGCCTTTAAAGGCTGCAGGTCGCTGATGGACGTGGAGTTCTCGAAGTCGCTGAACACAATCGGCACCAGTTGTTTTGAGGATTGCAAGAAGCTTCAGCGTGTCCTACTGCCCGATGCTCTGGAGAATATCAGCAGCACAGCCTTCAAGAATACAGGTATCACAAAAATCCATATCCCTGCGAATGTGAAGCACATCGGCCCGGAGGCCTTCAACGGCACAGCCATCGAGTTCATCGATATTCCC
Source organism: uncultured Prevotellaceae bacterium (assembly GCA_900318555.1). Classification (GTDB taxonomy): domain Bacteria; phylum Bacteroidota; class Bacteroidia; order Bacteroidales; family Bacteroidaceae; genus Prevotella. The sequence goes on along the minus strand of ONKX01000059.1, from coordinate 24,337 downwards.
GATGGTATGCAGAACATCGACGCACGGGCTTTCGAAGGCTGCAGGAATCTGAAGGACATCAGCGTGTCCCCACAAAACAAATATTACACCAAAATAGGCGATGTTTTGGTCAACAAGCAGAAGACTGTCCTCGTCCGCGTTCCAGTCATAACGGCAGGCGCGTACAAGATACCCGAAGGCATCACGGCCATCGGAAATTGCGCCTTCTCAGCCTGTGACAAGATTACCGAGGTGCAGTGTCCCAAAAACCTGACCAAGATTGGTGAAGGTGCCTTTGTCAACTGTGGGAATTTGCTCAAGATTGAACTGCCTGCGACGCTGCAGTCCATTGGCAGGGTAGCCTTCCAGGAGACCGGCCTGCGAAGCATTGACCTCTCCAGCGTCAAGGAACTGGGCGAAGCGGTGTTCTTCCATTGCGAACAGCTGAGCGAGGTCAAGTTGTCCCCCATGCTTGAGAAAATCCCGACATGTATGTTTGAGGGCTGCAAGTCGCTGGTCAACATCGAACTGCCGAAGAACCTGAAGAGCGTCGACAATGCCGCCTTCAAGGACTGTGAGAGCCTGGAGGCTGTCGAATTTCCGCAGACTGTCCAGAACATCGGAAAGGAAGCCTTCAATGAATGCACGGCTCTGAAAATCGTCAAGTTATCACCACTCTCGACCTTTGGCGACGAGTGCTTCAGGGACTGCAAGTCACTCGAAACGTTTGAGTTCCCGCAGTCCGTGACGACCATCGGCCACAAGATGCTCTACGGCTGCAAGAACCTAAAGACGGTCACCGTCTTCTGGCCAACTCCCCCAAAGACAAAGAATCTCGCCAATACCAAAGCAACCATCCTGCGTGTACCTTCTGGAACTGAGGATCTTTACAAGAAGGACAAAGGCTGGAAAAAGTTCAAGCATATAGAGGGCTTCTAACAGGTATCGTCCTTGAATGAAAAATCCCTGCTGAGCACTATAGCTTAGCAGGGATTTTCATTTTTAATTCTTATACTTGGGGTCAGCGGTTAACGTAAACCTCTTGAGAGTACTCCAATCAGATGCGTTGCGAGAGGTCTGCAGTTTGAATGTACCTTCAATCATCTTGTTGTTGTACATGTCAACGACTCTCTGGGTCAAATTAATAACATCGTCGTCAGTGACTTCACGCGACTGAATTGAAGCGAGAACACCTGCCAGGTCCGCAGCAAATGCCTGAGCCTGTGCCAGTCCTTCTTCAGTCTGGACACACTGCATGTTCTCTAAATCTGCATACTTGTAGTAAACAACAGTCTTCTTGTTGTCATCCTTGTCGTCACCGCAAGAAGAAAATACCACACTTGTCATTGTCATGCAGATTAAGGCAACTGCGGCCATCAGAATCTTTTTCATTGTTCAATAATTTATATATAATTAGAGTTCAAATTTATAACCCACTGTAATCTGTATCAGGTCACTGCGCCATTTGTTATCGCTAGTGCTGTTCTTGTTAGCCTTTGTTAACGATACGTTATAACGGGCGTCAAGAATGAAGTTGCTGATTTCATAAGAAATACCGATAGGAATGGAGACGTTCAGGCTCTCAAAAGCGTCCTTGACGTCGGTACTCTCTTCCTTGGCACTCAACAGGAAGCCGAACTGTACACCAGTTTTCAGGGCCAGTCCCTGAGCGACATAGAAATTACCAGTGATGGGAAGATTCAGATAGTCGAGCTTAGTGGTTACTTTACTACCACCACCATCAAACTTCCAGCCCTGCTGTGCATAGTTAACTCCCAAAGCAGCGCTGAACCATTCGTTGATGTAATACTCACCTTCAACACCTGCTACCACACCGACGCGTGACTTCCTGTCAACGCCGGCAGGCATGGTCCAGTCTCCTGAAAGGTAACCGATGCCAAGACCAACCTTGGGCTGAAGGGTGAACGTACCATTGTCACGTAATGTGTTCTGTGCACTTGCAGTCATAGCTACTATAGCCAACACTGCCATCATCATCATTTTTTTCATAATTGTCATGTTTTGATTAATAATAAGTAATATTATAATTAATATTTGCTTGCAAAGATAAGCATTTTTTTAAAAAACAAAGCAAAAAAATGTATTTTTTATTCGAAAACTACGAAAAATGTCGTAATATGGAGTAATGTCTGGTCTTATTGTTCTGTATCGTCCTTGAAATCGAAGGAGAGTTGCTGTTCGGCGGCGGCACGTTTTTGTTGGGCCTTGCTGATGAGCAGAGGACGGAGGCGCTCAGGATGGAGTTCGTTGATGCCGATGATGGGCTGCGAGAACTGCGAGGTGAGTTCGTTGCAGGTGATGAAGTACTTCGCCTTCTTCATCACGACGCCCATCTTCTTCAGGTCGAATGATGTCAGGCGATTGAAGCGCCGACTGTTGACGATGAGCCAGGCGGACTTGGTGCCGAGACCTGGGACGCGGAGCAGTTGCTCGTAGTCGGCAGTATTGATATCCACAGGGAAAGCTTCTGGGTGGCGTAGCGCCCACGCCAGTTTGGGATCTACTTCGAGGTCGAGGTTGGCGTGCATGTCATCGACGATTTCATCAACCTTAAAGTGATAGAAACGCAGGAGCCAGTCGGCCTGATAGAGGCGGTTCTCGCGCACCAAGGGCGGTTGCTTGAGCACGGGCAGTCGCGGGTCGTAGGTGTTGACGCTGATGTAGCCGGAGTAATACACGCGTCGCATCGTGGGCTGACCGTAGAGCATTGACGACATTGTGAGGATGTCCTTGTCCGTCTCCTTCGTGGCGCCCACAATCATCTGTGTCGATTGGCCCGCTGGCACGAAGCGTGGTGCGTAACGATATTTCTTGCGGTCTTCCTTGTTTTCCAGCACGCCCTGTTGGATGAGCTTCATGGGTTGGAACACGCTTTTATGGTCCTTCTCGGGCGCCAGGAGTTTCAGCGACTCCTCCTTGGGAATCTCGATGTTCACGCTCATGCGGTCGGCATAGCGGCCAGCCTCGTTGAGCAGTTCCTGTGAACAGCCAGGGATGCTCTTCAGGTGGATGTAGCCGTTGAAGCGATGAACGGTTCTGAGGTCGCGGGCAATGGCAGCGAGGCGCTCCATCGTGTAGTCGGGATTGCGCACCACGCCGCTGGATAAAAACAGTCCCTCGATGTAGTTGCGACGATAGAACTCCATCGTGATTTCCTCGAGTTCACTGACGGAGAGCGTCGCCCGTTTGATGTCGTTCGAGCGGCGGTTGATGCAGTAGGCACAGTCGTACATGCAGTAGTTGGTCAGCATCACCTTCAGCAGCGAGATGCAGCGCCCGTCGTCGGCAAACGAGTGGCAGATGCCCACGCCGCCCACCGTCGAGCCCACCATGCCTTGTTTACCTTTGCGCACGGTGCCGCTCGACGAGCACGACACGTCGTACTTCGCCGACTCTGCGAGTATCCGCAGCTTTTCCATTGTCTGTTCTGTCAGCATATCGGGTGCAAAGATAAGACAAGGTTGTCCCAAAAGTCGGGACACCTTTAATTATTTAACATACTTTATGATTCAAACGTTTCCCAAATATACAAACCTGATGCCTTCTTCCTCGGCGATGCGCTTGGCAGCCTTTAGCGTCGCGATGGGCGTGGGTGGCGTGTCCTGCATTTTGTAGCGAGGGAAGAAACGGCTGAAATGCAAGGGAGCCTCAGCGAGGCCCTTTTTATTCAGCCAGCGACACATCTGGCGAATCATATCGAGGTCGTCGTTGCCTTCGGCGACCTCCGTCACGACTCGGCCATCTGAGCAAGCTCGATGGCCCTCGCTGCTCCGGACGTTGACGTCTGGGATGACGAGGTTGGTGATTTCCACCCAAACGCCAGCCCGCTTCATGGCGAGGATGGTGTCGAGCACGGGCTGCAGATGGCCACCGCTCACCTTATTATATATGTCGTCGCTGAAGGACTTGAGGTCGACGTTGGCGGCATCGAGGTGAGGTAGCAGGTCGGCGAGCGGTTCCTGACAGACATAGCCCGCCGTGACGAGGATGTTCCAAAGACCAGCCTCATGCGCCAGTCGTGCACAATCAATGATATATTCGAGATAGGTCAGCGGCTCAGTATAGGTGTAGGCGATGCCGGGACAATGATGCTTTAGGCAGAGCGCGATGACGTCCTCAGGCGACAGTTCGTAATGATTGACATCAGCAGGCGCGACCTGCGAAATATCGTGGTTCTGGCAGTTCAGGCAACGGAAGTTACAACCCGTACAGGCCAGCGACAGACATGTCGTGCCAGGATGGAAGTGGTACAGCGGCTTTTTTTCTATTGGGTCGATGGCTAACGAACACGGCTTGCCGTACACCTCACTGACAAGCACACCATTTTGATTCCTTCTACTCTGGCAAATACCCGTCTTGCCCTCAGCGATGCGACAATGATGCGGACAGAGCGTACACTCCACCCGTCCGTCATCCAACTGCTTATAATACCTGCATGCTTTCATCCGTGTAATCCGTTCAATCCGTGTTCGTTAAAAAACAATCGCTTCGTAAACGTAGAGTTCTGCGTCGCGCCAACCATCCCAGCCCAGTCCGGCCTTGTCCTGCGAACAATGTCCCACGAATTCTTCTTTGGTCCAGTTCACCTCGTCGGCCACCTGCGGCAGGAATGTGCCACTACGATAGCCCTTCTTGATATAAATGCCGTGCCGATGCAGTTCAAACTCGTCGAGACTCTGGATGCGACGCATAGGCGTGAGCACAGAAATCTCGATGTCGATGTCGTCCAGTTCGTCGCGGGTGACAGGCATAAACCGCGGATCCTCAAAGGCTGCTGCCCGCGCCATCTCTGCTACAATCTCATGCAGCGGATAGTCCTCGCCAAAATGTCCAATGCAGCCACGCAAATGGCCGTGCTTATGCAGCGAGACAAAGGCACCGCACTTCTTGTTGAGCATGGGATATTTTTGCAGCAGACTTTCACGGACTGACACGGACTTGCCGTTTAATGAGTCCACGATGCTTTGCAAAGCGATGTCCTTTAGCATCTTCTTATCTTCTGCGGATAAAGAAAAGTCCGTGTTCGTCCGTGCTTGTCCGCAGCTATTATTTCCGTTGCGCAGGATGGCGAACGAATGATACCCCACCACGCGGCTATGGTCGTGATTGTCGATATCACCCGAGTTCTGATACATCAGATGCTTCACCTCATATTGGCCGTCGAGCATCAGCATCAGTGTGATGATGGCAAACTCGCCACAGGCACTTGTATGCAGATTGCGTTTGCCGCTCCGTGCATTGGCATTAATCGTTGCAATAAACTCCTCCACGTCGCCGCTTTCTACGGCCTTGCCCGTCTTGGCATCCACCTCGTAGGCATCCTCATACGACGGATAGTGCGAGAAGTCGCTGCTAATTACAAAGAGGTTTTCGTCTGTAAAGTACGGCTTCAGCACCTCCGACATCCGCTTCAGTTTGTCGTAATCGTTCGTTGAAATAACAATCGGCACAATGGGTGGTACCTCTTTAAACATCCTTTGCAAGAACGGCAGCTGCACCTCCAGACAATGCTCCCTGTCGTGTGCCTCCGGCCTATAGCGGAACACAGAATCCATTCCATCCGTGTTTGAAAAATTATTCGTGTTATTCGTGCGATTCGTGTTCGTTAAAAAAACAGCCGTTTCGTGGTCCACTTTTACATTGCCTAATGGCGTGGCATAATAATCCGCCTCCGTGTTCACCGATGCCCCATCGAGCCATTCGTGGTGACTCGGTCCCAACAGGAAAATCCGCTTGTACTGTTTCTTCGCGTCAATCGCCATATACGCCGACGCCGCTACATTGCCTGAGAAATAATACCCAGCATGAGGCACTATCACTGCCGCCACATTATTGTACTTCGCGTCGTTACGATGCAACGCCAGAAAACTGTCCACCTCCTCGCTCAGTTCTCTGGCATCGCCCGTATAAAATCGGTTCGCTTGTGTCGCCGGCCTCACCACAGGAGCCTGCGTCTGTCCCTTACATCCGTTCATCATCATCGTTGTCGTTAGGATAAGTATGATAGTTTTGATATTCATGCTACTTGATTAGCTTCTCGATTTGTTTCTCCGTAGCCTCAGGCAACAGTTTGCTAAGATGCGCCTTCATCCGCTCGAACGACTCCTGTGGCGTCCTCCCTCGCCCTTCGGAGAGGGGGTTAGGGGGTGAGGCCTGACACATCTCGCGCCCCAACAGCCGCTCTGGTGTTGTCAACAGCGACCAGCCCCAGCCGTATTCACGCCCATGCTTGTCAGTAGGATACACGAAATCCTCAGTCACGATGCGACAGGCCATCTGCAGGCGCGTCACATAACCATCGAACTTACTCCGCATCTTGGGACCGTCGAAGCCACAAGCCGCCCGCAGTTCGCGCGTTATCAGACTGTCGTGCTCAGCCAGCGTCAACAGGATAGTCTCTTCGATACTTCCCTCGACGGGCGCAGGTCTCGAAGCGCGGCGATAGTTGCATAGGTCGGGCCACCACTCTTTGCTGACAAAGCCCGCCTTGCCCGCAAAGAATTTGCCATACACGCAGCGACCCTCAGTGACGATGGGTCCCTTCCACTTCCATAACGGCCAGTCCCAGCCACCGTCGTCGAACACGACATATCGATTATCCTCATCGACAACATCCTCAGCCGAGTAGCCGCGAATGCCACTATCCAACAACGGCAGGAACCCTACCTCCTGAATATAGTCCATCAGCTCCGGACAACTATGTATCTCCACGTTCTGCATCTTATAAACATTTATCTCAACGTCGGCAAAGTTACAAAGTAATCGCAGCACGAACTTGCGCCATGTTGCTGCGCGAGACGGGGAGCGATTCGTGGCAATGCTTGATGAGCAGCTGGGTAGAGCCAGAATGTGAGATAATCTGCTCTACCTGACCAAGGTTGACCAGGAAGGCGCGATGGCAGCGGACAATCATCGGGTAGGGCAGAAGTGTTTCCTCCATCTGCTTCATGGTAGCACGAAGCATGTCGGTATGCACCTGATCGTTGCGTAGATGGTTGACCTTGACGTAGTTGCCCACGGCCTCAATAAATAGCAGGTCGGAAATCTGTAGCGTTACCGATTCGTTGGTCGTGCCAGTGAGTGTAAGATCTTGACTTTGACAAACGGTAGAATCAGGTGTCTGCTGGAGAGGCTTCTCACTCGTTTTCTCCGATTGAATCTCCTTCAATTGCTCATTAAGCAGTCGCGTTTCTTCCAGTTCCATCGCCAGATACTTGCTGCGGAACTTGAAGCGCCAGTAGAGTCCGATGGCGAAAGAGAGAAATGCGATAATCACCAGCGTTTCCAGATAGTTGCTCAACGATAGTCTGTTGCCCTCTACCAGTTCGCTCATCGCAAAGTGGCGATAGAGACAGATGAGTAGCGACACCAACGGCGTGTTGATGCATTGGAAGCGGAGATTTCGGCTGATGATATAACTGACGCCACGGTCGTAGGAACGAGGCATGCGAATCATGTATCGCAGAATGATTTCCGTCAGGAAACAACTGAACAGGCCCAATGCAAATAATGCCAACAGATGGACAGAGGCCTGCCATTGCCACATTTCGAGTCCGAAGGGCTTGAAGATGGCTATTGCCAGCACCATGAAAACGGTGCTGATGAAACGTGTACTGATGGTTTCTTTGTGACCTTTGTTCATACGGGGTACAAAAGTAGCACTTTTTCCCAAAACAACCAAACCATTCGTCACATTTCCGCAATTTATCCCTCCATTTATCACACGGAATGCTCCCCGAGGAACGGGGAGATGGCTTCCGCCGGAGGGGCTATTCATCACATTTTTATGCAGAATATCCCAGAAATTTGGAGGGATAAGCAGTACACCATAACTTTGCACCCAGAAACGTTTAATTAAATAAATGAATAGAGTGATGAAGACAAAAACGATTATCGGAATTCTGTTGATTGTGGCTGGTGCATGGAAATTGGCCAACCTATGGGGAATCATTGAGAACGACTGGTTGTGGCACCAGCCCTGGACGGCATATGTTGCCCCAGTTCTACTATTGTGGGTGGGCGCGACAATCATTGTTGACAGCTACCGTCGCGACCCAGACCAATGGCTCCAGCGTCCGCTGCCCTTCGGCGAGGATGGTAAGCGCATCTGCTGTAGTGTGCACTATGGCGGCGACGGCAACCATACCACACATACCGCCGACGGCTGACGGCACCGTCAAAACCCTCAACGACCCTTACGTCACGCTCATCTGGAACAACGACATCGAGCTGCCTCACAATTTTCGTCTGAGTGCTAACGTCCAATGGGCCACTAAGGGAGATTACAACAACTTCAGCATCACCGCCCAGCGCTTCGACCTTACACTTGGCGTGCAGCGCGACTTCAACCTCCGCCGCTTAGGCATACTGACGCTTGATGTGCGCTGTGTCGATGTTCTGAACACCAACAAGACCGAGGCCGTCATCTACGGCATCCGCGAACTATCGACCGCCAACCCCGCCCGTCGTACGTTCCTCGTCAACCTCAATTGGAAGTTCAACGAGGCCCGCTCGAAATACCGCGGAAGTGGTGCCGGCGAGAAGCAGAAAGCAAGAATGTAAACGGCAAATTTGGAAAATTCCGCAATTATTCGTACCTTTGCGGTTGATATGAAGAAAATAGCCAGCATACTGAAGCCCTTGATGCCGATACTCGCGGCTGCATACGGTTTTGCACTTATATACGTGACGGCACTGCCGTTGGATGGTGACACCAAGACTTTTGCCAACGATTTGCTATCGTGCCTGATCACATTGGTCTGTATCATACTGACGTTTTTCCTTGTGAAGCGTGTTGAGCCGAAATGGTTCTCCTCTGCCAGTCAGTTCTCGCTGAAAATACCGAAATGGCCAATCATCATCGGGCTGTTGATGATGGCTCCTTTGTGGCTTGTCGCAGAGGGATATCTCGTCTATGGTCTCACGTCGCTCTTCCACACTGTGCAGCTGGAAACGTTGACCTACACGACATCAGAGCTGCGTGAAGACCTGACAGCCAGCATCCATGCTGTGCTGCTGGCTCCCGTGCTCGAGGAGTTGTGTTTCAGGCAAATGGCCATCTCGCCCTTCCGTCGGCGTAGTGCACAGGTCGCTGTTTGCGTGGTGATGGCTGTGCTGTTCGGCATACTTCATGTGCGTAACTTCCCCGGTGCATTCCTTGCTGCTATGGCATATGGTTTGGTGTTCATTTGGTCGCGGAATATCTGGTATGGCGTTGCTCTCCATGCAGGTCATAATCTAACGGCTACGCTCCTTGCAATCTACTGCTGGCTGGGGCTTGGCGACATGCAAATGGCAAAAATACCAGTCATCTTCCTGACCGATACTCTAGTCATCATCGGCAGTATTGTACTGGCCATTGCGGGTATCTTGGTAGTTTTACAACGTCAAACAAATAAAATCAAAGAAAAATGATTATAAGATTAGAACAACCAAAAGATTATCGTGAGGTGGAGAACCTTACGCGTGAGGCATTCTGGAATGTCTATCGTCCTGGATGCACAGAGCATTACGTGCTCAATCAGTATAGAACGAATCCCGATTTCATTCCTGAGCTCGACTTTGTGATGGAGGAGAATAACAAGATTATCGGCCATGTGATGTTCTCCAAGGCAGAGATTATGCTTGACGACGGGAGCAGCTTACCTTCATGGACTTTCGGCCCCATCAGCATTCATCCAGATTATAAGCGTAAGGGCTACGGTATGAAGCTGCTGAAGTATGCAATAGAGAAAGCAAAGGAGATGGGTATAGGTCTTCTACAGATGGAAGGAAACATCGAATTCTACAAGCACGCAGGCTTCGACCTTGCTAGCAAGATGAAGATTCACTATCACGCAGAGCCTCGCGATACCGAGGTGCCTTACTTCCTCGCTCAAGAACTGATTCCTGGCTATTGGGGCAATCGTGAGGGAACCTATTGTCCACCCAAGGGCTATTTCGTAGCTGACGAGAATCCTGAAGCTTTTGAGGCTTACGAAGCCACCTTTCCCAAGAAAGAGAAAGCATTCCAGGAGGGACAACTGCCTCAGTTCTGTCAGAGTTGCGGTATGCCATTGACTCGTATCGAGGACTGCGGCACAAATGTTGACGGCAGCACAAATTTCGACTACTGCCAATACTGCTACAAGGACGGACATTTCCTGCAGGAATGCACGATGGACGAAATGATTGAGCACTGCTCGCAATTCGTCGACGAGGTAAACAAAAATATGCCCAAGCCCATGACCAAGGAAGAATACGAGCAGATGATGCGAGGTTTCTTCCCAATGCTGAAACGTTGGAGAAAATGATGAAACTTCGACCATTCAACGTCAACGATGCACCAACGATTCTGAACTGGTGCAAGGATAAACATGCCTTCCGGCTTTGGAGTGCAGACAGGTATAAGGATTTCCCTGTTCAGCCTGAAGAGATGATGGAACAGTACGAGGGAGAAAACATGTATCCGCTCACGGCTGTAGCTAATGATGAGATCGTCGGGCATATCCTATTGAGATTCCCCTCAGAGGATAAAAGTGTCATTCGTTTTGGCTTCGTCATCGTGGACGATTCGAAACGCGGTAAGGGCTATGGCAAGCAAATGCTGCGCCTCGCTATTGATTATGCACAGCAAGAGTTGGGCGCTCAGAAGATTACCCTTGGTGTGTTTTGTGATAATCTCTCTGCCGTCGAATGCTACAAGTCCGTCGGCTTCCACATCACAGGAGAAGATTCCTATCCAATTGACGGAGAGGAATGGAAAGGTTTTGAAATGGGCATTAGCGACATTGCCGACGGATGGCTGGCAAGAAGGCTGAAGTGCGTTACCAAGACGGGAGCGTTGCTGGATAGCTTGGCTGACATTTGCTTCGTGGTTTGTTGTGTTTGGAAACTCCTGCCGATACTCGAACTGCCGCTATGGCTGTGGCTATGGGCAGGAGTAATTGTCGCAATTAAAATCGTGAATCAGCTTTCGGCACTTATGATGTACGGGCGTTGCAGTTTCCCTCACACCACAGCGAACAAGGCAACGGGATTCCTGCTCTTCATCGCAGTCCCCATGACATTTTTGTCTATCATCCCCTTCACTATTGTGGCCGCTATCGCTACATTTGCCGCCATTCACGAGGGGCATTATATAAGAACGTATCATCCCTCGTTCCCGCCATTATTGCATGGTGCTACTGGCCGGGAGTCATGAGAACTTGTTAAACTGATTCTACCATCTTTTTCTGGCCTCTAAAGAAAGACTTTTTTTTATGCCATTTGAGCTAATGATATCCAAAGTATGTTTGGGTGTTTTATTAATATTGTCTTCTTCGTCCCAAGTGTAAGCGCGGACGTCTTTCCCATTGACAGCCACAATGGTATCGCCCAGTTCCATCCCAGCTCTAACGGCATCACCATTTCTGGTGAGACAAGACACCACCCATCCACGGCAGATGTCTGTACGGTTTCGGAATCCATAATCGTATGTCGGCTCATTGACAGATGTTTCTTTGAAACGGTGCAGATAAAGTGACCTATTCTTAATGTCAATGATGATATTATAATTCTCCCAAATACCATTGCCTATCACGCCAATATAGGGGCGGCTGCTGAATGCACCTGCTCCCTCTGGGATGTAAGAAATGTATTCCTTGTTAATAGTATCACCGCCGATGATGATTTGGTCTGACAACATATCAACAAAATACTCCTGTTCTTTTACCCCTATGCCGAACTGTGTCATATCCGTAATATATCTTTTGCCTGGGATGGAATCGAGCTGAAATTGCTTAACAGCTTGGGCTGTGAAATCGATTGTGCCGTCTCCACCTGTATCCATAAGATACCATCCCTTGATGCTATCGGACTGGATGATAGTTTCTGCTTGCAGCATAATCCTATTATTCATATATCGAATGGGTAGTTTGATATAGCCATCTATATTAGGCAATCCTTCCTTGTGCCGTTTGAGGTAATGATGCTCAAAGTTAATTTCAAACGGGTAGTCAGTAATGCTCCTGATGCCACAAATGCCATCGACATGGCAGTCAACGACATCCCTCAGTTTTAAGACAGGTACTATTCCATAGTTTTCAACTATGCTACCAATAGTCACTTTTGTCCAGCCTTCTATTGTCTTGACTTTTACCCTTCCAGCTCCACCGCCCGTAATAGCCTTACCCGTATTTTGTGGCTTCCATCTGGAATTTATGAGAAAGACACTATCCACACCAAACAAATTAGCGGCTCCTGTATCAAAGACTATATTACTATCTATGGAATCATTGATAGTAGAACGAACAATTAGATGTCCATGATATAGGAATGGAATGCTATCACACGTCTGTGCCATTGATATCGTTGTTTCCAACAATATCACTGCAAGGAGCATGAATCGCTTAATTTGTTTGTTTTTGTTCATTAATGTCATATTCCTATCCGAGTAATAGTCGAATTTTGTATGTGGGGTACAAAGATACGAATTTTTCCCAATATATGCACTACCATTTAATAAAAATGTCGCAACTCGTCACAAATCGATGCAGTTTATCCCATTTTTATGCAGAATATCCCAAATGTTTGGCGGTCTCGGAAATTATGTGTAACTTTGCGGTTGAAAACCAATAAAACGATGAAACAGGAAATTAATCCCAAGGACACCAATAGAGCCATCGCCTTCGAGTTGTGGACGAAGTCGCCTATGCCGATGGTGACGCTTACCAAGACCTTCGACGTAACGCGACTCTGTAAGGTGAGCCGGAAGCGCGGTATGAAGTTCAACATGCTGCTGTGCTGGTGCATCGGCAAAGCAGCATCAAGAATAGAGGAGTTCTACATGCTGACCAAGGACGGCAAGCTGTACAAATACGACCGCATGGCCATTAATGTGATAGCGGATAACGTAAAGGGCGGACTGAGCTTCTGCGACGTTGCCGTCAGCGAAGACTTGGAGGCGTTTAATGCCAATTACCTGCATCTGACAGAGACCATCAGCCAGACTTGTCAGGACATCCTCGACGATGAAGCCGTCATCGTGGGCACATCGGCAGTGACTGGCACGGAACTCGACTGCATTGTCAACCAGTACAGCGGCATCTTCACCAATCCCTTCCTCGCTTGGGGCCGCTACCGCAAAGGCTGGCTGAAGACGACGCTCCCCATCTCCTTCCAGTTCCATCACGCCCAGATGGACGGCAAGCACGCCGCCAGATTCCTGGAAGAATTGCAGAAAACAATTAATACGATATAAATGAGGATATGTATAAAACCCGCAATCTCCCCAATACCCGAATCGATGTGGCCGATGCCCTGAGAGGTATCGCAGTGGCCGGCATCATCCTGTATCACTCCGTAGAGCATTTCGACATTTTTACCAAGGAGCCGATAGTGCATACACTGGCATGCGACCAGACGGTCGCCGACGTGCTGGCCTGGCTGCTATCAGGCAAGATGTACGGCATCTTCGCCATGCTCTTCGGACTGAGCTTTTTTATTATGAACGACAACCAGCAGCAGAAGGGCAAGTGCTTCTCTGGCCGCTTCGCCTGGCGTATGTGCCTGCTGTTTATGTTCGGCGTCGTCAACGTAGCCTTCTACGATGGCGACATTCTGATGCTCTATGCGTGCTACGGTCTGCTGCTTATCCCCATCAGCTATCTGCCGTCGAAGTGGGTGTGGTGTATCATTGCCCTGCTGGCCATCCAGCCTGTAGAGCTGTTCTGTCTGCTGACGGGTACCACCATCGACCACAGCAGACTTTGGGAAATTTACGGCCAGACCATTGCCCTGCACGAGCATGGCACGTTCTGGGAGAATGTCGTGAACAATGTGCGATACGGTTTTGAGTTGAATCTGCGGTTTAATGTCTTCAGCGGCCGACTCACGCAGCTGCTTTGCCTGTTTATTCTCGGCATGCAGTTAGGACGCCAGCGACTGTTTTATAACGAGGGGCGCCACTTGCAGATATGGCATAATATCCTGATTTGCTCTGCCATTATCGTCATCGTGTTGAGTTTCGTGGATTTCGGTGCATTAGAATCTTGGCTGAAGCCCATCTATAATTTCATCATCCTGTTGATGATTGTCTCGGCGATTGTCTCTGCCTGGTATGCATTCGAGGGTGTCCGTCGCGTGCTCCATCATCTCTGCATCTTCGGCCGTATGAGTCTGACCAACTATCTGTTGCAGTCCATCATCGGCTGCTTTATCTTCTGCGGCTACGGTCTGGCCTGCTACCGCCTTTTAGGCATCACCTATGCCGTGATGGTAGGATGCGGAATGGTCGTCTGCCAGTATCTCTTTGCCCGCTATTGGTTCAGCAGCCATCCTCGCGGACCGTTAGAGGGAGTGTGGAGAAAACTAACATGGATTTAATTTCTAACATAAAAAATATGAACAAGACTGTATTAATAACTGGAGCGACAAGCGGGATTGGACTCGCTTGTGCAAGGAAGTTCGCCGAAAATGGCGACAAACTGATTCTGACGGGAAGAAACGAACAACGTCTGAATGAAATCAGAAATGAACTGACAGAAAAGGGTAGGGACGTGCTGACGCTGGCGTTCGACGTGAGAGAACGCGAGAAGGCGACGAAGTGCATCGAGGATTTGCCGGCTGAATGGCAGGAGATCGACGTGCTGGTGAACAATGCCGGACTGGCGCTGGGGTTGGAACCCGAGTATGAGGGCAATCTCGACGACTGGGAAACGATGATTGACACGAACATCAAGGGGCTGCTCACGATGACACGCCTCGTCGTGCCAGGCATGGTGGCGCGCAATCGCGGACACATCATCAACGTCGGTTCTGTGGCAGGCGATGCTGCCTATGCTGGTGGTAATGTCTATTGCGCCACGAAGGCTGCCGTGAAAGCACTTTCCGACGGCCTGCGCATCGATGTAGCCAATACCGCCATCCGCGTGACGAACCTGAAGCCGGGACTCGTAGAGACCAACTTCAGCAACATTCGTTTCCACGGAGACAACGAACGAGCCGCTACGGTCTATAAAGGTATCAAGCCCCTGACGGGTGACGACATTGCCGACGTTGCCGTCTATGCTGCCAACGCTCCTGAGCACGTACAGATAGCCGAGGTGCTGATACTGGCAACACATCAGGCCAGCGGCAGTGTCATCGTCAGGAAATGAGAGCCATTACACGCCTGATGTTTTCCTTCGCCGTTGCGGGTTGCATCGCGATTTCGAGGGGTAAGCCAGGAGGATTGATGCAGGTGACGCGGGAGAAGCCGGCAGCAAGGAGTTGTTGTTCGTCTGCGATGCGGCCGGCTATCAGCATGACAGGCACGTCGTGTCGTTGGGCTCGTTGCAAGATGCCGAAGGGCAGCTTACCCATGAGTGTCTGGCGGTCGGCAGAGCCTTCGCCAGTGATGACGAGGTCAGCATCTTGTAGTAGGTCGTCGAAATGGATGGTGTCTAACAGGAGATCGATGCCTGAGCGACACTTGGCATTCATATATTGCAGGAAAGCATAACCCAAGCCGCCAGCTGCACCTGCACCAGGCATATTCTGGCAATCACGACCCATATGCTTGGCAGAGGCCTCCGCAAAGCGCTTGGCACGTGCATCAAGGGCAAGAACCTGTTCGTGTGTTGCTCCCTTGACCTGCGGTCGAGTTTGCTCACGCTCGGCAATCGAATCGAGCTCCGATTGCTCTCGCTTAATCGCAAACTTTTGAGGCGCAAAAACGTGTGCTGCGCCATTCTCGCCACAAAGTGGATTGGTGACATCGGTCGCTATCGTGAATCGCACATCATCCAGTTCGCGCACATCGTCCCACGAGCCTCCTTTTGCAAAACTATCGATAATGGCCCGTAGCATCCCTATTCCGCAATCGCTGGTGGCACTACCGCCAAGTCCTATGATGATGTGCTTACAGCCTCGTCTCACGGCATCCACCACCAACTGGCCCGTGCCGTAACTCGTGGCCACCATCGGATTGCGTTCCTCTGGCGAAAGCAGCGTTAGTCCGCTGGCCTTGGCGATCTCTATCACCGCCGTATCGCCCTGCATCAGATATTGCGCCACGATAGGCCTCATCAGCGGGTCTTTCACGTTGACTTCAACCAATTCGCCGCCAATTGCTACATTAAAAGCCTCCAACCATCCCTCGCCGCCATCGCTCACAGGTATCTGCACCACCTCAGCCTCGGGCATCTTCGCAAAAACACCCTCGCTTGCCGCCTGATTGGCCTCAGCCGACGTCAGACAACCCTTGAACGAATCTATCGCTACGATGATTTTTTTCATTTCCTTTCCTCCGTCGGTACGTTACTATTTTTACGATACCCCATGCCCGTCACGTGACAGATGAGCCGTCCGTCCTGATTGGTCACGCGTACCTCTACGGCAGGAATCTTGTGATGGTCGCAAATGCCGACAGCCTCAGCCCGCAACACATCGCCCTCACGTGCACTCGAAACAAACATGATGCTATTGTTGATGCCAAACGTGAGCTGACCGTTGTAGTTCATCCAAGCAGCAATGGCTAAGTCGGCCAACGTAAACAGCGCCCCTCCCTGACACACATTGCCGCCATTCAGGTGCATTGTCGTCACCGTCATCTCCGCCACGGCGTGCCGTTCGTCCACCTCCGTAATCCTACAACCTGCATTGGCAGCAAACCTATCTGTCCGATTCAATAGTCCCTTTATATCCATTATTGTCATTAATTTATAATTAGTTGTTCATAATTTACAGATAATGCCTGTGAAGATGCGGCCTGACTGAATGCCCAGTCGACGGGCGGAGAAGAAGGTGTCAGAATGCTTGACGGTGCAGATGTCGGCAACGGAGATGTGAGCCTCGGGCACGCCGGCAGCAATGAGTTGCAAGCGGTTGCACTCAGGCAGGTCGATGTGCCATTTTTCATTAGAGGTATGAGGTGAGTGGATAGAGGTAAGAGAAAACCTTCTTGATATCTTTGGCATGTCGAAACCTGCTGCCGCGAAGGCGTCATAGACCTCGTCGCCCACCTCGAAGCTGTCGAGACTGATGCCTGGACCAATCTGAACGCGCAGGTCGGCCGGTTGCGAACCGTATGTCGCCACCATATCCGCAATGGTCTGCTGTGCGATGCGTTGGACGGTGCCGCGCCAGCCTGCATGAATGGCTGCCACAGCGTGCTGCCGAGCGTCGTAGATGAGCAACGGGATGCAGTCGGCCGTGCTGACTCCGATGCATACGTCCGAGAGATTAGTCATCACCGCGTCAATGCCCTCCAAGCGTGTTTGTCTGTCTTCTTCCGACAGCGCAAAAAACGCCTCGTCAATCCGTACGGACTGCGTGAGATGTACCTGATGAGGCATGATGAGACGATCGTCGCTGATGCCCAACTGCTGGCACAACAAAGCGCGGTTCTTGCGGATGGCCTCAGCATCGTCGCCACAGTAGCGGTTGATGTTGAACTCGCCATACGCCCCCGTACTGAATCCACCACGTCGCGTCGTACTGAATGCTACCACATCCTCATGGAGGTTGTAATATAGTAATTTGGGTTGTATCATATCATCAGCTGTATTCAGATAGGAAATCATTTCTTTCTAGGTTTGCGTTTGCGTTTGGGCTTTACGTCGTCCTCACCAAGGGCATCGAGCATCGACATCTGCTTTTCGTGCAGGTAGTTGTCGACGGTGTAGCCCTTCTCGGCCATCTTGACGAGCAGATAGCGACGGGCGAGCCACGCCTGCTTGAGGTCGGGTAGGGCATTGTTGAGGCGGCGCGAGGCTTGTTTGTTGTTGGTTTCCACTTTAACGGAGAGTTCGATGGGTTTGGTGAGGATGTCGCGCAACTGGTTGGCAAAATATTCGGCACTACGTTTTACGCGGTCGAGGAAGTCGGCATCGCGCAGGGACTCTATCGGCATGGTCTGAATTTTCTGCTGCCATTTGACGGCCACCTCAAGGACGCGCTGGCGCAGGTCGAGCAGCGTTTGGTCGTGTAACTGCTTCAACGACGCGTGACTGTGGTAGAAAAACTCGGCAAAGATGCGCACCATCGATTCCTGCAAGTCAATGACAGCACGGAAATCGAATAGTTGCATCAGCAGATAGCGCTCGTATTCCTGCTTGAGCATAGGCAGTTGCTGGATGCTGCGCTCGGCTTGGTATTCCTGTTGAGAGATATATGAGTCCACACGCTCGTCATTGATGACGGCACGAGGCTCCAAAGGCGAGGCAAGCACCAGTCCTTCAAGTGTGCGGCAGCGGCTTAGGGCGACATACACCTGACCAGGCGCAAACGACTGGTTGGCGTCGATGATGGCGCGGTCGAAGGTCAGGCCCTGACTCTTATGAATGGTGATGGCCCAGGCCAGTCGCAGGGGCAGCTGTTTGAACGTGCCCTGCACCTCGCTCTCTATCTCGCGCGTCTGCTCGTTCAGTGTATAGCGCATATTCTCCCACTCCAGCGGCTCCACTTCGATGGCTTCCGCGTCGCCCTCGCAATAGACGGTCAGGCGATTCTCTGATGCCTCCATCACGTGCCCAATGCGACCATTATAATAATTGTGTTCACCGGAGGGGTCGTTCTTCACGAACATCACCTGCGCACCCTCTTTCAGTACCAGCGTCTCAGCCGTGGGATAGGAGTATTCAGGAAACGTGCCCTTAACCTCGGCGTGATACTGATACGAACGGCCAGGGAGCTTTTGCAGTTCCGACTCGTTGTAGAAGTTGGCGAGGTTGTTGTGCGTTGTTAAACGAATGTAACCACTCCCCTCGCCCTTTCTCTGACAAGCAGAGTGTGGCGTTGCAATGGAGAAGGGGCCGGGGGTGAGGCTCCTACTATTCAGCTTCGATAAAGCCTCTGCCGACGGATGCCCCTCGCGAATCTCGTTCAGCAGTGCGATGAACGACTCGTCTTGCTGACGATAGACGTGCGTGAGTTGGATGGTGACGTAGTCTATCTGTTGCAGCGCTTTCGAGCCGAAGAAATATGGTGTGTCGTAGTAAGGTTTCAGCATGCGCTCGTCCTCAGGCGTGACGACGGGCGTGAGCTGTGCCAGGTCGCCAATCATCAGCAGTTGCATGCCGCCAAAGGGCTGTCCGTGTTCACGGAAACGGCGCAAAACAGCATCGATGGCGTCGAGCAGGTCGGCACGCACCATCGATATTTCGTCGATGATGAGCAGGTCGCTTGAGGCGATGATTTTCCGCTTCTCCTTGCCGAAGTCAAACTTGCTCTCGACCTTCGCGCCAGGCACGTAGGGCGAGAACGGCAACTGGAAAAACGAGTGAATGGTGACGCCACCCGCATTGATGGCCGCCACACCTGTCGGCGCCACCACGATAGGTCGCTTGCGCGAGTGCTCCATGATGGTTTTCAGAAACGTCGTCTTGCCCGTTCCCGCCTTGCCGGTCAGAAATATGCTGCGCCCCGTACTTTCGACGAAGTCCCACGCCGTGCGCAGCTCGTTGTTTTGTTCCATAGCCGTTTTTTACCTTGTTAGGTATAACTTTGTACAAAGGTAGTCATTTCTTGCGAAATAACGGCAGAAAATCACGATTATTAACATATACGCCTCGTTTCTGTTACAATCAGATTTTACATTCGTCATATAATAAAAAAAGGAACGATGAAAAAGATAGCTTTATTTGCACTGGGTTTGGTCATGAGTTTGGCTACCTTTGCGCAGGACGAGGTGGAGGCAACAATCAGTGGTGACATTGTGAGTCAGTACATCTGGCGTGGTCAGGACCTGGGTAACGCCGCCATTCAGCCCACTTCGCGAGCCTTCAATGGTACACAAACTTCGCGGGCGACGACGGACTGAATAAGAACGGCAAGCGCGCCTATAGCAGTTATTTCGAGGCTATTGTCCCATTCAAACTTGCCACAGTCGACTGGACTGCAACAGCGGGCGTCGTCCCTTATGCCACAGACTATTATAACGAGTGGACCAGCGGATTCTCCATCACCAATGTCGCGCTGAAGGCGTCGAAGGATATCAAGATTACCGATACGTTCTCCGTCCCCATTTTTGCTGAGCTCTCCGCGAACCCTCGCACGCAAAAGGCCTATCTGGTTTTGGGGTTAACGCTGCAGCCGTAATGCCCTTCCCGCTTATAGGTTCAGTCGCCAGGTGACGCCGTCCTTCGTGTCCTTCACTTCGAAACCGGCAGCAGCCAGTTCGTCGCGAATCTTATCAGAAGTGGCCCAGTCCTTATCGGCCTTCGCCTTGGCGCGCAGTTCGAGCACCATATCCATCACCTTACTGAAGGCTTCCTCACGAGCCTCTTGGCCATTAGCATTTAGCTGTTGGCTAT
Source organism: uncultured Prevotellaceae bacterium (assembly GCA_900318555.1). Lineage (GTDB taxonomy): Bacteria > Bacteroidota > Bacteroidia > Bacteroidales > Bacteroidaceae > Prevotella. The sequence goes on along the minus strand of ONKX01000059.1, from coordinate 4,085 downwards.
TGGCTTTCAGTCCAAGGATATCCTCAGCAAAGAGATGCATCACCTCCTTCAGTTCAGCGAGACATTCGGCACAGATGGTGGCCTTGTGGTCAACGAGTTTGTTGATGACCGTGCAGGCCTCGAAGAGATTGCTGATAACCTGTGGTGTGGCGAAGTCGTCGTTCATGGCGTCGTAGCACTTCTGGCGCAGGCTCTTCACCACCTTTTCCGTTTCAGCGTCACATTGTGGCGACACGGTAATGCGCTCTAAGTCGCTGATGGCATTCATCAGTTTTTCCAAACCCTTCTCTGCGGCTACGAGTGCCTCGTTCGAGAAGTCGACAGTGCCGCGATAGTGTGCACTCAAGACGAAGAAACGGATAGTCATGGGCGAATAGGCCTTCTCCAGCAACGGATGGTTGCCCGTAAAGAACTGCTCTAGCGTGATGAAGTTGTTATACGACTTACCCATTTTCTGGCCGTTGATGGTCAACATATTGTTGTGCATCCAGTATTTCACGGCAGGATGACCCATCGACGCCGTAGCCTGGGCTATCTCACATTCATGATGCGGGAACACAAGGTCCATACCGCCACCGTGGATGTCGAACATCTCGCCCAAATACTTGCGTCCCATCGCCGTACATTCGCAGTGCCAGCCAGGGAAACCGTCGCTCCAAGGGCTTGGCCAACGCATGATGTGCTCGGGCTGTGCCTTCTTCCACAGGGCGAAGTCGGCCTGGTTCTTCTTCTCACCGATACCTGCCAGTTCACGACTCTCGTCCTTGATATTCTCCAGCGAACGACCGCTCAGGATACCGTACTTATATTTCTTGTTATATGCCTCGATATCGAAATAAATCGAGCCGTTCGACTCATACGCGAAACCATTGTCCAGAATCTGCTGCACCAGCTGCTGCTGTTCGATGATATGACCTGTGGCATGCGGCTCGATAGACGGACGCAACACGTTCAGCGCATCCATTGCCTGATGGTAGCGGTTGGTGTAATACTGCGCAATCTCCATCGGCTCCAGCTGTTCCAGACGGGCCTTCTTGGCAATCTTGTCCTCACCCTCGTCGGCATCATGTTCCAAGTGACCTACGTCCGTGATGTTACGCACATAGCGCACCTTATAGCCCAGATGCTTCAAATAGCGGAACACCAGGTCGAAGGTGATGGCAGGACGGGCATGACCCAAATGGGGGTCGCCATACACCGTAGGACCACAGACATACATGCCCACATGGGGGGCGTTAATCGGCTCGAAACGCTCCTTTTGGCGCGTCAGCGTATTGTAAATTACCAGCTTTGATTCCATACTTTCCTAATTTTTGGCGACAAAGGTACGAATAAGTGAGCAAAATGCAAAATAAATCCGAATTTATTTTCATTTTCGAACGGTAGTGCCTTCGACAAAGTCAAAGGTACGAAAAAAAATAAATATTAAAGACGAAAAATGAAATATTATTTGTACCTTTGCAGCCAAATTTCATAAATATTGCAATATTATGGCTTATACACGTATGACTGCCGCAGAGGCTGCGGCGCTGATTAAGAATGGCGACCACATCGCCATGAGTGGCTTCACACCTGCTGGTGTGGCCAAGGCAACAACCAAAGAGTTAGCAAAAATCGCTGTGGCTGAGCACGAGGCCGGCCGCGAGTTCAAGGTGGCTATCTTCACAGGTGCCTCCACAGGACAGAGCACCGATGGTGACCTGGCAAACGCTCAGGCCATCCTCTATCGTGCACCCTACACCACGAACCCCGACTTCCGCAAGCACGTCAATCTGGGTGAGATTCCCTACAACGACCTGCACCTGAGTCACATGGCACAGGAGTTGCGCTACGGCTTCTATGGTCCGCTCGACTGGGCTATCCTCGAGGTTTGCGACATCGAGGAGGTTGGCAACGACTATCATGTCTTCCTGACTGCTGCCGGTGGTATCAGTCCTACAGCTGCCCGTCTGGCCAAGCACGTCATTCTCGAGCTCAACAGCTTCCACAACCCCAACGCCAAGTTCATCCACGACGTTTACGAGCCGCTGGATCCTCCTTACCGCAAGGCTATTCCCATCGAGCACGTCGGTGACCGCATCGGCCAGCCCTACGTTTCTATTCCCAAGGAGAAGGTGGCTGGTGTCGTAGAGTGTAACATCCCTGACGAGGCCCGTGCCTTCAAGGACAGCGACCCCGTTACCGATAAGATTGGTTTCCTCACTGCAGAGTTCCTCGTCGAGGAAATGCACAAGGGTCGTATCCCCAAGGAGTTCCTGCCCCTGCAGAGCGGTGTGGGTTCGACGGCTAACGCTATCCTCGGTGCCCTGGGTCAGGACAAGCACGTACCCGACTTCAACATCTATACCGAAGTGCTGCAGGACAGCGTCGTAGGCATGATGCTTAGCGGACGTGTGAAGGATGCCTCAGCTTGTTCGCTCACCGTCTCGAACGAGTGCCTGATGCAGGTTTACGACAATATGGACTATTTCAAGAACCACCTGACGCTGCGCCAGAGCGAGATTTCCAACTCGCCTGAAATCATCCGCCGCTTAGGTGTCATCGCCATCAATACCGCCATCGAGGCCGACCTCTACGGTAACGTCAACTCTACCCACATCAGTGGTACGAAGATGATGAACGGTATCGGCGGTTCTGGCGACTTCATCCGCAACGCCTACCTCTCCATCTTCACCTGTCCGTCAGTGGCCAAGGGTGGTGTCATCAGCTCTATCGTACCTTTCGTATCTCATCAGGACAGCTCGGAGCACGATGTCAACATCATCGTCACCGAACAAGGTATCGCCGACTTGCGTGGCAAGGGCCCCATCCAGCGTGCTGAGTGCATCATCGAAAACTGCGCTCACCCCGACTACAAGCAGCTGTTGTGGGACTACCTGAAGATTGCGAAGATGGGTCAGACCCGTCACAATCTGCCTGCCGCCTTCGCCATGCATGACACGCTGGCACGCAAGGGCGACATGAAGCTTACCGACTTTGCTGAATACGTCAAATAACGTTGAACGTTGAACATTGAACGTTGATTGCAACGCCACACTCTCAAAGAGAGAACGACATATGAATAATGAACAACAAATGAACATTCAGTGTTCGCAGCAGAACTATCGTCGTTCAATGTTTAACGTTCAACGTTCAACGATAAAGATTCCACAGGGAGCGCACGAGGTGCTATTGCACGCCTGCTGCGCTCCCTGTTCGTCAGCTATCGTAGAGTGGATGTTGGCCCACGACGTCCGTCCTACCATATTTTATTATAACCCCAACATCTACCCTCGCGAAGAATACGACATCCGCAAAAACGAAAGCAAGCGCCACGCCGACTCGCTGGGCATCCGTTGGATTGATGGCGACTACGACCACCAACAGTGGCTCGACAGCGTCCGCGGACTGGAGTGCGAACCCGAGCGCGGCAGTCGCTGCAGTCTGTGTTTCCAGCTTCGTCTCACGGCGGCAGCCCACGAAGCTCGCCGTCAGGGCCTGCGTTTCTTTACCACCACGCTGGCATCGTCGCGCTGGAAGAGTATCGAGCAGATTACCGCTGCCGGCCTGCAGGCGCAAGCCGCCGTACCCGATACAGAATTCTGGGCTCAGAACTGGCGCAAGGGTGGTCTCTACGAACGCCGCAACCAGTTGTTGCGCGAGTACGACTTCTACAACCAACAATACTGCGGTTGCGAATTTTCTCTAAGGAGTTCTTCCGACGAAGTCAAAGGCTGATGCGGCTGCAAGTCTTTATATTCAGTAGCTACGTCGGGGATGCATGGACAGTCCTTCGCGGGGTTCAGATCGTGATGACCGACGATCAATGCTCGCGGATAGCGGCGATGAAGGTCTTCCAGGAGCTGACGCAATGCTGCTTTCTGCTCTGGTGTCCGCGTGTCGGCGGAATATCCCGAGCTGGATCCGTTGCGCACCCTCAGCCGTCGAACGTTCCTCCCGCTCGAAGTCGAGTGCATCTTCCGCAATCTCGGCGTCCCGACAATAAGAGCCTAGTATCACAAAATAAGAGCCGCTTATCGCGCGATAAGTGGCTCTTATTTTCCATTAAGCGGCAGTTATTCTGCAAGATACTATTGAGTTGATAG
>ONKX01000025.1 GCA_900318555.1 uncultured Prevotellaceae bacterium | reverse complement strand
TTATCGTGCTAATGCCTCGCTTCCGATGATGGGACTGACCTCCACAAGTACATTAGAAAAAGTGAGGAAGCAGGATATTCTTGTCGGAAAGAATTATCTGAATGAAGATGAACTGAAAGCATTGAAACTGATAGTTGAACAATATCTGGCTTATGCAGAGGCGCAGGCGTTGGCTCATCGTCCGATGTATATGCGGGATTGGAAGGAACGATTGGATGTAATTCTGAAGCTGAATGAACGTAATGTGTTGGAAGGACCTGGGAATATTTCTCATGAGTTAGCCAAGCAGAAAGCTGAATCGGAATACACGAAATACAAAGAAATCGAGAAAGAGCAGATTCATCTGGAAAGTATCAAAGAACTGGATAAGGATATCAAACAATTAAAAGGAAAGTAAGTGGATGCCAGAGGGCCCCGCGATGCAAACGAATCAAGAGTGTTATGAAGGAAGATCAGAAGATAGTTATTTACCAGACTCCAGATGGGAAGACTCAGATTGATGTCCGTCTGGAGAATGAGACGGTGTGGCTGACACAAGCTCAGATGGCTGAGCTGTTTGAGAAGGATCGAACTGTTGTTGGACGCCATATTAGTAACGTATTTAAAGAGGGAGAATTGGTTAGAGAAGAGGTAAGTGCAAAAATTGCACATACCACTCGGCATGGTGCCATAAAAGGTAAATTACAGACGCAAGAGACCACTCTTTATAATCTTGACGTTATTATTTCCGTTGGTTATCGCGTTCATAGCAAACGTGGTACAGCTTTCCGCATATGGGCGAGACAAATCATTAAGGATTATCTCGTTAGGGGTTATGCTGTCAATCAGCGTATACATAGTGAGCAGATTGGTGAACTGCGTCAGTTAGTGGGTATGCTTGGTCGTACTATTCAGAGCCAACCTGTTCTATCCACTGATGAGACTAATGCTCTTTTTGAGGTAGTGACAGATTATTCGTATGCTCTTGACACACTCGATAATTATGATTACGAACGTCTGACGATTGAGAAGACCACCAAGAAAGAGAAGTTTCATGCTACTTACGATAATGCGATGGAGGAGATTTGGCGTCTGCGCGATAAGTTTGGGGGCTCTACGCTGTTTGGAAACGAGAAAGATGAGTCGTTTAAGAGTAGTATTGGCCAGATTTACCAAACGTTTGGGGGGGAGGAGCTCTATCCCAGCGTAGAGGAGAAGGCTGCTATGCTGTTGTATCTGGTGACGAAGAACCATTCGTTTAGCGATGGCAACAAACGTATTGCTGCCACGCTATTCCTCTGGTTCCTGAACAATAACGGCATTCTGTATCGTGAGGATGGCTCGAAACGATTGGCTGACAATACCCTCGTGGCTCTGACGCTGATGATTGCCGAGAGCAAGACGGAAGAGAAGGACGTGATGGTAAAAGTCGTGGTTAATCTGATCAACCAAAGAAACGAGTAAAAAGTAGTCTAGGGTGCTTCTAGCCATACTCTAGGCTGCTTCTAGGCTGCTTCTAGGCATACTCATTTAGTATGGGTAGAGTATGGCAACACTATAGGTAGCCAGAGGGACAGAGGTGGCTGGCACGATACCAAAAATCCACGTCAAATTTGCATGGCGTGGATTTGTTCTTTAGTATGTCGTCTTTTTCTGGGCGTTTGCGCCTCTTGGCGGAAGGCATTCCCCGATTAACGGGGACGCTCCGCGTATAAGGCGTTGACGTCGTGGAGAAAAAGGGTGCGAGGGTCGTTGTAGAACCGGACGAAGTCAGAGGCAGACTGCTGGCCCGGATAGGGGGCGAAGAAGTGGTTCGGACGGTTATAGGCATTACGCCAGACGAGGACGTAGCTGATGGGGTGTTTGGCAAGTACGGGGGCGAGCGTCTTAGTCCACCAGTCGCGCGTCTTCAGGCATTCGTAGCCGGTCTCGGTGAGCGCTGCGGCCTTCCCGTGCTGACGGGCAACGGCACAGACCATAGCGAGGTTCTTGTCCAATTGTGCGGCATAGTCGGCAATGCGGACGGTGTCGGCATCGGGCGCCCAGCAGTAACAGTCGAGGCCCATGAGGTCGATGACGTCGTCGCCGGGATAACGTTCAAGATAGCGTGCTTCGTCACCGTCGGCCTCGGTGCCTGGGGAGTAGGCGTAAAGGGCATTGACGACGCCACGCTCACGGAGACGGTCGACAGTGAGCCGCCAGAGGGCTTTGTACTGTTCGGCGGTGCAATGGTCCTGTCCCCACCAGAACCAGGAGCCTGTATGCTCGTGCCAGGGTCGGAAGAGGACGGGTACGCGGACGCCATAGGGTGTCTCCAGTGAATTGAGGAAATCGGCTACGCGGTCGAGCCATGTGAGGAACAACTCGTGTTTGGAACCGCCGTCCAAAACGGCGGACACAGTGTGGGTTTCCTCAGCCTTGAGGGAGTCGGCCACCCAGGCGGTGCCACCGCTGAGGGGATTGTCGAGGTGCCAGCTGAGGGTGACCATGCCACCACGGTCGTAGTGGGCGATAGCCTCCTGTCGGATGCGGTGGAAGGGTACACCATCGAGGTTGAGGGAGTCGCCGAGTTCGATGTGTCCGAGGTCGAAGCTAAGGAGGGCGGGATGGTCGTTGCAGACGCTATGGACGTCGGAGCGCTGATGAACGGTGGAGTCGGCTGTGTAGTCGGCCTGCCACCCGATGCCATAGACGGTGGCGTCGTGATGTCCGAAGAGATAGACACTGCTGTCGCCCAGTGCAATCAGATTGTGCAACAGATTTTCTGTACGCTGGGTGCGTCCGCTGTCAGCCAGCGGATCGTCAGCTTTCTGATGATTGCCGCCGCACGAGGCAAGAACCAGTGCGGCGGCAATTATAAAGAGATTTTTCTTCATACGTTAATCAACAGGAACGGGGGAATGATCCCAGATTGTGGGGAACCAGTAGCTCTCGTCGGTATCGGTGCAGGCACGGATCATCATAGGAACGACGGTCTCGCTGTCGTTCAGCCAAGCACCGCTAGCATGGTCGATATATCCGTTGGCCTCGTCGCCAGTGTTCTTCGAGTTGTTGTCCCATACGAACATGGGAATACCGGCCAGATAGGCAGCGCGGCAGAAGAACTCGAGGTAATACTTGCGGAAGGCGTTGGCACTTTCAGTGGTCTGCCATACGCAGCCATACTCACCGAGGTAACAGGGGATGCCCTTGTCGATGTATGCCCTGCGGAGCTTGTATAGCTGGGCGATGACGTATTCCTCGTTGGCGCCTGCTACGGATGTCAACGGATTGGCGTTGTGACCCCAGCTGTCGGTACCAGATGCTACAGGTGCGAGACAGAAGTTGTAGGGGTCGTAGCAGTGGGCAGCGACGATGATACGGTTGGCGTCGTCGGTGGGAATGTGGAGTTTCGAGATGGTCTGGTCGATGTTGGCAGCATAGCCTGCGACAGCAATCCAGCGATTGGCGTTTTTACCACCAGTGGCACGGATAGCGTCGACGGCATACTGGTTCCACTTGTTAAGCAGCTCGTTTTCAGCATCGGAACCAGCCCCCCAGTTGTCGCCAGCATGAATCTCGTTGAAGACCTCGAAGATGAGGTTGTCGCTGTAGTCGGCGAAATAGGTGGCCACCTGTCTCCACAGGAAGGAGATGAGTGCTGAGTCCTTCTGGGCTACTTCGGCGTTGGAGGCGGCATTGCCCAGGTCGGTCTCGAAGGAGTCGTGGTGGGTGTTGAGGATAACGTTGAGACCTGCAGCGAGGGCCTTGTCGACAGCACCAGCCACCTCAGCGAGGTAGTTTGCATTGATGACGTTCATGGCATTCATGTGGTTAGTCCAAGTAACGGGAATACGCACAGTCTTGGCACCGGCAGCGGCGAGCGTACGGAAGGGTGCATCGGTGATGGTTGCAACGCCGTCCCAGTAGCCCCACTGCGTGTCGCTAGTGTCGAAGTGGTTACCGAGATTCCAGCCCCACCCTAACTGGCGGGTCATCTGTCCGGCTACGTTGTCGGGCAGCGGCTTGGCTTCCCACGTGAGGTCGATGTCCTGCGCGTTGGTCTTATGCTGTGGACCGACGATGAGCCCTGCGGGGATGTGCAGCGTCTGCTTTCTGTCGAAGCTGACGTCGGCAACGATGGTAAGTGCCTTATCAGCGCCATAGACGGCGGCACTCTTCACTGGCACGCCATTGAGCGTGATGAGCGAGGTGTTCTTGGTGGCAAAGCCGATGTTCTTGTCGAAAACTACCTTGATGGTCTTTTCGCCAAAGAGCAGCAGGTCATCTGTCACGGAGGGAACGACCTCAGTGAACACAGGCGCGTCGACCTCGGTAATGGTGTATTGTGCATCCGTGTCCTGGCAGGCTGTGGCAACGAGTGCCACAGCTGCTAACGGTAATGTCTTGAAAATATTCTTTAGTTTCATATTGCTTATCGTGTTTGATTATTCAACAGTAACTTTAGTGCAGATAACATTGTCGCCATTGAGGAGGAACGAACCGCCCCAGCCCTGGGTTGAGGTGATGTGTTCGTAAACGTAATCGGTTACTTGCAGTTCAAGTGCACCTCCGTGTTCTGCCAGATCCCAGTTGCCGTTGTTGAAGTCGCAGCCTGGGAACGGAGTGTTGGGACTCCAGTGGCCATCGACCAGCTGGCAGTTCCAGGCAGCATCGGTGGCAGTGATATAGACGCGGATGAGCGAGCCGACCTTCATGCCTGCAGCGAGCAGCTCTGTACCACCGTCGCTGAGGATGTAAGGCTGGTTGCCCCAGTCGTCGGCCACGGCTTCACCAGTCCATACGGTAGTCTCGAGACTGTTGTAATGAGTGACGGAAATCTTGGTGATGACAGCCTGTCCCATCATGACCCAGCACATACCCCAGTCGGTGAGCGTTGTCAGCTGCTCGACCATCTTGTCAGTAGCGGTGAACTCGATGCAACCGCCGTGGTCGTCGAGGTTGTAGTTGCTGGCACTGATTTCGCAGGTCTCGCCAAGGCCTGCGGCAACGCCTGCCTCAAGATGCTCTGCCCAGTGGCCGTCGTAGAACTTCACCATCCACCAGCCATCGACCGGTGTGACGTAAACGCGGATGACGTCACCAGCCTGGAGACCCATATCTTTGAACATGTTAGGATTGTTGTCGCCATTGGTGCCCTTACCAATCTCCCAGTTGAACGTCCAGTTCTTGAGGTCGGCAAGACCTGTCCAGAGGACGGTGTTCACCTCGGTGTTAGGAATAAAGTCGAAGGTATAAGTAATCTCACCGTTAGAAGAAATCAGGCGAACGCTTGAGCCCTTCTTGGCAGTGGTAGGAATGGAGACGATGAGGTTGGTGCCGCCAGACAGTACATATTGGCATGTCTCACCATTAATCTCAACACCTGTGAGCTTGTCGCCATTGGCAACAGGCAGCATGAATGACTCGCCAGCCTTCATCTCAGCATCTTCAGCAGGCAGTTCTGTAAAGTAGCAGAATACAGCCTCGTTGACGGTGATGGAAGGAACATTCTCCACTTTCGTGCCATTAGCCAGTGTCAGGGTCGGAGCACCTGAAGTGGCATTCATCGGAACGGTAAGGGTAATGGCATTAGCAGTAGTTTCCAATTCGGGGAAGTCGGATTCGCCAAACTGTACCGATGCGACCAGATCAAGGTCTGTACCCTTAATGGTCAAGGCACCGCCAGCACTGACAGGATTGACACTATAGCCTGTCACAGTGGGCTTTACCAACGTGAAGGGTACATCGACCGTCATACCGTTGGCCATTACCAAATGAAGGTTACCTTCGGCAGCTAAGTTGGGAACGCTCTTGACAACTACCTTGGTAGCTTCGGCAGTGATGTCACCACCAGGAACAATATAGTCGCCTGCGAAGTCGGGGAACTCGACACTTGTTACCAAATTCATATCCAAACCAGTAATGGTCAAAGCCTGTCCGGCCTTGACGGGTGTCGGAGTAGCTACGCAGTTGGTAGGCTTCACGGTGGTCAGCGTACCGACAGGCACCTCTACGCCCGACTTGCAGACGATGATGATGTCGCCGTCAGGAGCCTCAGCAGGCAGGGTGAAGATGATGCCCGTGCCATCGTTGGCAATCTTCATATCATTGGCACTGACACCGCCAATGAGCACGTCGGCAACCATGTTGAAATAGCTACCGGCAATCTTGATTTCCTCGCCAGCCTTGGCAGTGATGTTGCCCAGAGCCTCAGCGGTGTTACGGCCAGTAATGCTGGTAACGCTCGGAGTACCGATCTCGATGGCCTTATCGGAAGAGATAATCTGATAGTCGAGTTCTTCATCGGACGATACGGTGAGGTCGGCAGTGTACAGTTCAATCTTACCGGTCTTAGCCTCCTCAGGAACGCGAACCTCAATAGTATATCGGTCGTGTTTGACGAAGTCAGCCTCGCTGATAATCACCTCGTCGGCAAATGCCAGCGAATAGATGAGGTTGAGGTAGTCGCCCTTGATGGTGACAATGTCGCCAGGCATTACTGATGCGGGCGAGAAGCTCTCGAATTCGATAGGCTCGGTATAGGTGAGCTCGCTCACTGTCTTAATTGTTTCGTTGGTCTTTGACGTCAGGGTGATATATCCTTCAGTAGGACCATCCTTGGGAACCACCACGCGAATCTCACTGGGAACACCAGACTTTACTATTTCATAATTAGTGATGGCTGCAACACCTGGAATCTGGATGCTGGCAACCTGGTCGAGGTTGCTACCCACGAAGCGCAGTGTACCGCCACGCATGACGGGATTGGGACCGTATGCGTTCAGACTGAAACCACCCTTATACTGGTTGGTATCCAAGTCGTCGTTGCTGCACGCTGTCAGGGACAGCCCGACGAGGGCCATCACCAACAGGGTGTATAGACTATATATCTTTTTCATAATACTTATCTTAATACGTTTAATTCGTTTAACTCGTTGTCGTTACTTATTGGGAACTGCACGGATATTGTCAATCATGATGTAGGGATTACACTCTGTTCCATTGACACCGCCACCAATGATGAAGATGGTGAGGCTAGCGAAGTCTTCCTCTTTCAGGCTGAATGGTAGGCCAGATCCGTCGAAGTTGTAGACAAAGCTGGAGGCGATAGGTATTGTTACCGTAATCCACTCACCATTGGTGTCGAACGAACCTGTAGTCGTCCAGGGACGATAGAGAGCACGGGGCAGAGGATTCTTCTTGGAGAAGTAATCACTATTATCCCAGTCGCTCTGACCTGGACAGCGGAAGAAGATGTTGTTGGCACCATTAACAGCATCGCCGTAGACGTCGGGACTGTTGCCGCTGAGCGTCACGTAGCTGGTGGGAGCAAAGATAATCTGCATGGCACCTGCTGCCCAGGCATTGCTGGACGGGATGCACATCTCGAACTTTAGGTTCATGTTCTCTGCTTTCGAGAAGTCAACGACGTCGAACAGTCTGACACCCTGTGGGTCGGGATAAGTCTGGGGGGAGTTCCAGTCACCGCACCAGTATTCGAACGAGTTGTTACCATCGTCCCAACCACCGTCTTCGCTCATGGTTGCACCTTCGCCTAAGACGAGGTAGTTGCCAGAGAGCGACATTTCGCTGGAGGTAATAGTACGTGCATGCCAGCCCTGCTGTGTGCGGCCATTGTCGAAGTCGAACAGCATGCCGCGGTGATCCTGATAGTGGAATGTGGACTGCGCCGTGCCATAGATAGATGTCAGCGTGACGGGACCCTCTGCAGCGTCGTCAGGAACCGTCACTTCTATAGAGGTGAAGTCGTCCGAGATACTGTTGATAGTTGCAGGGATGTTCTGACCACTGGCATCGCAGAAATATACCTCGAGGGGTACACCAGCATCGTTCACCATATAGCTACCGGTGATGGTCACACGGTCTCCAGGCTTGGCATACTCGCATGACATTGATGTGACGACGGGTGCCGGGATGACGACATGGAAGTCGTAGGTAACTGTGTCTTGCGACTTGGTAATCATATAGATTTTATCAGTCACCATGATGGGCACATCCTTAGGCACATCGACAATGAGCGCATTGTCAGTCATGTAACTGGTGTTGAGCACTGCCTTGCGGTCGTTGAAATAGATTTCGTAGACACTGCGCAGATTGCTTCCGATGAGCGCCAGCGTGCTCTGGGGAGAAGCCTCAACCACCAATTCTCCGTTGGTATAATGCATGTCCGAGGCATCGTTGTAGTTTTGTACCTCTGTCGAGAGGCAGCGGACATAGTTGACCGTGGGTGTACCGTCGGCCACTTCGTGTTTGTCAGGCTGGTCTTTGCATGATGACAGCGTGAAGCCTGCCATGACTAACGACGCAAAGAGCAATCCTTTCGTATATTGTTTCATCTTGTTCATAATAACAGATTCTTTTGACGATTAGTAACTATAGGTATCGCGTACGTTGACATGGATACCTTCTACGTTAGAGCCCAGATTGGGATTGTAGAGGACGTCCTCTGCCGACATAGGCAGTGCGAAGTAGCTCTTGCCAATCTCAGAATCTTGACGCAGCAAAACGCTCACATTAGGAGCAGCAACAGAGGTGTCGTAACCCTGCTTCGAGGGGTCGGGATTCCATGAGCCAGAGGTGTAATATTCCTTGTAGAGGTCATTCAGACCCCAGTAGGCGTTACGTTTCTGATTGGTCAGCTCGTTGACGCAGAAATCGGAATTGTAATAGCTGACGCGTACATAATCGTACCAGCGGTCGCCTTCCATAGCAAACTCCAGACGACGCTCTTTCCAGATGTCATCCCAAGAGACGCTAGTTGGACGGATACTACTCGGAATAGCACGATGACGGACGGCATAGAAGGCGTCGATGACATCGGGATCGGTTGATGTAGCACGGTTTGCACCCAGCTTTGCCTCTGCATAGATCAGATAGATGTCCGACAGACGCAGGATGTGGGTAGCCAGTGCGTAAGCCATACGTGCAGGAGCGATATTCAGGTCTGCTACGTGGTCGGCAGTATTTCCGTACAGGTGCTTCACACAGTTAGCACCGGTCGGGGTCTGCAGTGTTCCTGTTGCAGCAGCATTGTAGGTATCGTCGTAGAGGAAACGCAGGAAGTCCAGTCCTCCGTGGTCACGCCACAAGTAGTCCCATGAGAATCCTGGCAACATCATCGTAGCCTTCAGACGGGTGTCGATGTTGTTGATCCATGCGTCAGGCTGGTTTTCGAGCAGTTTGATGCCGAAAGCCTCCTGCATGTCCACAGAGAGACCATTCCAGCCGCCCCAGTCATCACCGAATTCATCCATGCCTTCCTGGGCAAGGTCACTCTGCAGCGTGTTTTGGCTGGTCCATTGTGAACCGACTGTCCAACGCCATGCGATAAGGCTCTCGGATGCCATATTAGATGTCAGCTTCCATACATCGCCGTAGTTCTCCAACAGCGAACGTCCAGAGTTGTCAATGACATCCTTTGCCAGCTCAGCAGCTTTTGCAAGGTCGCTTGCATTGAGCGAACCCGAGACGCCGGCTCTGGTAAGATAAACCTTGGCCAACAGTGCTTCAGCAGAATAATAATCAAGGCGTCCGGCGGTAGGATTCTTCACACCTTCCAAGTCCTCCATAGCTTTCTCCAACGTCATGATGATGTATTCGTAGACGTCGGAACGCTTTACCTTCGGCAGACTGTTGTAGTCGCCAGAAGCCAGCAGGCTGGAGTTATTGTGGATGATGGGCACGTCGCCAAATGAGCGGACGAGGAAGAAATAGGCCATTGCCTTCCATGTGAGGCATTCACCCAGACACTGGTTTTTGTTAGGAGCACTGGTAGCAGCCAATGAATTATACAATGTGGTGGCATGTCCGATGACAGCCCACAGTGAATAGGACATATTGACCAAGTCTTGGTCGGAACCATTCACCGAGAAGTTCATATAAGGTGACGAACCCCAATAATAGTTACCCGAGAGCACTTCACCAACCTTAATGAAACCACGTTGGAAGTCGTACCAGGGCGAGTTGTACAGGTAATTGACGCTGCTGAGGCACTGGTCGGCGGTCTGGTAGAAGTTGTCCGTATTGTAGCTGTCCTCTGTCGGTCTGTCGAGGAAATCATCGCACGACGACATCGTGAGGGCTGTAAGTGCGGCAACAGCTGTATATTTGATATTTTTCAGTTTCATAATCTTATTCCTTTATATAATTAGAATGATACGTTAAGACCAAACGAATAAGTGGTAGGTGAGGGATAACGTGCGTTATCGAGACCCATGACGTTGGGGCTCTGTGTCGAGATACCAATTTCAGGATCGTAACCGTCATACTTGGTCAGTGTCACCAGATTCTGGATGTTGCACGAGATACGCAGGCTCTCCAAACCCCAGCGGCTGATGAGCTTCTTGGGGAAGTTGTAGCCCAGGGCGATATTCTTCAGACGGATGTAGCTTCCGTCTTCGATGTAACGGTCGCTCCAGCGGTCGTTGTCGTTCGGGTCGTTGATAGTAGCACGCGGCATGGTGCCGTCGGGGTTCTTCAACGTTACGTTGTGTATGTCATCATACCAGTTGTAGATGAGCTGTCCGTCGCCACGATCCACACCAGCCGAATAGTCCTTGGAGGCATCAATGGGTGTGAGGATGGAACGTCCGTTCACGTCCTTCAGCTGGTTGGTCCATGTCGAATTCATGTGTGTCAGCTTCATCTTCAGGTAGTTACCCACCTTGTTGCCATAGGAACCGTTGATGAAGATGTTCAGGTCGAAGCCCTTGTAACGGAAAGTGTTGTTGAAACCGAAGGTGTACTTGGGCAGCGGCGAACCGATGTTGGTACGGTCGTTTTCGTCAATGATACCGTCGCCGTTCAAGTCCTTGTACTTGATATCGCCAACATAAACGGTGGAATTCTTCGAGAATACACCATTCGTCGGGTAAGCAGCGGGTTTTGCTGAGGTCTCAATGTCCTCCAGCGAGGTATAGACGCCGTCAGTCACATAGCCATAGAAGCTGTAGAGTGACTCACCAGCCTGCGTGAGGCTCACCACGTCGCTCCACTGTCCGTAACCGATGAGCTGAGCATTGCTCGAACCGTCTGAGAGACTGACGAGCTTGTTCTTGTTGAACGAAATCTGGAAGTCAGCATCCCACTCGAACTTACCGACCAGTGGGTGTGTGTTCAGCGAGATTTCGACACCGGTATTGCGAATCTGTCCGTAGTTACCATAAGGTGCAGCAAGGGCAGAGGAGCCGTTACCGCTAGTACCCATGTATGAGGGCAACTGCAGCTGCATCAGCATGTCCTTTGACTCCTTGTTATACCAGTCGACGGTCAGGTTGACACGGTCGTGGAAGAAACCGAGGTCGATACCAATGTTCCACTGCTCCTGACTTTCCCACTTGATGTCCTTGTTGGCAATCTGTGCAGGACGGTAGCTGGTACCCAGAGCGGTCTCCATGGTAGAAAGCGGAGAACCCCACTTGTAACCACCGATGCTCGAGTTACCAGTCTGACCCCAACCAACACGCAGCTTACCATTCGACAACCACTTGCCAACAGCCTCTTCTATGAATTTCTCGTTCGAGAAACGCCAGCTGGCAGCAAACGAGTGGAAACCGGCCCAGCGCTTGTTGGGACCGAAGTTCGAGCTACCATCGTAACGGTAGGTATAGGTAGCATTGTAGCGGTTGTCGTAGCTGTAGGTCCAGCGAGTGAAGAACGAAGCCATAGAACTGCTGCCGAAACCTGCGCCAATCTGCGGTGTACCAGCACCCAGAGCGGGATTGTGTACAGCGTCAGAGGGCAGACCGGTATTGTAAACAGAAACATAGTCGTACTTCGACTCCCAGCACTCCTGACCAACCATCGCCGTAGCAGAGTGCTTGCCGAAGGTGCGGCTGTAGGTCAGATAGTTCTTCAACTGCCAGAAAGTACTGGAGTTCTTCTGCATACGGCTCTCGTTGCTCGAACGCTTCCAAGTGCCGAGGTCAACCATCGGTTCGTAAGTTTCACCCTTGTTCCAACCTAAGTCGAAGCCCAACTCTGCGTGCCACACCAGATTCTCGATAGGGGTCACCTCGAAGAAAATGTTACCGTTCAGTTTCTGACGCTTCAGCAAGATATCGTCCATCATTGCCATGGCAATGGGGTTAGGATTGGTATAACCCTCCTGCGATACGCTGGAGTAGCTGCCGTCTACATTATATATAGGTATAGAGGGGATGGTGGTCAGTGAGTAACCGATAAGACCCTCGTCAGAGTCGGCCAGCTTCAGGTCATCCTTCGTGTCAGAGTATGTAATACTCAGGCTCATCTTCAACCAACTCTTCAGTTGTGCGTCGAGGTTGGTACGAGCCGAGAAACGTCTGAACTCAGAACCGATAATCGTACCTTCCTGATCCATATAGCTGCCGCTGACGTAGTATTGCACCTTGTCTGAACCACCCTGTGCACTTACCTGATGAGAGTGCTGGAAGGCTGTCTGGAAAACGGCATCCTGCCAGTTCGTACCCTTGCCCAGCAGCGAGGGGTCGCTGAAGTTGCCTACGTGAGAAGCTTCGCCTACTTCGGCATAGCTGTTGTAATATTCTGCATATTCGCGCAGATTCATCATGTCCAGACGCTTAGTCTGACGGTTCCAGGCTGCCATGCCGTTGTAGGTGAACTTAGCGTCACCAGCCTTACCACGCTTGGTGGTAATCAGCACGACACCGTTAGCACCCTGAGCACCGTAAATGGCGGTGGCAGAAGCGTCTTTCAGAATCTCCATCGAGACGATGTCGGAAGGGTCGATAGTTGACAGCGGAGAAATGGTAGATACCGAACCATTACCCAGCGCGTCGCCCAAACCGTAGCTTGCACCTGACGTGCCGCCACTCTGCACGGGTACACCGTCAATCACATAGAGTGGCTCAGCGTTGGCGTTGATGGTAGCGGTACCACGCACGCGGATGGCTGATGACGAACCAGGTGCACCAGAAGTCTGCACAGCTGACACACCGGCAGCGCGACCTTGCAACGACTGGTCGAGCGAAGTGATGATAGAGCCTTTCACGGCACTCTCACCCAACGATACCGAAGCACCGGAGATGTCGCTCTTCTTCATCGTACCATAACCTACGACTACGACCTCGTCAAGCATCTTCTTGTCTTCTTCCAACACAATCTGATAGTTGTTACGTGCGTCAATCGTGATTTCCTTCGTCAAATAGCCGATGTAGCTAACGACGATGGTCTGTCCCTGATTGACACTGAGCGTAAAGTTTCCGTCGAAATCGGTAGCAACACCGTTCGAGGTTCCCTTTACAACTACACTGGCTCCGATGACGGGTCCCATGGCATCCGACACCGTACCAGTAATCTTCTTCGCCTGTTGTACCTCATTGGGCAGTGGTGAACTGCCCTCTGCGGCATACGTCACGGGCGAGTAGCCCAGCAGGAATATAGCGCATAATCCTGCTAGCAGAGAGTTTTTACTGCAATTTAAATCCATACTTTGCTTGTTAGTTAATAGTATAATGAATCTTTTGTTTCTGTTAAGACGTTGCAAAGGTAATGCTTTTTTTGTAAAAGCTAACATCTTTTATTGACAGTTTTTGATACTTTTTTGCTTTTTGGACTTTTATGTACAACAAAAATCCACAATTTAAGTTTTTTTAAGTATCTCTCTGACTGAAAGTATGCAAGTTTGTTAAAATAGTATAGTGCTATTTCAAAAAATAGTGCTAACTTTGCAACGTGATAAAATGATACGTCGGACTAAAGACCAAAGAGTATGAAGAAAACTGGTTTTATCGCCTTGTTGCTGACGCTGTTCATCGCAATTCCGATGAAGGGTCAGATACGTGGCAATAGTATTAGCGTTGAAGTCATCCCTGATCATCAAGACTGGCGCTATGAGGTGGGAGAAACCGCTATATTTAATATTAGGGTTACGCGCGAGCATACCTTAATAAATAATGTAAAGGTGGATTATGCCGCTGGTCCGGAGATGTATCAGGACGTCAAAAAAGAAGGAGTGCTATTGAAAGATGGTACACTGACGCTGAAAGGTAAGATGACAAAGCCCGGCTTCTATCGGGTCGATGTAAAAGCCACCCTCGACGGCAAGGAATATAAGGGTGCTTGCGGTGCAGCCTTCTCGCCAGAACGCTTGCAACCGACTACCGTCATGCCTCAGGACTTCAGCGAATATTGGCAGAATGCCATCAGCGAGGCTCGCAAGGTTGACCTCAACCCCACCAAGCGCCTGCTGCCTGAGCGTTGTACGAAGGATGTCAACGTCTATGAGGTGTCATTCCAGAATATCCAGTGGAATTGGCGGACCTACGGCATTCTCTGTGTTCCGGTGAAAGAGGGGCGTTATCCTGCTTTGCTGCGGGTGCCTGGTGCCGGTGTTCGCCCTTATGGTGGCGACATCTATACTGCCTCGCAGGGCGCGATTACGCTGGAGATTGGTATTCATGGCATTTCCGTCACGATGGACCAGAAGGTTTACGACGACGTATTCAACGGTGCCTTGATGAATTACTGGAATTGGGGCATGGACAATCGTGACGACAGCTATTACAAGCGTGTCATCATCGGTTGTATCCGAGCCATTGACTATATCGAACAGTACACCCCTTGGAATGGTCAGCAGCTCGCGGTGTCGGGTTCCAGCCAGGGAGGATTCCTCTCGCTGGCTTGTGCCGGACTCGACAAACGCGTCACTTGTTATGCGCCCGTCCATGCAGCATGCTGCGACCATACGGCCTCACTGAAAGGCGTAGCATGTGGCTGGCCGCACTATTTCTATTGGAGTAAGGGCAAGGGACAGGAACAGAAAATCAACACGTCGCGCTACTACGACGGTGTCAATTTCGCCCGTCTCATCAACGACAAACAGAAAGGCTGGTTCTCGTTCGGCTATAACGACGACGTGGTGCCTCCCACGACGGCTTGGGCTACGTACAACACCGTTACGGGTCCGAAGGAGATTTCTCCCTATCAGGCTACGTGGCATTACTGGCATCAGGAGCAATGGGACGAATGGGAAAACTGGCTGCTGAAGGAATTAGGGTGTAAGAGATAAGATGTAAGAATATGAAGAAAGCATTATATATAATAATAGGTGTAACCATTATGATGGTAGCCTGTAAGAAAGAAGAGGCGCCTAAGACCGCTGCTGATCTGTTGGCAGAACGTCTGGAGTCTTTGCGACAGAAAGGTTATATGATGGGCCATCAGGACGATCCGTTCTATGGTCTGACGTGGGAATATCAGGCTGACAGCAGCGACGTAAAGAACACGTGCGGCGACTATCCTGCCGTGATGGGTTTCGACCTTGGCGGCATCGAGGTGGGCGACGCCAAGAACCTCGACAGTGTGCCCTTTACGCGTATTCACGACGAGATTATTGCTCACCACGAACGTGGCGGTATCGTCACCATTTCGTGGCATCCACGTAATCCCAAGACCACTGCTCCGCGTGGGGGACTGGATGGTCAGAAATTCCCTGAAGGCTCTGCGTGGGATGTTGCCGACTCCACCATTGTGGCCAGCATCCTGCCTGGTGGCAGCGAGTTCGAGAAGTTCCAGACGTGGATGAAGCGCGTGGGTGATTTCCTGCTGACGCTGAAAACGAAGGACGGCCAGCCCGTACCCATCATTTTCCGCCCTTGGCACGAGAACAACGGCTCGTGGTTCTGGTGGGGACAGAATCTTTGCACAGACAACGAGTTCCACGGTCTTTGGTGCATGTTGCAGGACGAATTGAACAGTCGCGGACTGACCAACCTGCTGTGGAGCTATTCGCCCAATCTCGACGGAAAATGGAACGAGGAACGTTTCCTGGCACGCTATCCCGGCAACGAGCGCGTGACGTTGATAGGTGAAGATGCTTACCAATGGGGCACGGAGGAAGATTTCAAGCGCGACCTGACGGCCGACCTGAAGTTCCTCAGCGATTTTGCCCAGAAGAACGGCAAACTGCTTGCTATGACTGAGTGCGGTCTGAAGAACATGACGGACTCTACGTGGTGGACCCGCGTGCTGAAACCCATCATGGACCAATATCCTATCAGCTATTTCCTCCTCTGGCGTAACTACAAGGAGGAATTCTTCGGTCCTGCGCCCAACCAGCCGTGTGCCGCTGACTTCCGCAAGCTTTACGAGGCCCCGAACACGCTGTTCCTGAAAGACATCCAGCCGGAAAAAGGAACGACGGAATAACGGAATACCGAAATTCCGCAATCCCGAAATAACGAAATAACGAAATAACGAAAAAAAATAAAATCAACAAAAAAAATAAATGAGCAATTTCGAAGAAAAAGTAAAAGCGTTGCGTGCTCATCACGAGCAGTTGCTGACGCGAAAAAACGAACCCCTAGAATGGGGGAATGGCATCTACGAAAAGTGGAAGTTCCCCATTCTGACCGCAGAGCATACGCCGCTGGAGTGGAAGTATGATTTCTGCGAAAAAGACAACCCCTACCTCATGCAGCGCATCATGATGAATGCTACGCTCAACAGCGGAGCCATCAAGTGGAACGGAAAGTACTGCCTCGTAGTGCGTGTCGAAGGTGCCGACCGCAAGTCGTTCTTCGCCGTGGCTGAGTCGCCCAATGGTGTCGACAACTTCCGCTTCTGGGAGGAGCCCATCACCATGCCCGAGGACGTTATTCCGGCCACCAACGTCTACGACATGCGCATCACACAGCACGAGGACGGCTGGATTTACGGTGTGTTCTGTGCCGAGCGTCACGACGACACACAGCCGGGCAATCTCTCTGCAGCAACCGCTACGGCAGGCATTGCACGCACCAAGGACCTGAAAACTTGGTATCGTCTGCCCGACCTGAAGACGAAGTCGCAACAGCGCAACGTCGTACTACATCCTGAGTTCGTCGATGGCAAATACGCCTTCTACACCCGTCCGCAGGATGGTTTCATCGATACGGGCAGCGGTGGCGGCATCGGCTGGGCATTGGTCGACGACATCACCCACGCTGAGGTGAAAGAAGAAAAGATCATCAACGCCCGCCACTATCACACCATCACGGAGGTGAAGAATGGCGAAGGTCCCCACCCTATCAAGACTCCTAAGGGCTGGCTCCATCTGGCGCATGGCGTTCGTGCTACTGCCGACGGACTGCGCTATGTCCTGTATATGTACATGACGGCTCTCGACGACCCCACGCGCGTCATCGCACAGCCGGGCGGATATTTCCTCGTTCCTGAAGGCGACGAATATCTGGGCGACGTCATGAATGTGGCTTTCGCCAACGGTTGGATTGCCGACCCCGACGGCCGCGTGTTCATCTACTACGCCTCTGCCGACACGCGCATGCATGTGGCAACCTCTACCGTCGACCGCCTCGTCGACTACTGTATGAATACTCCCGAGGACGGCCTCTTTACCGCCGCCAGCGTGGAAACAATCAAAAAGTTAATCGCAAAAAATCATAAACTATGAGTAATTTAAAAGAAAAGATCGCCTATGGCTTTGGCGATATGTCGTCCAGCATGTTCTGGAAGATATTCTCTTATTATCTGCCGTTCTTCTACAGCAACATTTTCGGACTGTCGCTCATCGACGCTGGTGTGCTGGTGTTGGTAACACGTATCTGGGATGCTGTCTCAGACCCCATGATGGGTGTCATTGCCGACCGTACCAATACCCGCTGGGGTAAGTATCGTCCCTTCCTGCTCTGGGTGGCACCGTTCTTCTCCATCGCAGGTATCCTGCTGTTCACCACGCCCGACCTCGACTATGGTGGCAAGCTCATCTGGGCTTACGTCACCTACATCCTCATGATGACTGTCTATACGGGCATCAACGTGCCTTACGGTGCCATGTTGGGTGTGATGACAGACGATACTAACGAGAAGACCGTGTTCTCATCCTTCCGCATGTTCTTTGCCTATGGCGGTTCGTTCATCTCGCTGTTCCTCTGGGAACCGCTGACCAACATGATGGGTGGCTACAACACGCCCGAAGGTTGGTTCTGGGCGATGGTGGTCATCGCAGCAGCATGCTTCGTCATGTTCCTCATCTGTTTCTCGATAACGCGCGAACACCTGAAGACCGTCTCCACCGTCTCCGTTGGTTCCGACTTCAAGGCGCTGCTCTCCAACAAGCCCTGGTGGCTGCTCATCGGTGCTGCCCTCTGCTTCAACCTGTTCAACACCGTGCGTGGTGCTACCGTCGCCTATTATTTCCAAGACATCGTTGGTGCCGACGTCAACCTCGTGTTCTTCGGACTGATATTTGCCTTCTATGCCGGACTCTTCCTGGGTGTTGGCGAAGTGTCGAACATGGTGGGTGTAGCCTCGTGCGTACCTATTGCCAACAAGCTGGGCAAGAAGTCCACTTTCATCATGGTCAATGCCTCATTGGTCGTCCTGAGCATCGCGTTCTACTTCATTCCTTGCACTCCGACGGGTTATTGGACCATGCTCGTGTTCCAGGTGCTCATCTCCATCCTGACGGGTATCATGTCACCACTCGTATGGTCAATGTATGCTGATGTCAGCGACTATGCTGAGCTCGAGTTCCATACGGCCTCCACGGGTCTTATCTTCTCGTCGTCGTCCATGGCACAGAAGTTTGGTGGCGCCATCGGTGGTGCTGCCGTACTGTGGCTGCTCGACGGCTTTGGCTACATCACTGACCCGCAGCAGCTTGCCGCTGGTGTCGTACAGCCCGAAGAAGCCCTCAGCTGTCTGCGCTGGCTCATGAGCTTCATTCCTGCACTCGTAGCCCTCGTGTCTATGTGCATCGTCTGGTTCTATCCGCTCACCACCGAGCGTATCACGCAGATTAACAAAGAACTGAAGGAATTACGCAGTTACTATCTCAATGCTGACGAAAACGATTGAAACAATGAAATGTGAGATGCAGGATGTTGTCCAGAACAACATCCTGCGTTTCTGGTTAGACCGCATGCAGGACCACGAAAACGGCGGTTTCTACGGACGCATCGACGCTAACGAACAACTCCACCGCGAGGCCGAGAAGGGCGCCATCCTCAACGCCCGCATCCTTTGGTCCTTCTCCGCCGCCTACCGCGTATTTTCCCATCTAGAAAATCTAGATCATCTAGAACATCTAGATTATTTATCCGCCGCCACGCGCGCCAAGGATTACTTCATCGACCATTTCATCGACCACGAATACGGCGGTGTCTATTGGAGCGTCGACTACAAAGGCAATCCCCTCGATACCAAGAAGCAGTTCTATGCCATCGGCTTTGCCATCTACGGCCTCTCGGAATATGCTCGCGCCACGGGCGACCGCGAGGCACTCGACTATGCCCTGCAGCTCTTCGAATGCATCGAGGACCACGCCTTCGACCACGAGCACAACGGCTACATCGAAGCCCTCTCACGCGACTGGCAGCCCTTGGCCGACATGCGGCTCTCCGACCTCGACGCCAACTACCCGAAATCGCAGAACACCCATCTGCACATCATCGAACCCTACGCCAACCTCTACCGCACGCTGAAGGAGTTTCAGGCCAATTCATCGTGCGACTACGTTCCCGTCATCGGCTCCGTATTGCCCATCGACATCACCGTGCCTTGCGATTTGGTCGCAAGGGTCGAAGGCGCCCTGCGTAACATCATCGGCATCTTTACCGACCGCATCCTCAATCCCGAGACCCACCACCTCGACCTCTTCTTCGACATGGATTGGACGCGTGGTGCAGGCCGGCTCGAGAGCTACGGCCACGACATCGAGTGCTCGTGGCTCATGCACGAGGCTGCCCTCGTCTTGGGCGACCGTCAGGTGTTGGCGCGTGTCGAACCTGTTGTCCGCGAAGTGGCAAAAGCCAGCGAGAAAGGGCTACGCCCCGACGGTTCGATGATCCACGAGGCAAACCTCGACACAGGTCATGTTGACGACGACCTCCACTGGTGGGTACAGGCCGAGAATGTCGTGGGCTGGTTTAATCTCTACCAGCACTTCGGTGACGAGGAAGCCCTCGCACGAGCCCAGAAATGCTGGGACTATATCAAGGCGCAAATCATTGATTATGAGCATGGTGAGTGGCATTGGAGCCGCCATGCCGACGGCACGCTGAACACCGTCGACGACAAGGCGGGCTTTTGGAAATGTCCCTACCACAACAGCCGCATGTGCCTCGAAATCATCGAAAGATTTGGCAGTATGGAAAATAATTAGTACCTTTCACCCTTGGTGAAGGTAGGCTGCATCTCAAAAAAATCCAAATAAAATTTGGTTTTTTGTTCGATTTGCACTACCTTTGCCCGTCAAAAGATACAAACAAGTAATATTAATATGCAACAGAAGATTATTATCCTCGATTTCGGTTCGCAGACCACGCAGCTCATCGGCCGTCGCGTCCGCGAACTCGATACCTTCTGCGAGATTCTGCCCTACAACAAATATCCTGTAGGCAACGACGACGACGTCATCGGCGTCATCCTCTCCGGCTCACCCTACTCGGTACACGACCCAGAGGCTTTCAAAGTGGACCTCTCGCAGTTCGTAGGCCGCATCCCCGTGCTCGGCATCTGCTATGGTGCACAGTTCATCAGCCATACGCTGGGCGGCCGTGTGGAAAAGGCCGACTCTCGCGAATATGGCCGTGCAAACCTCCAGACCGTCGATGCCTCGAACCCGCTCTTCAAGGGCTTCGACCAACACTCGCAGGTGTGGATGTCGCATGGTGACACCATCACCGCCATCCCCGACGGCTTCGAAACTATTGCGTCCACTAAGGATGTCAGACAGGCTGCGTACTGGTCTCCCTCTCCCCTTGGAGAGGGGCGGGGTGAGGCTTCCGTTTTCGCCGTGCAGTTCCATCCCGAGGTCTATCACACCTTGCAGGGCAAGCAACTGCTGAAGAATTTCGTTGTGGAGATCTGCGGCTCGCGTCAGGAGTGGAGCGCTGCCTCGTTCGTAGAAAGCACCGTCGCCACACTGCGCTATCAGCTGGGCAACGACCGCGTCATCCTCGGACTTTCCGGCGGTGTCGACAGCTCCGTTGCCGCCGTGCTGCTCAATAAGGCCATCGGCTCGCACCTCACCTGTATCTTCGTCGACCACGGCATGCTGCGCAAGAACGAGTTCCAGCAGGTCATGGACGACTACAAGGTGCTGGGCTTGAACGTCATTGGCGTCGATGCCAGTGAGAAGTTCTTTGCCGACCTCGCAGGCGTTACCGAACCCGAACAGAAACGTAAGATCATCGGTCGCGACTTCGTCGAAGTGTTCAATGCCGAGGCCAAGAAGATTACTGATGCCAAGTGGCTCGCCCAGGGCACCATCTATCCCGACCGCATCGAGTCGCTCAACATCACGGGCAAGGTCATCAAGAGCCACCATAACGTGGGCGGTCTGCCCAAGGAGATGCACCTCCAGCTCTGCGAACCCCTGAAGTGGCTGTTCAAAGACGAGGTACGTCGCGTAGGCCGTCAGCTGCAGATGCCCGAACACCTCATCACGCGTCACCCCTTCCCCGGTCCGGGCCTTGCTGTCCGCATCCTGGGCGATATCACCCGCGAAAAAGTGCGCATCCTGCAGGATGCCGACGACATCTACATCCGCGGGCTCCGCGAATATAAGGTGAAGCTCTCGGGCGAAGAGGCCCGCAGAGTACTGGCCGCTGGCATTCCTGCCGCTATGACCGACGGCGAAATCGAGGTATCGCTCTACGACCAGATTTGGCAGGCTGGCGCCATCCTCCTCTCCACCGTCCGCAGCGTCGGTGTCATGGGCGACGAGCGCACCTACGAGAATCCTGTCGCCCTGCGTGCTGTCACCTCTACCGACGCCATGACTGCCGATTGGGCTCACCTACCCTACGACTTCCTGGCGAAGGTCAGCAACGAAATCATCAACAAAGTCCGTGGCGTCAACCGCGTCTGCTACGACATTTCCTCAAAACCACCTGCAACCATCGAGTGGGAATAATAAATAAGGCTGCCCGTTCGGCAGCCTTATTTTATTGCAAGGGGAGAATTTCCTAGAACATCATGGTGAAGCCGAAGCGGACGCTGTTTTTGGAACTGCGACCGGTGTTGTAGTTCATGCGGCGGACGTACTCAATCTGGAAGAAGCGGAGGATGCCGCGGACACCGGCAGAGATTTCCCAGTAGGGAATGCGGGGGTTCATGACGAAGCAATCGTCGGGGAAATACATGAGGACGTTGCTGCCGGCATTTTCGGCCAGATAGGGGTTGTTCTTGTCGGAGAGTCCGCCCCACAGCATCTTGACACCGATGTATTCGCGCAGACGGGCTTTCTGGATGAGTGGGATGCGATTGAGGATTTTTCCCTGCATATCCCAATTGAGGTCGATGCTCCAGAAGCGGTCGTTGAGGAATTCCATGTCGGTAATGAGGTTGAACGTCTGTTTGCGACTGAAATAGGACACGTTGGCTAACGGCATGCAGAGCAGTGGGAAGGGCACCTTATTCCACTGTTTTCCGGCACGCGTAAAGAAATCGATGCGTCCCCAGCTGTTGAGCCAGAGGCGTTTAAAGATGCTGGCCTCGGTATAGTTGTAGTGATAGTCGCCACCGAGGAAATCCTGCAGTCCGACGGTATGGCTGAGGGTGAAGATGGGTGCCTCGCGATTGACCTTGACACGACGGATCTTGGAATTGGTGTAGAGGGCTCCAGGGCTATACTCCAACTCGGCCTTGAGCTCGGTGGTGCGGAACTTGATGTCGGCATCGTCGGTGGACGACAGCGGGACAAACTTCATGTTGCCGGCAGCCTCGTTCTGCTCGGTGTTCAGACTGAACAGCGTCCGCAGTCCCCAGCGCTGCTCGTATTCGAAGAGCAACCTTTGGCGGTGGTAGAACATCATCTTGTCGACCTTGGTCCATCGGAACGACGTGAAGAAATTATCCTTGTCGTAGTCGGTCATTCTGTTGGACGGCGACATGACGTCGTAGGTCGTCAGGAACGAGATGTTGCGTTTGGGGAATTCCTCAGGCAGGTATTTTTTCTTGTTCAGCGCCCATGTAATCTGACTGCTGTAATACCACCGCTTGCTCTTCCAGCCATTGGCCACATAGCCTTTCCAGAAGAGACGGGGGAAGAGGTTGGCAGTGGTCTGTGCACCCAACCTGGTGCGCAAGCCGTCGATGAAATTGTTGCTGATTGTCGAAATGACAGGACCAATATCAATCTTGCTGTGCTCGCTGGTCTCGATGAAATTCTCGGTGAGGACCTTCAGTCCGGCCAATATCCAGCCGAAGCCACCCATGGACTTGATGCCTTTCAGAAAATTGTCCATCTTTGCCTCGCTGGCCGTCAGTTCGACCTTTCGCTCCTGTTGCCAGAAGTCGGTGCCCTGCATTTCGGCATCGGGGTCCATGACGGTTTTCTCGCGGCCTTTAAACATTTTGTCGGGAATTTCCGTAAACTGATAGTCCGACAGTCGCGTGGTACGGATGGCGACGCCTTTCTGAATGAAGTCGAAGAGTACCAGTTCGACCACCATATCATCGACGGACAGCACCCATTCGCCCGTAGGCAGCTTGGTGAATTCCTGGACAAGTTTCAGGTTTTCTACGAAGTTGACGTCACTCCGGTTGGGCAGAATGATCTCGCAGCGCTTGACCTGATAGCTGGAATCCTTGAGGATGTAGAGGTCGCCACGGAATCCGAAGTCCTGTTGGTTATTGGGCAGGAAATGGACATGGATGCAGGAGTCGCGTCCGACAGCCAGCGTGTCCTCGATGTAATAGCGATAAAAGGAGATGGCTCCATCGCCAATGGGCGAGGTGAAAGGATGCTGAAGGATGCGTATCTGATTGTCGTAAATATTCACATCGGTAAAGATGTCCTTCGAAACGGTATTGACGATGTCGCCCGTCTGGAAGAAATTGGTAACGCCCACCGAGCGCTGGCCCTTGATGATAGTCTTCTCGTCATGAGGATCACGGCGATAGATTTTCTGTGTGACAGTCTCGTCGACACTGGCAGGCAGGATAAGGCGTCCCGTCATCTGACACTTCTCCACTTGGTCGGTGAGCCAGGGATACTTCGCGAACTTGGGATTGGTGAGCATGTCGGGTTTGACATCGTTCAACGCCAGCGTGAGTTTCTGATACTTCGTATATTGGTAGTAGTCGCGATTGGAAAGGTCCGTTTTTTTCTTATTGGCAATAACCTTCCGCATGAGTTCCACGGCAGGATTGCCCTTGCGACGGTATTTGCCGCGCTTGGCCTTGACAGTGACTTCGCCCACCGACCGCAGATCCTCCTTGAGGACTACCAGCAGACGGTGGCTGTTGGGGCCGATGGAGACCGTCTTGGTCTTATAGCCCACAGCACTGAACGTCAGCTTCTTTCCCACCTGCTTGGTGATGGAGAAATAGCCACGGTGGTCGGCCATCGTCGTGATTTTCTGTCCTTTATACTGAACGGTGACGAAGCCCAAGCTGTCGCCAGACTGGTCGTCAATAACATAACCTGTAATCTTTTCCTGCGCCAGTGACGTCATCACACATGTCATCACCAGCAATACCAACATCTTAATTCGATTCATAAACTATTATATCCTTTCCAAGTTCAACCCAGAACGTCGAGCCCTTGCCCAGCTCCGATACGACACCCACGCGACCGTCGAGCGAAGCAGCCAGACTGCGACAGATGCTCAGTCCCAAACCGGAACCCACTTCAAACTCATCGACCTTGAAGAAACGTTCGAAGAGCTGTTCGTTACACTTGTCGGCAGCAATTCCCTTACCCGTGTCACGCACAAAGATACGAATGACGTCATCGCTCGTCTTACAGCCTACAGTGACCAGACCATGGGTGGTATATTTCAGCGCGTTGTCCAAATACTGGTTGACGATTTCCAGCAGGCGTTCGCGGTCGGTATATAATGTCGGCAGGTGGTTATCATCCTCTATCTGGAGGATATCACCGCTCTTGCGGGCCTTATCGCTAAACTTCTCAAACAATTCGTCGAAAACACCCTTCAGGGCGAACGTCTCCTTATTGAGCGTCGCAGCACCCTTGGCCTCGATTCGGGACATACTGACGATATTGTCAAGCATGCTGAGCAGTCGCGTATTGTTCTGCTGGATGACATCCACCAGTTTCTGGCGTTCTTCCTCGTCATTGGCCATCGACAGCACATTGCTGAAGCCCACAATGGCATTGAGCGGAGTACGGATTTCGTGACTGATATTCGAGAGGAAAGCCGATTTCAGACGGTCGCTCTCCTCGGCATGATAGAGCGCATCCATCAAGGCCGTCTCAATCTCCTTCTGCTGGTCGATACGCATGGTGGTACCGACGATGGTCTCAGGGTCACCGTTCAGATTACGCTTCTCGACGGTAAAGAAGCTCTCGCTCCAATAGGGTTTCTGACTATGCGGAGACATGATCTGATACTGCATATTGAACTGTTCCGACACACCATTCATCACGTCATCCATGCCTTTGCGGAAGTCTTCCTGATATTCCGGAAGTATATGATGGATGATATCCTCCACTTTGCCACCAGAAGGTAGAAACACGATATCGCCATAGTCACGGTAGTCGCTGTCGAACGATACGACATGGCTGTCGACATCAATGCGCCACACACACAGGTGCATGGCTTTCAACACCAATTCGTACTCTACGGAAAGTGTTTTTACCTGATCCAGCTGATTGAGTTCTGCTTTCAAACGACGCGAACGGCCCACCTGCCGTACGAGGTAAACGCACAAGGCTATCAGCATGGGGATGCCGACTATCCAGGCGAGAATATCGAGCTGAAACAGCGAATTCACCGCCAAAAACTGTATGACTGCGGTTACGGTCATAGCTGTCGTCTTCGCAATTATTGTGCAAAATTACATAAAAAAATCGAATTCTGCATCATTTATTTAGAAAAATTTCGTAACTTTGCCCCATATTTATATTATGACATCATGACACAAGAATTTGAAATGATCGCCAAGACCTTCATGGGCCTGGAGCCCGTCTTGGCGAACGAACTGACGCAGTTGGGCGCAAAAAATGTTCAAGTAGGACGCAGAATGGTGTCCTTTACGGGCGATAAGGAGATGATGTATCGCGCCAATTTCCAACTGCATACTGCCATCCGTATTCTGAAACCCATCAAACACTTCAAGGCATTGTCAGCAGATGACGTATACGAAGGTGTAAAGGACATCGACTGGACAGAATACCTGTCGCTGGACAAGACCTTTGCCGTCGATTCCGTCGTATTCTCCGAGGAGTTCCGCCACTCGAAATTCGTGGCATATAAGGTGAAAGACGCCATCGTCGATCAGTTCCGCGAGAAAACCGGTAACCGTCCGAATATCAGCGTGAGCAATCCTGACATGCGCCTGCATATCCACATTGCCGAAGACCAGTGTACGCTGTGTCTGGACTCGAGTGGCGAGAGCCTTCATCGTCGTGGCTATCGTCAGGAGTCGGTAGAGGCACCGCTGAACGAGGTATTGGCAGCAGGTATGATCCTGATGACCGGTTGGCGTGGGGAGACGGACTTCATCGACCCCATGTGCGGCAGTGGCACGTTGCTCATCGAGGCTGCACTGATAGCCCGCAACATGGCTCCGGGCTTATTCCGTAAGGAGTTTGCCTTCGAGAAATGGCCCGACTTCGATGCCGACCTCTTCGACAAAATTTACAATGACGACTCTCAGGAACGTGAATTCAATCACCACATCTATGGTTACGATGTGGATATCAAGGCCGTGAATACGGCACGTCTGAATGTGAAGGCCGCAGGACTGACCAGCGACATCACCGTAGAGGAACAGGACTTCAAGAACTTCACGCAGCCCAAGGAAAAGAGCATCATGGTGACCAACCCACCTTACGGAGAACGCATCTCGACGTCCGATCTGCTGGGCACCTACAAAATGATTGGTGAGCGCCTGAAACACCAGTTTACAGGCAACGAAGCTTGGGTACTCTCCTATCGTGAGGAGTGTTTCAGCCAGATTGGTCTGAAACCCAGCATCAAGATTCCTTTGTTCAATGGCAGTCTGGAGTGTGAGTTCCGCAAATACCAGATGTTCGACGGTAAGATGAGCGATTTCCGTGGGGAAGGCGGTATTGTGAAGACAGAGGAAGAGAAGCGCCAGATGGCTGAAAAGCACCGTTTCAAGAAGGAGCGTGAGTTTAAGAAGCGTCTGGACGAACAGGAGGAGAACGAGGATGGCGACATCCGCTCGTTTAAGTTCCATTCACTGGAGAAGAAAGAATTCAAGAAACCCAGAGAACCTAGAGAATCTAGAGGTTCTAGAGATTCTAGAAATTCTAGAGACTCTAGAGGTTCTAGAGATTTCAGGGATTCCAGGGATTTCAAAAAACCTTTCAAGAAGAATAACCGTAGATTCCGCGATGATGAAGAAGATTAAGCATTTCATGGCATTAGCTATTCTCTCACCTCTCACCTCATACTTCTCACCTCTTATGTTGTGCGCTCAGGAGAAAAACCTCTTTACCCTCGAAGAACTGAACTTCGGTGGTAAACGCTATAAGGCCTTGCAGCCTGAGAATCAGTTTTATGCATGGTGGGGCGACGAACTGGTGCGCATCGACAAGGAACGGTGTCTCCTCGTCGACAGAAATACCGGCAAGGATATCCGTCCTCTGACCACCGACGAGGACAACAATCGCAAGGGTGAAGGGAAAGCCACAACCCTTGTCAAGGACCATCAGTTGTATGTCGTTGACGCCCAAGGCAAGGAACACCAGTTGACGACGGACGGCAGTCGCGAAATTGTGTACGGTTCTGCCGTCCACCGTAATGAGTTCGGCATCAACAAAGGCACGTTCTGGAGTCCAGACAGCGCGCGACTGGCCTTCTATCGGATGGACCAAAGCATGGTAACTGACTATCCGCAGGTGAACATCTTCCCACGTGAAGCCACCTACGAGCCTGACAAATATCCGATGGCGGGCATGAACGCCCACGTGGTGACAGTAGGCGTCTATGACGTCAACACCAACCAAACCATCTATCTCAAGACCACCAACGGCAGTGTGGTCGGTGATTTTGTCACTGACACGAAGCCCATCTACTTCACCAACATTGCCTGGAATCCCGATGGCAAGACCATCTATATGTTCGAACTGAATCGCGACCAGAACGACTGCCGCCTCGTGTCGTACGACGCCACAACGGGCGAACGCATTGCTGAACTCTATTGCGAGACGAGCGACAAATATGTCGAGCCCCTGCATCCCATCCAGTTCCTGCCTTGGGACAGCAATAAGTTCATCATGCAGAGTCAGCGCGACGGATACAACCACCTATATTTATATAATAAGGATGGAAAACTGTTGCGTCAGCTCACCAGTGGTCCGTGGGTGGTGCAGAACGTCCTCGGATTCAATACCACGCTGAAGAGCATCATCATCGAAGGCAACAAATACCACCCATTGCATCGCCAGATATACAGCGTCAATGTCAATAATGGCAAGATGACCCAGCTGACGAAGGAAGATGGTGTTCATCGCGGAGAGCTGTCGGTATCAGGCAGTTACGTGCTCGACCGCCATTCATCACCAACTCAGCCCCGCAATATCAGCATGATTGATGTTTCAAGTTCCAAGTTCAAAGTTCAAAGACTGTTTACAGCCGATGATCCTTGGCAGAACTACGAACAGCCCATCTTCGAATGTGGCAGTATCAAGGCCGCTGATGGCAAGACCGACCTCTACTACCGCATGGTGAAGCCTTACAACTTCGACGCCAACAAGAAATATCCCACCGTGGTGTATGTCTATGGCGGTCCTCACGCCCATAATGTCGAGGCTTCGTGGCACTGGTACAGCCGTTCGTGGGAAACCTATATGTCGCAGAAGGGATACATCGTATTCATCCTCGACAATCGCGGCAGTGAATATCGTGGTCGCGATTTCGAACAGGCGACTTTCCGCCAGTTGGGACAGATAGAGATGCAAGACCAGATGAAGGGTGTGGAGTATCTGAAGAGCCTGCCCTACGTCGATGCCGATAAACTCGGTGTCCACGGTTGGTCGTTTGGCGGTTTCATGACCATCTCGCTCATGCTCAACTACCCCGATGTGTTCAAGGTGGGCGTGGCAGGTGGTCCTGTCATCGACTGGAAATGGTATGAGGTGATGTATGGCGAGCGCTATATGGATACGCCTCAGCAGAATCCTGAGGGCTACGAGAAGGCGAGCCTCATCAACAAGGCCAAGAATCTGAAGGGTAAGCTGCAGATCATCACGGGCTATAACGACAACACTGTCGTGCCTCAGCACTGTCTGTCGTTCCTCGACGCCTGCATCAAGGCGGGCACCCAGCCTGACTTCTTTGCCTATCCGGGCGAAGAGCACAACATGCGAGGCCACGCCAGCGTGCATCTGCACGAACGTATCACACAATATTTCGAAGACTACCTAAAATAAGAGGTAAGAGGTAAGAAGTAAGAAGTAAGAGGTAAGAAGTAAGAGTTATGAAAGATGATTGCATTGCAACGCCACACTCTCATGGAGAGAACGTCACACTTCGACCAAGGGTCGAAGAACAGATATTAGTGCGTATCACAGGACAAGACCGTCCTGGACTGACCGCAGCCGTCATGGGCATTCTGGCGAAGTATGATGCACAAGTGCTGGATATTGGTCAGGCCGACATCCACAGCACCCTGTCATTGGGCATTCTCATCCGCATGGACGAGATGAAATCCGGACTGGCCATGAAGGAATTGCTGTTCAAGGCCACCGAACTGGGGGTGAACATCGGTTTCTCGCCCATCAGCGACGATGAGTATGAGGACTGGGTGGGCCATCAGGGCAAGAACCGCTATATCCTCATGATGTTGGGACGACAGCTGGAAGCCCGTCAGATACAGGCTGCTACGCAGATTCTGGCCGACCAAGGGCTGAACATCGACTCCATCCTGCGCCTCACGGGTCGTAAGAGCATCAAGCAATTGGACAAGCACACCCGTGCCTGCATCCAGTTCTCGTTGCGCGGTGAACCCACCAACCGTCAGGAGATGCAGTCGAAGCTCATGAAGCTGTCGCAGGAGATGGAGATAGACTTCTCGTTCCAGAAGGACGACATGTTCCGACGCATGCGCCGCCTCATCTGTTTCGATATGGACTCGACGCTCATCCAGACGGAGTGTATCGATGAACTGGCAGAACGTAATGGCGTAGGTGCCGAGGTGCGCGCCATCACGGAGAGTGCCATGCGTGGCGAGATAGATTTCAAGGAGAGCTTCACCCGTCGCGTGGCCCTGCTGAAAGGCCTCGACGTCAGCGTCATGCAGGACATTGCCGAGCATCTGCCTATGACGGAGGGTGTTGACCGTCTGATGTCTGTCCTGAAGACCTGCGGTTATAAGATTGCCATCCTCAGTGGTGGATTCACCTATTTTGGCGAATACCTCCAGCGCCGCTACGGCATCGACTATGTCTATGCCAACGAACTGGAGATTGGTGAGGACGGCAAACTCACTGGTCGCTATGTAGGCGAAGTGGTCGACGGACACCGCAAGGCAGAACTGCTAAAGCTCATTGCTCAGGTGGAGAAGGTGAACCTCGCCCAGACCATTGCCGTAGGTGATGGTGCCAACGACCTGCCGATGATTTCTGAAGCCGGACTGGGTATCGCCTTCCACGCCAAGCCCCGTGTAGTGGCCAATGCCGAACAGAGCATTAGCACCATCGGATTGGACGGAGTCCTCTACTTCCTTGGTTTCAAGGACTCGTACTTAGGAGAACAAGGCAAATTATAAGGTAAGAGGTAAGAGGTAAGAGGTGAGAGGTAAGAGGTGAGAGGTAAGAGGTGAGAGGTAAGAGGTAAGAGGTAAGAGAGTTCGCAACGCCACACTCTGACCCTGGTCAGAGAAAGAGGTAAGAAAAAAGCCGGGACGGAAGGTCTCGGCTTTTTTCGTGTCTCTTAGCAAGGACGCTTCTTAGGCAATTTGAACACATCCTGCACTTCCTTCATCTGCTCAGCAGTCATGCCATCGGGCTCAGAACCCATAGCCTTGGCACACATGTAGATGTTCGCAGCCTTGCAAAGCACATCGGTCTGGTCGAAGGCATCCATAATGTCCGTACCAACGGCAACGGTTCCATGCTTTTCCCACATCACCACATCGTGGGTCTTGATTTGCTCGAGGGTAGCCTCAGCCAAATCAACGCTGGAAGGCAGAGCGTAAGGTACGATGCCGATGCCCAGAGGAGCAAAAGCCAGCGTCTCAGGAATCATAGACCATAGCACGCGTGTCATCTCGTCGTCCTTCAGGAAGCGCTGGATATGACTCATAGCCACGAGCTCAATGGGGTGCGTGTGCAGGGTAGCCTTGTAGCACGAACCCGTTTCCAACAGATAGTTCTGCAGAGCCAGGTGGGTGGGCAATTCAGACGTAGGCACCACGTTTTCATCGGCAATCACCACATAGCTGGCGCAATCGTCGAGAATACGGATGATACTTCCGTTCTGCATAGGCTCCTTAGCCAAGTCGCGCATGCGCTTGCCCGTACCCTTACAATAGAAATACTTGCCCTTCAACTGGGGCAGAACCATACCAATCTGTTTCACTTCCGAGATGGGCTTCATAGCCTTGCACTCGTCATCCATAAACTCAGTGACGTTCACAGTGATGTTGCCACCGTTACGCTCAGCCCATCCTTTCTGCCAGAGGTAACCAGTGACCTCCGCAATCTGATAAACAACCGCCTTCAAACCATCGCGGCCTTCTAATATACTTTTCATATTCTTATTTTTTTAGAGGTGAGAGGTAAGAGGTGAGAGGTGAGAGAAATGTTTAGAGCACTGAGAACAGCTTGCAGACTATTCTCTTACCTCTCTCCACTTACCTCTTAAGTTCTTCACCTATTGTTATACTTTATCTTCAAATGTTTTACGTAATCCAACCAACATTTTGGTGGTTTCTGATATAAACAACTCTTGCTCGTCAAATTGTTGTTGAGAGATATAGCCTAAGAGAAGTGAGAGTTCAAGCTGACACATAACCTCCATGAGAGAGCCATTAGCTATTTCGAGAAAATGGACACGTTCCTTGTTGGAAAAACGTCCCATCCCCTCAGCAATATTAGATGGAATAGAAACGACAGCTCGCTGAATTTGATTTGTCAGGCCGTGGCGCTCTGACGCAGGGAATAATTCTGTAAGTCCATATACTCTTTTCACTAGTTCCATTGACTTGTGATAGACAGTTAACTTACGATAATAAAAGTCATTCATACGCTACAACTATTCTCTTACCTCTTACCTCTTACCTCTCACCTCTCACCTCTGAATTCTCACCTCTCACCTCTTACCACTAATAATTCTCTCCATAGCGTTCCTTCGTGATATCCTCGAGGGCACGTCCACGCGTGTTGGGAACTCCGATAAAGCCTACCACGAGCGAGATGGCCAGCAGGGCAATCATGCAGAAGGCTGCAATGGTGAAGCCCTCGCCATTCTCACCATAGATATAGGTGAAGATAAGGCCCCAGACAGCTGAGAGACCTCGCACGATGAAGAACATCAAACCCTGAGCACCTGCACGGAACTTGGCAGGGAAGAGTTCAGAACCCCATAGGGCATAGAATATCTGTGGCGACGAACCACCCTGAACACCCCAGAGGACGGCAAACAGCCAGAGGCCTACCATACCATTGACACCAATGGTGACGATGACGAGCCAAGCAGCAATAGCCACCAAGAGTCCGAAGGTATAGATAGCCTTGTGGGACGACTTGTCGATGAGCTTCGATACGACAAACGTGATACTGACAATGATGGCCCACTGAATGAAGTTCATCCAGTTAGCCTGCTCGTTGGTAACACCACCAGCAGTCTCGTAGATATGAGGCTGGAAGAATCCCATGACAGAGGCCACGAGGTTCCACGTCAGATAGATGACTGCGAGGAAGATAACGGTGCGAACGGCAATCTTGTTGGAGAACAGTACCTTGATATTGTCCAGCAATCCCGTCTTCTCTGCCGACTCTTTCTGTGCAGTAAACTCAGCGCTTTCCTGCAACTGACGCTGTAGGTTCCAGGCAATGAAAGCTACGACGAACAGGGTGAAGAACACGATGCGCGACGAGAAGGCATTGACAGCCTCCACGGGCATGTCAGCACCGCCAAATAGGTGTGCCACACTTTCCACCCAGCCAAAGAGATAGCCTCCAGGGGCGAAGAGCATGCCAAACAAGAGGATGCACATGGGTCCGAAGCCCCACGACATCTGCGAG
>ONKX01000026.1 GCA_900318555.1 uncultured Prevotellaceae bacterium | reverse complement strand
CAACTATGCCCGTCAGCTCTATGACGCCGGCGGCATCTATACGCTCAGCAACCAGCCCGGCTCCGTCATTAGCGGCAACAAGATTAGTGCGCCCTACCCAGCCCCTTATGCCACTAACGAACGTGGCTTCTGCATCTATCTCGATGCCCGCACGGATGGCTTTACGATAGAAAACAACCGAGTGGTCGGCGCTTCTGACGCAGATACCCGCCTCATTCGTCGTGAAGAAATCGGCGACAACCACCCAGGTCCGAACATCATATTCAAGCAATGAAACAGACAAACTACCATCTCTTTGACTTCATGGACTTTGATCCTTTACTTGAAAAGGACGAAGCCCTGTGGAAGGCTTATGCCCCGTCGAAGATAGAAGAGCGCGATGGCGACATCATAGTAACCATTCCCTATCAGAAACAACTGCATCAGGAAGACATGGCACCAGATACCTCTGCGCCCCAACAGTCTTTCGACCTCATCGTCCGCGCTTACGAACCTAACATTGTGCGTTTGTTTACTACTATGAGTGGTGATGCTATGATGGAGACCGACGACATGCTGCAGTTCAGCCCTGATGTCACGCGGGTGCCCCTTCATTATGTATGTGGCGATGTCATCGCCAACGATGGAAAGAAGATGGCGACGATAGACCTTAGCGCATCGCCCATCGATCACTGGAGTGACCTCCTTCCCCCGCCACAGAGTGCACCTTTTATCACGTTTTATCCGGATGGTGACGAACGGAAAGGTATAGCTTTGAGTGACGATCACTTCTCTCCCCCACGCTATGACGCTCTCCCCCTTGGTTTCGTAAGTTGCGATTCCATCGCAACAAACAAGACAGAACGTGCTACCATTAGCTTTAAGTGCGAGCCTGACGAGTGCTTCGTCGGAACGGGCGAACGTTTCCGCAAGACGGACCTGAGCGGCCAGACGTTTCAGTTAAAGAACCAAGACGGACAGGGCGTGAACAATCGCCGTTGCTATAAGAACATCCCGTTCTATATGAGTAGTAGAATGTACGGTTGTTTTTATCATACAAGCGACTACTGCAAACTGTCACTGGCCGACCACAGCACGCGCTCTGTGCAATTTATGTGTGATCGAGCAACACTCGATGTATTTCTCATTGGAGGACAGTCGCCAGAAGAAATCTTGCGCGGCTATCGTATGTTGACGGGATTCCCTGCTATGCCGCCACTATGGTCTTTCGGCATCTGGATGAGTCGCATGACATACTTCAGCGCTGATGAAGTTAACGAGATTTGCGACAGATTGAGAAACGAGCATTATCCATGTGATGTGATACACCTTGACACGGGATGGTTCCGTACTGATTGGCTATGCGAATGGAAATTTAATCCCGAGCGCTTCCCTGATCCGAAGGAATTTATAAAAGGACTTGCTGATAAGGGGTTCAAGGTGAGTCTGTGGCAGTTGCCATACGTCGCCAAGGGTGCAGAACAACTGGAGGAAGCCAAGAAGAATAAGTTTATCGCACCTTTGCTGAAAGAACAAGCCTCCGAGGGCTCCAACTTCTCCGCTCTCGATTACGCGGGAACCATCGATTTTACTTACGACAAGGCCGTCGATTGGTATAAGAATGCGTTGCTGAAACCTTTGCTTGATATGGGTGTGAAGTGTATCAAGACCGATTTCGGCGAGAATATTCATATGGATGCCGTCTATCATGGTATGACGCCAGAGCGACTTAATAATATTTACGCACTGCTGTATCAAAAAGCGGCATACGAGATAACGAAGGAGGTTACGAGCGATGGTATTGTTTGGGCCCGCGCTGCATGGGCCGGTTGCCAGCGCTACCCGCTGCATTGGGGTGGCGACAGCGAATCATCTTGGGCAGGTATGGCTGGAAGTCTGAAGGGCGGCCTGCATTTCGGACTCAGCGGATTTGCTTTCTGGAGTCACGACGTGCCAGGCTTTCATTCGACACCCGACTTCATGAACTCTGTGCTGGATGAGAACGTATATGTTCGGTGGACGCAATTTGGTGTTTTTTCCAGTCACATGCGTTACCACGGTACCTGTAAACGCGAGCCGTGGCACTATCCTAATATTGCGCCCATCGTCAAAAAGTGGTGGAAGTTGCGCTATAAGCTATTACCTTATATTATAGAACAAGCTGAGGAGTGTACTAAGACCGGTTGGCCGATGATTCGTGCTTTGTTGATGCATCATCCATACGACAAACAGGTGTGGCATATTGACGACGAGTACTATTTCGGTTCGGAATTCCTCGTCGCTCCCGTTATGAATGCAACGCCACAGTCCGACCAGCAGTCGGAGAACGCTGTTGGCGTTCGCGACATTTACTTACCTGAGG
This sequence comes from uncultured Prevotellaceae bacterium, assembly GCA_900318555.1. Classification (GTDB taxonomy): domain Bacteria; phylum Bacteroidota; class Bacteroidia; order Bacteroidales; family Bacteroidaceae; genus Prevotella. The sequence continues at coordinate 32,286 of ONKX01000026.1, read as the reverse complement.
GCCTGTGGGTGAACTTCTTTACGGGTGAAAGACTTAACGGTGGGCGTTGGTACTACGACGTTGAAGTACCGCTTGACCAAATGCCCGTCTTCGTACGTCCCGGGGCACATATTAAGATTTATCCTGATGACGTGGAATCTACCGACGACATGGATCTTACGAAAGCAATATCTATTGAAATAACTAAAGACTACAAAGGAATATAAATGGAAAGTCACTATATGCAGGGCCTTGACTGGGTCATTCTTGGAATCTATTTCGCTGTACTCATCGCCATCGGGCTTTGGGCAAGTAGTAAACGTAAGAAAGGTGGTTCGCTGTTTTTGGCCGAACACAGTCTTAGATGGCATCATATCGGTTTCTCGATGTGGGGCACCAATGTCGGTCCGTCGATGCTCATCGCCAGCGCATCAGCAGGCTTCACAACAGGTATTGTATCAGGTAATTATGCCTGGTATGCATTCGTATTTATCGCTTTGTTGGCCTTTGTCTTTGCCCCACGCTATCTCGGAGCGAAAGTACATACTTTACCAGAGTTCATGGGACTACGCTTTGGACAGTCAACACGCAATATTCTTGCTTGGTATACTATTGTGACAATTGTCATCTCATGGTTGGCACTAACACTCTTCGCTGGCGGCATCCTTATTCGTCAGGTTTTTGACATTCCGATGTGGATGTCAGCTTTAGTGCTGCTCGTCATTTCAGCCTTCTTTACCATGCTCGGAGGACTGAAGGCCGTTGCATATACCAATGTCTATCAGATGATTCTGCTCATTGTCGTGTCGTTGGTATTGGTAATTGTCGGACTCGACCGCGTCGGTGGTATACAAGCATTGGTTGACAAAGTTCCTGCAGACTACTGGGTGATGTTCAAGCCAAATAGAGACGAAGCCTTCCCATGGTTGCCTATCGTCCTTGGCTATCCTGTGATGGGTGTCTGGTTCTGGTGTACCGATCAATCGATGGTTCAGCCCGTGCTGGCCGCGAAAGACCTGCGCGAAGGACAACTCGGTACTAATTTTACCGGTTGGCTGAAGATACTCGATGTTGCCCTCTACATCCTTCCAGGTATTCTCTGCTTCGCCCTATTCCCTACGCTTGAAAATCCTGATGAGGCTTATCTTACAATGGTTGAAAATTTATTCCCTGTAGGTATGGTAGGCCTCGTTTTTGCCGTACTGACCGCCTGTTTGGTATCGACCATTGGCTCAGCACTCAATGCCCTAAGCACTGTCTTCACGATGGACATCTATGTAAAGCGCTTCCGTCCTGACGCCTCACAGCGCCGTATTAACTATGTGGGCCGACTAGTTACCGTCATTGGTGCTGTCATTGCCATTGCCATGACTGTGGCCATTGACGCCATCAAGGGTCTCAACCTGTTTAACGTTTTCCAATCGGTACTTGGCTTCATAGCTCCGCCGATGGCCGCCGTCTTCGTGCTTGGCATTTTCTGGAAGCGGGCTACAACACGTGCTGCTAATTTTGCGTTGACTATTGGAACAGCGTTCTGTCTCATTGTTGGTGTGCTCTATCTATGGCCACCCGAGTGGCTCCAATTCCCCTGGCCGCACTTCATGATGTTGTCGTTCGAACTGTTTATCATTCTTGTTGTCTCGATGGTTATCATCTCGTTGACCGATAGCGACAAGACGCAATATGCTATCCCCGAGCCTATCCATGAAGGTTGGTCGAAGCTGGCCGTGAGCCTATGGATTGCACTGGCTATCGTGATGATTTCCCTTTATGTCTACTTTAACTAATCAAAAGATATGAAAAGATTTCTCTTAATATGTTTCGTTTGTTGCTGTGTCACAGCAACTCTCCCCGCCCAAGGTCTCACCGACATGAGCCGCAGTTCCCAAGCTAAGATGCACAACCTTCCCATGGGTGCTGTGCGCTGGACGGGTGGTTTCTGGGGCGACGTTTTCGACATCATGCACGGCACAGGTGTGTGGGAGATGTGGAACACATGGAACACACCGTGGGAAACGCTCGATGCTGACGGCAAGCACGGCTCGCACGGTTTCCGCAACTTCGAAGTGGCAGCCGGCACCATCAAGGGCAAGCACCATGGGCCTCCCTTCCACGACGGCGACATGTATAAATGGCTCGAAGCCTGTGCCGCCGTCTATGCAGTAACGAAGGATGGTGAGCTTGACGCCCTCATGGATCGCTTCATTGAGCAGGTTGCTCTGGCTCAACGTGCCGACGGATACATCCATACCCCTGTCGTCATCAGCGAGCGTAATGCAGGCATTGATAGTCATGCAAATGCGGAAAATGCCGCCGGTATCACCATTGGCAAGGACCAGACCCACGCCTTTGCCTCGCGCTTGAATTTCGAGACCTACAACCTTGGTCACCTCATGACCGCCGGCATCGTCCACAAACGCGCCACGGGCAAGACTACCCTCTTCGAATGCGGAAAGAAGGCTGCTGACTTTTTGTATAACTTCCTCACCAACGACGCTGCTGAGCTCTCGCGTAACGCCATCTGTCCCTCTCACTACATGGGTGCCGCCGAGATGTATCGCGAGACAGGCGATCCGAAATATTTGGAGCTGGCGAAGGGCCTCATTGCCATCCGCGATAGCGTCACCAATGGCGAGGATCATAATCAAGACCGTCATAAGTTCCGCGATCAGTACGAAGCTATGGGCCACGCTGTCCGCGCCAACTATCTCTATGCCGGCGTCGCCGACCTATACGCCGAGACAGGCGAGGCCCAATTGCTGAAGAACCTCACCGCCATTTGGGACGATATCGTCAATCACAAAATTTACATCATGGGCGGCTGTGGAGCCCTCTACGACGGAGTCTCGCCCGACGGCACGACGTATGACCAGCCTAGCATCCAGCAGATTCATCAGGCCTACGGTCGCCAGTTCCAGCTGCCGCAAGAGGCTGCCCACAACGAGATATGTGCCCAGATTGGCATGATGCTCTTCTCATGGCGCTTGTTCCAGACCACAGTTAATCCCAAGTACATCGACAACATCGAAAACGAGCTCTACAACGGCATCCTCTCAGGCGTCAGCCTCGACGGCAAGGACTTCTTCTATACCGAGGCCTTGCGCCGCACCAAGGAGTTCCCTTACGTCATGCGTTGGCCCAAGCACCGCCAGCGTTACATTTCCTGCTTCTGCTGTCCGCCCAACACTCTCCGCACGCTCTGTCAGGCTCAGGAGTATGCCTACAGCATCAAGGGCGATACGCTGTGGGTGAACCTCTACGGACAGAACACGCTGAAGACCGACGACCTGGAGGTGGAGCAGCAGACGGACTACCCGTGGGACGGCCACATCACGCTGACCATCAAGAAGGCCAAGCATCTGGCCAGCATCCGCATGCACATCCCCGGATGGAGCACCGGCATGGAGCTGCGCCTCAACGGCAAGCCCATCGCCGCCAAGGCCCTGCGCGAGCCGCGTAAATGGAAGAAGGGCGACCGTATAGAGCTTATCCTGCCCATGCGCCCGCGCCTCATCGAGGCCAATCCGCTGGTTGAGGAGACCAAGAACCACATCGCCATCATGCGCGGCCCCATCGTCTATTGCTTAGAGGGCCAGGATATTTCCGCCGCCACTGTGGGCAGCGGTTCTGCCGCTGCCACCGCCTCCCCCGCCCCCCGCATCAACGACATCGCCATCCCCGCCGACGTGCGCTTCACCGAGACCAAGGTCACCATCTGTGGCCACGAGATGGTAGCCCTCGAAGCCGACGTACCCATTGTCAACGAGGACTTCTGGCGCAACGACGAACTCTACCGCGAGCTGCGCCCCGTCACGAACCGCAAGGCGCACATCCGCCTCATCCCTTACTACGCCTGGGACAACCGGGGCATTCAGGACATGTCGCTCTGGCTGCCCTTGAAGCGGTAACGCCAGAAGGGCGTCTCTCCACGGCACAAAGAGAGCCTTCCACCTGCGGGAAGGCTCTCTTCGTGTAACATGCCTCTTTCTACTTATTGCGCCATATAGTAGATGGCCTCGATGTCGGCACGGTAGAGCTTCTTCAGACCGCCGATGACGCGACGGTCGTCCTGACAGCACTTGCGGGCCATCTCCTTGATCTCGTCGTCAGTCACCTCGCGGCCTATCAGCTCGTGGATGTTCGTCGGCATGCCGATGGCACGATAGAAGCACTCCATGGCCTCGATGCCTTTCAGGGCCGTAGCCTCGGGGTTGCTGAAGTCGTTGGGCACGTCCATCACGTTGACGGCGAAGCGCACAAAGCGGCTCAGGTTCTCGTGCATGCAGTAGCGGGCCCACGACGGCCATACGGCAGCCAGACCGGCACCGTGCGTCACGTCGAACATGGCGCTCAGCTCGTGTTCTATCTGGTGCGTAGCCCAGTCTTCCTGCACACCCATACCCAAGAGGCCCCAGTGGGCCACCGAACCGCTCCACATGATCTGCGCGCGCTGGCGGTAGTCTTCGGGGTTCTTCAGCACGTCAAAGACGGCATTCTTGACGGTGCGCAGCGTAGCCTCGGCCAGTGCGGTGGTCAGCTCCATGTCGTCGTCCTTGGTGAAGTAGCGCTCGAAGATGTGCATCATCATGTCCGTCACACCGGCGGCCGTCTGGTAGGGCGGCAACGTGAAGGTACGCTCTGGGTTCATGATGGCAAACTTGGGGCGCAGGGCCGGACCGCCAAAGCCCAGCTTGATGTCGCCGTCCTCGTTGGTAATCACCGTGTTGGCACTCGTCTCGCTGCCTGCAGCGGGGATGGTGAGCACCGAGGCTACGGGCAGTGCCTTCGTCAGCTGAGCCTTGCCGATGTAGTAGTCCCACACCTCCACGTCGGGCACGGCGACGCCCATGGCGATGGCCTTGCTGCTGTCGATGACGCTGCCGCCGCCGATGGCCAGAATGAAATCGACACCCTCCTGCTGGCACAGGCGGATGCCCTCGTGTACCAGTGACAGACGGGGGTTGGGCACCACACCGCCCAGCGTGACGTAGCTCACACCGCCGTCCTTCAGCAGACCGCAAATCTTGTCTAACAAGCCCGAGCGCTGCGCACTCTTGCCGCCATAGTGTACCAGCACCTTCGTGCCACCGTATTTCTTCACCAGTTGGGCAACCTGCTCTTCTGACTCCTTGCCGAACACCACTTCTGTCGGCGCATAGTAATTAAAGTCTCTCATTGTTTTCTTAATGCATTAAAAATGTTAGTGATATTCCCTTTTGACGGATACCACTAACAAAAGTTTAATGCCGGGGGGCATAGAAAGACGGAAAATAAGCTGCGCTTTACCTGTTGGCTATCGTTTCTTTGTCCTTGGCTTCGCGAAGTGGGTGGTACGCAGCAGCGTCTCGGCCTTTTCTATCATCTCCGTCAACTGTGGCGTAGGCTTTTCTTCCCTGCGGGCCAGGGCGAGGAACTGCTCATAGTACCTCTTGGCCTCCTCACCGTCTGGCAAGAAGTAATAGTAGGCACTGGCTATATTATAATAGGTGGCAATAGAGGAAGGATTATAGGCCAAATGCTCTTTCCATGACGCTACGGCCTCTGCGTAGTGTTCGGTCAGGTAGTATCCCTCGCCTTGCGACAGCGTGATGGCGCGCATGGCAACGGTGTCGGGCTTCATCAGCTCCTGAGCCATGTGGAGATACTCCAGTCCTTCGCCGAAGCGCTTGGTATCAATACTGACCACGCCCAGGCGCCAGGCACAGTTGGCATGTTGCATACCGCTGGCGAAGAAGGCTGTCTTCAGACACTGGTATGCCTGCTCCAGCGAGTCTATCTTGCTATAGCACATACCTGCGGAATAGAGGGTGCTGAAAGCGGAGTCGCCCTGCTGTAGCAAACGGCCATACATTTCTGCTGCCGCCGTATAGTCGCCGTTCAGCAGCCAGGCTTCAGCCTCGGCGCGGTTGACGAGGATGTTGGTAGAGTCCTTCAATGTATATTTCAATGCACAGACGATGCCCTTCTGTGGCTGATTGCTTCTGGCGTATGCCAGCGTGAGACCGGCCACCACCTCGCCGTCCATCGGGTAATGCTCCAAAAGCCGGGCAGCCCAGTACATGTAAGAGTCCGTGTCGCCCTGCTGTCTGTAGCTGTTGGCCAACTGTCGGAAGGCATCGTGCGTCAAGCTGTCCTCGGACATGTTCTTCAGCAGTTCCGTGGTCTCACGGTAGTTGGCACGCTTATACTGACAATCTGCCAACTTCAGCCGTATCTGGCGGGGAACACGGTCCGCTGGCACGTAAGGTTTCGACATGCTGAAATCCGCATCCATCGAGAAGCGGGTGATGCCTTGTGCCTGTGCCTGATCGTAGGCCTGCTGATAGTATTTCAACGCCTCGAAGGTATTGTACTGCTGCATCATACTGTCGCCCCGCTGCACCAGCAAGGCCAGCGAGTCAAGAGCCTCGCCCCTTGCGGCGGGAACCGCAAAGAGGGCGAGGATGAACATGGTTGTTATCTTGTTCATGATTAACGAGAGAGTGTGTGCGTTCTATTCCTTTGGCTTCATCTTGATAATGATGCGGTCCTTCGGCTGTCCGTCCTTGGCCTTCTCGACCTGCATGCTCTCGATGTCGGCAGGATTGATGCCATTGATTACACTGGCATCCACCACCTTGTCGTCTATTACCACCTCTACAGGCTTGCCTTTGTGCTCCGGGCCTATCTTGACAGACGCTGTGGCGGGCTTGGTGCCACCCTGCAGACGGAAGGTGACGGGTACGGTATATTTCACACGCACGGCCTCACCGTTCTGCCTGCCCGGCAACCAGTTGGGCATGGCGTTTATCACGCGTAGGGCTTCGGCATCCAGCTCGGGCGATACCGACTTCACGATGCGAGCCTCCGCGATGCTGCCGTCCTTCTCTACGACAAAGGTGACGATGACACGCCCCTGCACACCGGCCTTTTCTGCCGCCACGGGATAACGGATGTTCTTAGCCAGGAATGCCATCATTTCTGCCGGTCCGCCGGGGAACTGGGGCATCTGCTCTACCACGTCGAACGGTTTCCCTGTGGTGCCGCTACCATCCTTGTGCAGGGTAAAAACATACCTCTGCTGTGGGGCACTGGCCACGATAGACTCGCTGGCATAGCCCACGTAGGCAGCAACAACGGCACTTCCTTGCTTCACATCCATCGAGAACTCACCATTCATGTCGGTGACGGTACCTTTAACAGAGCCAGGCACCGTAATAACGGCACCCACAATGGGCTCGCCATCCTGGTCTTTCACCACGCCACGCATCTTGAAGGTTTCGGCTTCCTGCTGTGCAGCAGGAACTTCCTGCGCTATCACTACAACCTCATTCACGCCGTTGGCACTGGTCTTGGCATTCGCCTTTCCTTTCTTAATGATTTGCTTCTTCTGCGGCTCGTCATACACCACATCAGTCACGGTGCGGGCGTTCAGGGCGAGGGCGGTGCCTACGATAGGCAGCAGGGCGAGCAGCTTCACAAGATGGCTGCGCTTGGTTTCTTTATGTATCATCATACGAATACGGTTTTTAAGGGTACTGTGGGAGATACCGTTCGCAATGGAGTACCCGCCAATGCTCGCGGCTTTCGTGATTAACAGGTATTGATATTGACGCGCATTAAACCCCTGTGAGAGTACTGCACCGTCGGCCTCGTATTCATGGATGGCGCGCAGGTCCTGGCGCAGCATCCACATGGCGGGGTTGAACCATTGGAGGGCGGTGAGGGTATCAACGAGGAGCAGGTCCCAACTGTGTCTGAGCCTGATGTGTCCCCGTTCGTGGGCGAGGATGGCGGCATCATGGGCCTCATAGTCCTCGCGGTTCATCACGATATAGTGCATCCAACTGAAGGGCGACACGGGCCGGTCTGTCACGCAGACAATAGTGCCATCGTCCTCAGGATGCTGTTCGCTCTGTCGTATCAAAGGAATGACTCTGACCAGCGATGCGAGGGTATGGCCAAGCGTGGCCACCACACCTATTATAAATAAGGTGGGCAGCGCATAGTGCCACCAAGGCTCCTGCACCTCTTCGACGAGGGCCACCCCTACCTCGCCGATGGTAATCTCTGGGCGAGGGGCCACCACCGTCTCGTGTATCGTGATGACGCACAGCGGCAACAGGAACGAGAGTACGGCAGTGGCGAGCAGCACCACACGGTTCACACGGTGGAACGTCTCCTTGGCGAGCAGCAGGCGGTAACAGATATAAAACGCCAGTATCAGCACTGCCACCTTGGCATCGTAGGTCAGAAAGTCAAGCATTTTCTATTTCCTTTATCAGTTCTTTCAGTTCTTCCACACTGATTTTCTCTTCTTTGACAAACGAAGAGACGGCCGAGAGATAGGAGTCGTTGAAATAGTTCTTGATGACGCCGGCTATCGATGAGCGTCCGTACTCTTTCTCCGTCACCAACGGATAGTATTGGAAGCTGTTGCCAAACTGCCGGTGCCCCAAGAAGCCGTTCCGCTCCAGGATGCGTACCATCGTCGAGAGGGTGTTGAAGTGCGGGCGGGGTTCGGCATACAGTTCCTGTAGCTCGCGCACAAACATCGGTCCGTGCTGCCAGTACAGATCCATGATTTCCTTTTCTTTATTCGTCAGCTTTTTCATTGTTTCTGGTTTAATCGTGTAGTCAAATATGCGTCGTTATCAATATCTGAGTGCAAAGTAACTAAAACTTTTCGTTATATACAACTAAAATGTTTAGTTGTTAACGTATTTTAGTTAGTTTATTTAGTTGTTAACACTCATTCGTTCAACGATGACATTTCCTTGTGCTAATCGTCTTTATGATATATGAAAAATATTCTATTGATATTTACCCTCATGAGCAGCCTGCAAGCTATGGCTGCCGATATAAGCATTACCCCTGATTCATCATTACAAGATGCTATGCGAAAGGCTCGCGAGATGCGCCGTCTGGGCAAGGCCAACGACGTAACACTGCATCTGAGTGCAGGCACCTATTATCTGTACGACCCCTTGCGGTTGCGCCCTGAGGACAGTGGACTCCGCATAGAGGGCGACGGTGCCGTCATCACTGGCGGCATGCCCATCACAGGCTGGAAACGGCAAGGCAAATGGCTGGTGGCCAGTGTGCCCGACTTCAACGGCAGACCCGTGGACTTCCGTCAGCTGTACATCAATGGCGAGAAGGCGCTCAGGGCTCGCGACGTCAGCGACTTCGAGCAGATGCACCGCATCATGACGTATGACAAGAAGAACCACGTACTGTGGATACCCAAAGCTGCAGCCACTCCCCTGCTCCGAGGTGGGGTCAAGGGCGGAGGCGAATATGCCGAACTGGTGTTGCACGAGATGTGGTGCTCCACCAACCTGCGCATCAAGAGCATGACGGTGCAGGGCGATTCTGTTGCCGTGCGTTTCCACAACCCGGAGGCCAAGCTACAGTTCGAACACCCCTGGCCCTCACCCATGACGCCTGACACCAAGCACCCCTCGCCCTTCTATCTTACCAATGCCCTGGAACTATTGGACGAGCCGGGCGAGTGGTATCACGACATCCGCGAGCATAAGGTCTATTACATGCCACGCAAGGGTGAGACCATTCGCGAGGCTATCGTTCCTGTGCTGCCCACATTGGTGGAATTCATCGGTACACCCGAGCGGCCTGTAAGGAACATCACCATCAAGGGTGTCGCCTTCCACCACACCACCTGGATGCGCCCGTCGGAGCAAGGCCACGTGCCCCTGCAGGCCGGTATGTTCCTGACGGAGGCCTACAAGCTGCGCCCACAGATAGACCGCCCCAACAACCACAAGCTCGACAACCAGGGATGGCTCGGCCGCGCCGATGCTGCCGTGGAGCTGCGGTGGACGGAAGGCTGCCATTTTGAGAGTTGTCGCTTCGAGCATTTAGGCGGTTCAGGACTGGACTATGTCGTGGGCTGCAAGGGCGGTACGACGACGCGCTGCACCTTCACCGACATCGCCATGAACGGCTACGTCTGCGGCTCGTTCTCGCCGGAGGGGCTGGAAACCCACCTGCCCTACCAGCCCACCGACTTCCGCGAGGTTTGTACCGGCCAGACCGTCAGCGACTGCGAATTTTACGACGTCACCAATGAGGACTGGGGCTGCGTTGCCATTGCGGCGGGATATGTCAATGGCATAACCATTGACCACAATACTATTCACGACGTTTCCTACACCGGTATCAGTCTCGGTTGGGGATGGAACCGCGACTCTGTCTGCATGCGTGACAACCGCGTCCACGCCAACCTTATCTATAATTACGCGCAGCACATGTACGACTGCGCCGGCATCTATACTCTCGGAAATCAACCCGGCACCGTCATTAGCGAAAACGTTGTTCGCGATATTGCCCGTCCTTCGTATGTCCACGACCCGAATCATTGGTTCTACCTGTACACCGACGAAGGCTCAAGCAACATCACGATCAAGGACAACTGGACGCCCGAGGAAAAATTCCTCCAGAACGCCAACGGTCCCGGTAATGTCTGGGACAACAACGGACCACAAGTAAACGAAAACATCAAGCGCAATGCAGGCAAACGATAAACCCACCTGGATCTGGTATCCGGGCGACTTCGAAATCTGGCTCGGCAATATCTTCAACAACCGTCGCACCGAGCGCGGTGCCATGTTTCCACCTTTCTGGAAGCAGGACTCGCACTACGTCACCGTTGAGTTCTCGAAGACTTTCACTCTCGACCATGAGGAGACAATCACCATTGCCACCGAAGGCCAGTATAATTTCGCCATCGACGGTAAACTCCAGTTCCCTGCCAAGGAATACACAATTCCCGCCGGCAAACACAAGATCAACATCAAAGTCTGGAACCAAGCTACGCCGCCAGCACTCTTCATCGACGGCAAGACCATCAAGACCGACGCCACTTGGCTAGCCACCTACGAGGATAAACTTTGGATTGACGAGAATGGCGTCGCCCATGGCTCCGGCATTTACGTCCCTGCAGCCTCGTGGCACTTCAACGTCATCGACACTCCTCCTTCCTCGTTCCATCTCGAACGCGAGGAACTCCGTCCTGTCTGTGCCACCATTCCCGACGGTTTTCCGTCGGGCGTTCTCTACGATTTCGGTCGCGAGACTTTCGGCTATCTGAAAGTCAACGGCCTCAAAGGCACCGTCCGCGTCTATTACGGCGAGAGCCGCGAGGAAGCCCTCGACCGCGACCATTGTGAAACGCTCGACGTGCTCTCTTGTTGTGTAGGCGATGGTTTTGCCGTCGCTGGTTCCAAAGCTTTCCGCTTTGTTTATATAGAAAAAGAGAACGGGGCAAACTACGACGAAGTGCTGATGGACTACGAATACGCTCCTTTCGACATACAGCATTCCGGTTCCTTCCATTGTTCCGACGACGAAATCAACCGCATCTGGGACGTCGCCGCCTACACGATGGACCTCACCACGCGCGAATTCTTCATGGATGGTATTAAGCGTGATCGCTGGACGTGGTCGGGCGACGCCATACAGTCGTACCTTATGAACTACTACCTGCGTTTCGATGCGGAATGCGTCAAGCGCACCATCCGCCAGCTCCGCGGGAAAGACCCCGTCACCGCCCATGTCAACACTATCATGGACTACACCTTCTATTGGTTCAAGTCCATACACGACTATTATGAATATACTGGCGACGTTGCCTTCGTCCGCGAGATGTGGCCCCGCATGGTGACGCTCATGGGCTACGTCGAAAGCCGTCTCAACGGTCAAGGCATGGCCGAAGGTCAGCCCGACGACTGGATCTTCGTCGACTGGGTGGACTTCCCCATGCACAAGCGTGGTACGCTCTGTTTCGAGCAAATCCTCCTCATGAAAGCGATGGAGACGATGGCCATCTGCGCCGAGCTCGTCGCCGCCGCGGATCCCACTGCCACTACGCCCGATGCGTTAGCGTCGGGTTATCGCGTTAAGGCCGAGACGCTCCGTAACAAAATCAAGCAAACCTTTTGGAGCGACGAACTGAAGGCCTATTACCACGCTATCGAGGACGGCACGTTGAACCGCCAGATTACCAAGTTCCCCAACATGTTCGCCATCCTCTACGGACTTGCTGACGAGGAAGAACGCCGCGACATCATGCAGGGCGTCATGCTCAATCCCGACGTTCCTGCTATTACTACGCCCTACATGCGTTTCTACGAACTCGAGACACTCCTTGTTGATGGTCGCCACGAGCAGGTGCTAAAAGAGATCCGCGACTACTGGGGCGGAATGCTGCGCGAGGGCGCCACGTCGTTCTGGGAGAAATACGTCCCTTCTGAGAGCGGTGCGGAACATCTGGCCATGTACGGCCGCCCGTACGGCAAGTCGCTGTGCCACGCTTGGGGAGCCTCGCCCGTCTATCTTTTAGGCAAGTACTATCTCGGCGTACGTCCCACGAAGTCCGGCTACGAGGAATTCGAAGTCCGTCCGAACCTCGGTGACCTCGAATGGATAGCGGGCGACGTCCCCACGCCTAATGGCATGATTCACGTCGAGATGAACCGCCACGAAATAAAAGTGCGTGCTACGGAAGGCCGCGGCACGCTCTATTACGGTGACCAGCAACTCACCATTGAGGCTGGCCGTGAGACGGTTATGCAAATTTAACCAAGATACGGAACACTTTCGCCGGAGCCTGCATCCATTGTTGCATAGCTTCCTCAGCTTGCTCGGGCAGTACCTCGTTCGAAATAAGAATATCGTACGGAGGATTGTTCTTCTCCAAGTAACGGATGACACCCTCGAAATCTTCGGGCTGGGCATTGCGCGAACCGCGGATGTCCAGCTCTTTCTGTACGAAGAGCTTGGTGGTAAACGATACGTCCTGCTTGGCGTAGCCAATGCAAACGACGCGGCCGGTGAAGGCAACCTCGTTGACTGCCATCTGATAGGTAACGGGCGCGCCGACGGCCTCAATGACAACGTCGGGGCCAGCACCTGCGGTAATTTCCTGCAGCCGTTCGTGGACGTTTTCCTTTGCGCTGTTAATCGTGTATTCTGCGCCGAGACCACGAACGATTTCCAGTTTCTCGTCGTCCATGTCGCAGGCGATGACCTTGGCGCCACGCATGATGGCACGAACGACAGCACCAACGCCCACCATACCGCAACCGATGACCATGACGGTGTCGGTATCGACGACCTGTGCGCGACTAACGGCGTGGAAACCAACGCTCATCGGCTCGATAAGTGCGGCGTGCTCGACGGTGATGTTGCCAATAGGGATGACCTTCTGCCAGGGTACAGCGATGTACTCACGCATGGCACCATCGCGCTGAACGCCGAGCGTCTCATTGTGCTGGCAGGCATTGTAACGGCGGTTACGGCACGACGGGCAGTGACCGCAGTTGGTGTAGGGATTGACGGTGACGGGCATGCCCACGCTAAGATGCGAGGGAGCAGCGGCACCGATGGCAGCTATGGTGGCGCCGATTTCATGGCCGGGGATGACGGGCATCTTCACCATCGGGTTCAGGCCACGATAGGTGTTTAAGTCGCTGCCGCAGAATCCGACGTAATGAATCTTCAGCAGCACCTCGTCTGCTCCGCACTGGGGTTTCTCCATGTCTACAACCTTCATCACCGAAGGTTCTGTAATCTGTAATGCTTTCATATCTTTTTACCTTAATTATTCACTCATATTTTTAATATAGGGCAGGTCGACGAGTTCGCCGAAGCCGAAGAACTGCTTGGCGTTGTCCGAGAAGAACATACGTTTCTCGTCGTCCGTCAGTTCGTTACTTTTCGTCACGAAGTCGTACGACATCTTGTACGTGATGGCGGTGATGGTGCGCGGATAGTCCGAGCCCCACATCAGCTTGTGCCAGCCTACCTCGTCGGCGGCCTCGCGGATGGCGCGGACGGCGGACGGGAAGGGGTAGAACTCGTCGTTGAAGAGCCACGTGATGCCGCCGCTCTCTACGAAGACGTTCTCGTGGCGGGCGAGGTGGATTTGGGAGAGCCAGCCGGGGCGCGTCACCATGCCGAAGTGGCCGATGGCTATCCTCAGCGTCGGACACTCTTGGATGACTTCCTCCATCTGGCCGACCTGTGCGTCGCCGTCAGCGAGTTCGATGCCGAGAATGACGCCGAGCTGCGACATCATTCGGAACATCTGCATCATCTCGTCGTTCAGGAACTGCTGCGGCAGACGAGCGGCGGGAATTTTAATGCCACGGAAGCCTTGTGCTATCAGAGCCTCGGCCTGCGCAAGGAACCCTGGCTGGCGCGTCTCGGGCATGCCGAAACAGAAGAAACGGTCAGGGTAGCGTTGCTGGACGTCTAACAGGTAGTCGTTCTGCGGGCCGTCGATGAATTCCTGCGTGATGACGGCCGCAGAGACTTGCGCGTAATCCATGTTCGACAGGAAACGCTCGGCGGTGTTCTGGCCGTCGGTCATGTACGGCGGCAGCATTTGGCGCTCCTCACCGAAGAACAACGAGCGACTGCGGTTCGGCTCGAGGGCGTGAATGGGCGAACCATTCACCACCGTGTCAACGTTCAGCCACAAATGAGCGTGGGAATCGATAATCTTCATTGTCTTGTCGTAATTCCGTTTTTCCGTTATTCCGTGATTCCGAATCACGTGTTGGCCCAACTGACGCGCTGCTGGTCGCCGATGATGGCGCGGACTTCGGCCACGAGGGCTTCGTCCATGGGCTCCTCAATGTAGGCGATGTTTGTCTTGATGGCCCCGGGGCGGGTGGTGCTGAACACCGTGGAGGCGATGCGGGGATTCGAGCACGAGAACTGCATGGCGAGTTTCTCGATGGGGTAGCCCTTCGCCTTGCAATGCTCAGCGGCACGGCGACACGCTTCTACCAGTGGTTTCGGTGCGGGATGCCAGTCGGGCACGCCGCGCTCGGTCAGCAGTCCCATGCTGAACGGCGACGCTGACAACACACCGATGCAGCGCTCGTCGAAGAAGTCCATGAAGTCCATGAGTTTGTCGTCGCACAGGCAGTAGTGGCAGAAGTTCATGACGCTCTCTACCATGCCGGGTTCGGCGTGCTCGATGACCCAGCGCAGGTTCTCCAACTGCAGGTCGGTGATGCCCACGTGGCGCACGACGCCCTCGCGTTTCAGTTCGTGCAGTGCAGGCAGCGTCTCGTCGACCACTTTTTGTAAGCCGCCCTCCATACGTCCCTGGAACTCAATATCGTGTACATTAATAATATCAATATAGTCGATGTGCAGTCGCTCCAAGCTCTCGTACACGCTCTCCTTGGCGCGGCGGGCGGAGTAATCCCACGTGTTGTGGCCGTCCTCACCGTAGCGGCCGACCTTCGTCGAGAGGTAAAACTTGTCTCGGGGAATATCTTTCAGCGCCTTGCCCAGCACGATTTCGGCCTTGTAGTAGCCGTAGTAGGGCGACACGTCGATGATGTTGATGCCGGCATCGACCGCTGCGAAGACGGCGTCGATGCCGCGATTCTCGTTGAACGAGTGGAACACGCCACCCAACGACGAGGCGCCGAAGCCCAGCTCCGACACCTCCATTCCTGTATTTCCTAACTTCCTGTAATGCATAGTCGGTTGTTTTATTTGTATTGTGGTGCAAAGATACAACATAATTGCGAATTATGGCTTGCGAATGACGTTTTTTTTCACGTAATCGTTGTAATTTTCAATTGTCCATTCTCATTTCTCAATTTTTTTTCGTACCTTCGCGGCATGATGGAACAGATTACAAGCATTCAGAATCCGAAAATCAAGCTCCTCACGGCTCTGCAGCAAAAGTCCAGCGAGCGTCGCAAGGCCGGGCTCTTCGTGGTCGAGGGCCGGCAGGAACTTGAGCATTGCATTGCGGCGGGGTACCAGATAGATACCGTTTTCTATTGTCCTGAACTTGGGGCCGAAGCGCCCGCTGACATCCGTTCCTTTGCTGTGACGAAGGCTGTCTACGAAAAGATTGCCTATCGTGGCTCGACGGAGGGCCTGATTGCTGAGGTGCGGACGCGGAACCTGCGGCTGGACGACCTTAAACTCAGCGAACGACCACTGATTGTCGTGTTGGAGAGTGTCGAAAAGCCTGGTAATCTGGGTGCCGTCCTGCGTTCGGCCGATGCGTCCGGCGTTGATGCCGTCGTGGTGTGCGACCCGTTGACCGACCTTTACAACCCTAATCTGATTCGCTCGTCCGTCGGCGCCGCGTTCATCGTGCCGTGTGTGGCCTGTTCGTCCGACGAGTGCATCCGCTTTCTTAAAGCACGCGGCATCCAGATTCTGACCGCACAGCTACAGGACTCCCGCCTTTACTACGACACCGACATGACCGCACCGACGGCCATCATCATGGGCACCGAGCACGACGGACTGACTGACCTTTGGCGACAGGCCGCCGACGCCCACATCCGCATCCCTATGCTCGGCTGCATCGACTCACTGAACGTAAGCGTTAGCGCCGCCATACTGATGTTCGAAGCAGTACGACAGCGCCAAAGTTTAGTGCCGGTAAAGTCGGAGTTTAATGCCGGTAAAGTCGGAACTTAGTGCCGGTAAACTTTTACTATTTAATCAGCGCCTTCGCCTCGTCGGTCAAGAAGGGACTGATCTTGGCAAACGGAATCTCGAACGTAATCATGCCCGCCGCGTACGGCGCAATCTCGTACTGCGTGTAGCAGAACACGACGCCCGTCTTCGTCAGATACGGCGCGTTGGCGGGCAAGGGGATGCGGTTCACGTCGTCTACCTGCAGAAAGTCGGCCAACTCCGCCTCATCAGCCATCGCCTGTCCGCACGCCTTGAAATATTCCATCACACCAGCCTTGATGAGCGCATAGAGCGCAGGAGATTTCGTGTCCTTCAGCAGGTTGTCGCCCTTGTGTACGATGTTGAATTTCTCGTCGTAGTCCGTCTCGTAGCCTATGGCGCGGCCATCGCTCTTCCGGAATGTTCGGCCGATGTGTCCGGCCATACCGTGAGCGCCGCCCGTGTAGCTGGAATGCTCGCCATAGAAAGTGACGAATTTCGGAGTCTCGACCAATTGCACGACCTCAGTTGTTGAGGTGAACGACGGACCGCCCTCTTCGCTGTCGCCGTACGTGCCGTTCCAGCTCTCCACCAGACCGTTGTACTCCGTGTCTACCACGTCACGCCAGTCCGCCTTCGTGCCTATGAACGCCTCGTCCTTGATGCCGCAGACGTCGCGGATGAACTGACGGACGCTCTTCGTCAGCGCCACGTCGCCACCCGTGGGCCATTGGATGTTCAGCGCCACTTCGGCCATCGAATCCGTGCGCTCGATGCGGATAGTGTCGATAGTGAGCGCGGGTTTTGCTGTGGTCGAATCCACTGACTCTGTGTACGGCAATTCTGTCATCACGAAGTCTGCGCTATCCGTTGCCGCATCATCCGCCGTAGAAGCACGATGGCCGCAAGCGCTGAGCGCCGCGGCCATCATGATATAGAAGAATGTCCGTTTCATTTACTCGCCCTTGATAGCTGCTACGCCTGGCAAAATCTTACCCTCGATAGCCTCGAGCAGAGCACCGCCGCCGGTAGAGATGTAGCTCACCTGGTCGGCCAGACCGAACTTGTTGACGCAAGCCACAGAGTCACCACCACCGATGAGTGAGAAAGCACCTTCAGCGGTAGCCTTAGCGATAGCGTCGCCAATAGCACGTGAACCAGCGGTGAACGCGTCGCATTCGAACACACCGGCAGGACCGTTCCACAGGATGGTCTTAGCGCCCTTGATAGCCTCGGCGAAAGCCTTCTGGCTCTCAGGACCAGCGTCAACACCCTCAAAACCAGCGGGAACCTTGTTAGCGGGGCAGGTGATGATTTCAGCACCGGGCTTCACGGTCATCGTGTCGAAATCGAGACCGTTGGTAGCAGTGCAGTCGCTGCCCAGAACCAGCTCAACGCCGTTCTTCTTGGCCAGCTCCTCAACGCCCAGGGCTACATCCAGCTTGTCCATCTCAACGATAGAGTCGCCAATCTCACCACCGTGAGCCTTTGCGAAGGTGTAGGTCATACCACCGCAGAGGATGAGCTTGTCAACCTTGCCCAGCAGGTTCTCGATAATACCAATTTTGGAAGATACCTTAGAACCGCCCATGATGGCCACGAACGGACGCTTGATGTTGCTGAGCACGTTGTCAACAGCCTGTACTTCCTTCTCCATCAGCAGACCCAGCATCTTGTTGTTAGCGTCGAAGTAGTCGGCGATAACAGCAGTAGAAGCGTGCTTGCGGTGAGCAGTACCGAAGGCATCCATGACATAGCAGTCAGCGTAAGAAGCCAATGTCTTGGCAAACTCCTTCTGGCTGGCCTTCATGGCCTTCTTAGCCTCGTCGTAAGCAGGGTCAGCCTTATCGATTCCAACAGGCTTGCCCTCCTCCTCGGGATAGAAACGCAGGTTCTCAAGCAGCAGAGCCTCGCCCATCTTCAGCGCAGCAGCCTCAGCCTGAGCTTTAGCGCAGTCAGGAGCAAAAGCAACGGGAACACCCAGAGCCTTCTCAACAGCCTCGCGAATCTGACCCAGTGACTTCTTCATATCTACCTTACCTTTGGGCTTACCCATGTGGCTCATGATGATGACAGCACCACCGTCAGCCAAGATCTTCTTTAGGGTAGGCAGGGCACCGCGGATGCGGGTGTCGTCTGTAATCTTACCATTCTCGTCCAGGGGTACGTTGAAGTCTACACGTACGATTGCCTTCTTACCGGCAAAGTTGAATTCGTTAATTGTCATAATGCGTTGTATTTAAAATAATGTGTAATGAATCTCTTTTTGAAACGTTTGCAAAGTTACTATTTTTAATTGAGAATTGCGCCGTGGCCATCGAATATTTAAGTCTTTTTCACACCGACTATGTTCGTCTTCGGCAACTCGCGATTGCGGCGGTTCACCACGGTGACAACGGCCTGCGCCAGATTGATGAACGCTAGACCCGTGGCCGTGTCGCTGCTCATCGCGGCGGGCTCACCGGCATCACCGCTCTCGCAGATGCTCTGCACGAGGGGAATTTGCGCCAGTAGGGGGACGTCCATCTCTTCGGCAAGTCGCTTGCAGCCCTCCTTGCCGAAAATGTAGTAGCGGTTCTCGGGTAGTTCGGCAGGCGTAAACCACGCCATGTTCTCCACCAAGCCGAGGATGGGCACGTTGACTTTCTCGTTACGATACATGTCGATACCCTTGCGCGCGTCGGCCAGCGCAACCTGTTGCGGCGTCGAAACGATGACGGCGCCGGTGATGGCCAGCGTTTGCAATAGTGTTAGATGGATATCGCTCGTGCCCGGTGGCGTGTCAAGGATGAAGTAATCCAACTCGCCCCAGTCGGCGTCGGCAATCAATTGCTTCAGCGCGCTCGTCGCCATGCCGCCGCGCCACAGCGTAGCGGTATCGGGCGAGACGAAGAAACCTATCGACAGCATTTTCACACCGTACGCCTCAATCGGACAAATCAAGTCGCGTCCGTCCACCTTGACGGCATACGGCCGTTCGTCCTCGACGTGGAACATCTTGGGCATCGACGGGCCGAAGATGTCGCAGTCCAGCAGGCCGACTTTGTAACCCAAGCGTGCCAGGGCGATGGCGAGGTTGGCCGAAACGGTGCTCTTGCCTACGCCGCCTTTGCCGCTGCTCACAGCGATGATATTCTTGACGCCAGTCAACAACTGGTCGCCCGTTGGCCGTGGTTTCGACTTGAACTCGGTCTGGATTTCTACTTCGACATCCTTGCCGCAGTGGTATTTGATGGCGGCTTCCGCGGCCTTGACTGTTGACTTCAGGAACGGGTCGGTCTTGCGCGGAAACTCCAATACCACCGTCACGCGCCACGGCTCGCCCTCGTTCTCAGGAGCGGCGACGGCCGGCTGGTCCGCCACCATCCCGCTCTCCACGAGGTTCTTTTTCGTGCCGGCGTACGTCACCGTCGCCAGCGCGTCCATAATTATCTTAGGGTATAATGTCATGCGGTTTAAAAAGCTGTCTTTTCCTTGGTGGGAAGCTTCTGCCAGTCCTTGTCGTTATTATACAGGGGCTTGCTGCCAACAGGAATCAGGAATGTGGCTGCCACGTCCTTGAACGTGCTCTTCGAGATAGATGGCGGCGTCGGGCTGTTCAGCACAACCTCGTGCAGCATCGGGCATTTCTGGAATGCAGAGCCGCCGATTTTCTTCAGTGCTGCCGACAGTTCCACGCGTGACAGCATGGAGCACTCGTAGAATGCGTCGCTGCCGATGCTTGTTACGGCAACGGGAATCTTAATCTCAGCCAGTGATGTGCACTTCTCGAAAGCGTCGTCGCCAATCGTGAGCAGGGCGGCGGGCAGACTGATGCTGTTCATGGCGATGCAGCCCTGGAAGGCTTTCGTGCCGATCTTCCTCACGGTATTGGGCAGCGAGACACTGGTCAGGCTTGAGCAACCATTGAACAGACCGTTGGAAACTTCCTCAATGAATCCGCTGATGTTGGCGTTTGTCAACTGACTGCATTTCTCGAAGGCGGAGTTGCCAATGCTCTTCACCATCGTAGGGATGCTGATGCTGGTCAGACCGCTACCCTCGAAAGCTTCGCTCTCAATCTTTGTCAGTCCGCTGGGCAGTTCAATGGCGGTCAGCGAGCGGCAACCGTCAAAGGCATTGTTCTTGATAGCCTTTACGGTTCCGGGGATATTGATGTTGCTGAGGTTCGAACAGCCCTTGAAGGCATCGCTGCCGATATCGTCCAGCGATCCCTGCAGCACGACGGTGGTCAGGCTGTTACAGTTCTGGAAAGCCGAGCTACCCATCTTCGAGAGGTTCTCGAAACCTACTTCCTGCAACGAGGTGCAGTCCTGGAACACGTAGCTGCCAATCTTTCTGACACCCTGCATACGGATGGAACTGAGGCTCTTGCAATTTTGGAAAGCCGAACTGCCAAGTTCGTTGGTGGCGTCAGGCAGTACAATGGTAGTCAGGCTCTTGCAGTCCTGGAATACGTTGTTGTCAATCTCCTGCAGCGTCTCGGGCAGTTGTATGTTGGCCAGACTCTCGCAGTTGCGGAATACTTCGTTGTCCAACTTCTTCAGCGGGGCAAGAATATTGGCGGTGGTGAGTGCCTTACAGTCCTTGAAAACCTGCGTACCCATCTCCTTGACATTGGCGGGAATCTCAATGACGGCCAGTGTCTTGCAATCCTCGAAAGCCTCGCTGCCAATGCTGGTCACGTAGCTGGGAATGTTGATGGCTGACAGGCTCTCGCAGTTCTTGAATGCGGCATTCTCGATGGTTGTGACGCTCTCGGGGATAGTCATCGTTACCAGTGCCTTGCAGTCTTCGAAACAGTTTTTGCTGATGTTGGTGATGTTCTGTGGTAATATGACCGAGGTCAGTTCTTTGGCTCCCGAGAAGAGTGCGTTCGGCAACTCGTTGGCCTTGGTTTTCATACCATCCTTGCCTTCAGTGATAATGGCTTCCGACAGGTCGACACTCTTCACCAGACATTCGCCATTCTTCTCCTTCGCCTTGGTGCGGTTCACAATCTGCTGCATCAGTTTGATGTCAGCACCGTTCATCGGTCCGCTCACCTTCAGCTCTGTAATCTTAAACCTGTCGTCTTCTAAGATTTTTGAAGCCAGTTGACCTGCTTCGTCCAACTTAACACTTGTACGGCCCTGAGCCATAGCCAGCAGGGGCATGGCGGCCAATAGGATACAAATAATTCTTTTCATAACACTTCTTTTTTTAGGTTTGTTATTATGTTTCTATTTTGCTTTGTCCTTACTGCTGCGCTTGTCGCGGTGGTACGAACGGTAGTCATCCAACTCTATCTCTACGTCGGGCTCAGTCAGTTCTCCGTCGCGAGGTAGGCAGAATTTCATATATTTGATGTTCAGTCCACGGGCCATCCACATTCCTTCGTAGTACGTCTGGATGCTTGCGGCAACCGAATCGCTGCACGCGTCAGCATACAGGTCAGTGGTCTTTACCAATACGGGCAGGTGATTTTTCTCAACTAACAAAGACGTGTAGGTAAACAGGAAATTTGAGTCCGTCTTCAAGTGTACGAAACCGCCGTCCGACAGAAACTTGCGGTAGCGCTCCAGGAACCACGTCGACGTCAGTCTCTTCCTCGGATTCTTCATCTGCGGGTCGCAGAACGTCAGCCATATCTCCTGCACTTCACCCTCGGCAAAGAAGCGGTCAATGATTTCGATGTTCGTACGCAGGAAGGCCACATTCTTCAGACCTTCGTTCTGTGCCTGCGTTGCTCCTGTCCACATGCGGGCGCCCTTGATGTCGACACCGATGAAGTTCACGTCAGGAAACATCTTTGCCAACCCGACAGTATATTCTCCCTTGCCGCAACCCAATTCCAGTATGATAGGATTATCATTATGGAAATAGTCCTCGCGCCAACGGCCCGTCAGGGGAAAAGCAATGTCTTTCAGCGCCCCGTAAGGGTACTGAAAGACGTTGTTGTAGGTCGCCATATCGGCGAATTTAGCCAGTTTGCCTTTGCCCATGTTTTGCTTTTAGCTTTTTGCTTTTAGCTTTTGGCTAGCTAATCGCTAACAGCCAATAGTCAACAGCAGTTTACTCAATGACAACTGTCGTCCAGCCGTGCTTGTCTTCGATTTCACCGTACTGGATGCCGCGCAGGGTGTCAAACAGCTTCTTCGATATCGGGCCCGGCTTCTCGCCAAACGAGTAGCGCTTGCCAGTGTCGAGGTCGTCGATATAAGAAATAGGTGAAATAACGGCGGCTGTTCCGCATGCACCAGCCTCCTCGAAGGTATCAAGCTCTTCCTCGGGAATGGGACGGCGCTCTACCTTCATGCCTAAATCTTCTGCCACCTGCATTAAACTCTTATTCGTGATAGAGGGCAGGATAGACGTTGACTTCGGCGTGATATAGGTATTGTTCTTGATGCCGAAGAAGTTGGCGGCACCACACTCGTCCATGTATTTCTTCTCCTTTGCGTCGAGGTAGAACTCGCAGGCATAGCCCTTTTCGTGAGCCAGATTGTTAGCAAACAAAGAAGCAGCGTAGTTACCACCCACCTTATACTTACCTGTGCCGAGAGGAGCCGAACGGTCATAGTCGCGGATAATCACGTAAGGATTAGCAGCGAACCCACCCTTGAAGTATGGGCCTACGGGGGTGACGAAAATCAGGAAGCAGTACTCCTTGGCGGGATGTACGCCCACCTGTGCGCTGGTACCTATCAACAATGGACGGATATAAAGCGTAGCACCACTCTCGTAGGTGGGAATCCACTCTTGGTTGAGGCGCACCACCTTCTTCACCATCTCCGTGAACAACTCTGTGCTTACCTCGGGCATCATAATGCCGCGGCAGGTGCTCTGCAGACGGGCTGCATTCTCGTCAACACGGAAGATGCGCACCTTACCGTCGGGACAGCGATAGGCCTTCAAGCCCTCGAATGCCTCCTGACCGTAGTGCAGGCAGGTAGCAGCCATATGCAAGTTCAGATACTCATCGGAGCAGACCTCAATCTCGCCCCATTTACCATCACGGTAGTAACAACGTACGTTGTAGTCGGTCTTCATGTAGCCGAACGACAGACTACCCCAGTCTAAATTCTTCATAATGTTTATGCTTTTATGCTAATTGTTTACTATTTGTGCGCAAAAGTAATCAAAATATCGCTCTTATGCAACATTTTTTTGTGAAAAATGTCTATTTTCCCTTTTTTCTTGCTAATTTTGCACCCCGAAATTGAAAAAGGAGCAATTCAGGTAATATTTTAATAGGTATAACAATGAGAAAAATGATGATGATGGCATTGATGGCAGTCGGTATGACAGCTTTTGCCAGTGAGAAAAATGACACGACGATTATTGAGAATGCCAAGAAGGTGACGGTTATTACCGGCGATTCTGTGCAGACTGTCAAGGTTAACGGCAAGGAGGGAAGTCGTGACTACTATTACGAGAATTCTATCAAGATTACTGATCCTAACGTTAAGAAATGTGAGCGTGAAGATGACTGGGAGAATAATGGCTTGGACTTGGACTTTGGTGTTGGTATCCCCATTGCTACCAACGTTCCTGACGGCTGGGGCTTTTCCGCCAAGTCGTGGGAGATAATGGTCGGTTTGCGCTATAAGTACACGCCCAAGAAGGCGCTGCAGACTTATTCTACAGGTTTATGGTGTAACTGGAGTTCGTATGCCCTCAAGTCGGACTATGCTTTTGCCAAGGATGCCAATGATGTTGTGGTTCCAGGTGCATTCCCTGCCAATGCCAGCGACAAGTATTCGGCTATGAGAATCTTCAGCCTGTCTGTTCCGTTCTTCTTCACCCAGCGTTTCGGCCGCACTAGCGATTTCCGCTTTACGCTCGGTCCCGTTGTGAATTTCAACGTCTATGGACGCATCTACAATGACTACACCATTGGTGATAACGAGTTCAACATCAGCACCAAGGGCTTCCAGTATCGTCCCGTTACGCTCGACATCATGGCTATGGTAAGCTGGCGTCAACTGAGCGTCTTCTGCAAGTATTCACCCATGAGCGTGCTGGAGAGCGATAAGGGTCCTCAGTTCCGTTCTGTTTCAGTCGGTCTTTTCTTCTAACTGCTGAATCTTCAGGAGTTCGGCTTCTGTCTTGGTCAGCTTGTCCTTGCAGAACGCAATCAATCGCTGCGCGGTTTTCAACTGCGCAGCGAGTTCGTCTATGTCGTACTCGTTGGCTTCCATCTTGCGCACGATGGTTTCCAACTGCGCCAGCGCCTGTTCGTATTTGATGTTTTCTTCCATAACTCTTATCTATTATCTCTTAACTCTTCACTACTGATCGTATCGTTCCCTTTTCCACTCTTGTCTCTATCTCGTCGCCGGGCTTCAACTGTTGTGGGTCGCGCACGGCCCGTCCGTCCTTCAGCGTGATGCTATAGCCACGACTCAGCAATAGTTGCGGGTCGAACCCCTGCAGTTTCAGGCTGAGGCTTTCCAACAAGTGCTTCTGATTGGTCAGTCGTCGCTCGATGGCTATGGGCAGGCGGCTTTTCGTTGTTTCGATGCGGTGGCGCTGGTCGCTTACCATTCGCAGGGCGAGGGTAGGGATGAGTGTTGTCAGCGTCGCCATCCTTGCCTTTTGACTGTTTATCCGTTGGTTGACGGCATAGCTCAGGCGCTGGCCGGCATCGTCCAGCCGTTCCAGGACGCGCAGGAGGTTGTCTGTCAGCAAGGCCGCAGCGGCTGTGGGCGTTTTTACGCGTGTATTGCTAATCATGTCAAGGATGCTCTCGTCGCGTTCGTGACCGATACCCGTAATGATGGGCAACGGGAATTGTGCGACATTCTCGGCCAACGCCAGCGTGTCAAAACCGCTCAGGTCGGCCGCTGCACCACCACCTCGCAGAATACATACCACATCAAAATCGCTGATGCGTTGGTATATCTCGTTCAAAGCATCCACGACGGATGCTTCCACCTGCTCGCCTTGCATGATGGCGGGGAATAGCGTCACGTCAAACTTAAAGCCGTAGTCGTTGTCCTCCAACTGCCGGCAGAAGTCGCCATAGCCTGCGGCATGCTCTGCGGAGATGACGGCTATGCGTTTGGCGAAGGTGGGGATGTGCAGTTCACGTTGCAGGTCGAACACACCCTCTTCCTTCAGCTGTCGGATAATCTCCTGACGCTTGCGGGCCATGTCGCCGAGGGTATAGGTGGGGTCTATGTCGCTGACAATCCACGAGAATCCGTAAGCTTCGTGGAACTGGGCATAGACGCGCAACAGCACCTTCATGCCAGCGCGCAGCTGTTGTCCTGTGGTGCGCTCGAAATAGGGCTTGACCATCACCCACGTCTGTCGCCAACATTTGGCTGATGCTCGTGCTACGGGGGTGGCGGAGCGTTCGTCCTTCTCTATCAGCTCCATGTAGCAATGCCCTCCGTGCTCGCGACACTCCGACAGTTCCGCCTCTACCCAATATTCCTCGGGTAGGGCATTCTCGATGGCGTCACGCACGAGGCCGTTGAGTTCAACCAGTGTCAGTCGCGTTTCACTATTCATATCACTTACCTCTTACCTCTCACCTCTTACCTCTGCTTTTCCTATCATATACGCCCGCCAGAAGTTGGGCATGCCGTAGCCATAGACGTTGTCGGGATGTTCGCTGTTTTCGCCCGACTGTCGGACGAGGTTGATGATTTCCTCGGCGCTCTTGTCGGGCATTGCTTGCCACAGACACGCCATGAGTCCGCAGATGATGGGGGCTGCAAACGACGTGCCCATATCGCTCATGATGACGCCCCGACCGTTCACCAGCCGTGTGGGGGCTCCGATGGCTACGACGTCGGGCTTGATGCGCTGGTCCTGCGTAGGACCGACGCTGCTGAAAGGGGCTATCTTGTGGGGCTCGCTATCCATGACGGCTCCGACGCTCATGATGTGGTCGGCGTCGGCCGGCACACCGATTTTCTTCCATGTTCCCATGCCCGAATTACCTGCCGAATTGACCAGTATGATACCTTTCGCGGCCAGCATCGATGCCGAGCGGCTGACGAATGCCGTCCTGCCGTCGAGTTGCCACAGGCGGTACGTCATCCACAGGTGGTCGTATTCGTTGTATCCCAGCGACGAATTGATGAGGTCGCACCCCACGGAGTCGGCAAACTCGGCGGCCATCGTCCAGTAGTCTTCCTCCACCTCCTGCTCCGTCTGCTGGTCTTCCGAGCGCAGGAGCCAGTAGCTGGCCCTAGGAGCCGTGCCAATATAATAATAAGGTACGTTGACGGCCATTGCCGACAGCACCTTCGTCCCGTGGTCGATGCCGTTGAACAGGTTGGGCGCCTCGGGATTGACGAAGTCGCGGCTGCCGCGGATGTCCACACGCTGGAAGGCGGGAATCTTGTCCACGTTCTTGAATCCTCCGTCGATGACGGCAATCATCATCCCTTCGCCGCGCAGACTGATGCTGTGCAGGCGTTCGCCCTTCACCGTCGTAATCTGACCTGCTGCCGTGCCATAGACGTTGCCGGGCATGCTGTCACGTTCCTCGAAACGTTCGTGCACCTTCACCTTCAGCGTCCCTACGGGCACCGAGTCGGGCGACTGCCACACCAGCCGACTCCCCTTGACGCAGGGCAGCTGGCGGAGGCGCTGAATCAGCGTCGAGTCCTTGACGCGCACCAACACGGTGTTCTGCCAACGGCTCTCACCGACGATGCTGACGTCCTTGCTTTCGATGAGGCGGACATAGCGGCGACTGACGGGCAGGTCGGTAGAGTCCACTGCCAGCCCCTGTCGTCTGCGACGTTCCACGCTGCGTCGCGACAGAAATCGGGTAGGGTGTGCCAACAGGTGTGCCGACTCTTGCTTGTCTGTCAGATAGAGTCGGTAGATAAACCCGGGCGTTCCCTTGTATTTCACGCGCATAGCCGCCTCTTGGTCGGTATTGGCATGCCCCGCGAGCGCTATTGTCAGTAGAAACAGAACAACCAGTACGGTCTTATTCATAATTCTTCTCGTTTCGTTTCTTCAGGTAAATCACGACGCCGATAACGATTAATACCACTACTGCTGCAATGTGTAACCAATCCATAATCCTTCTGTTTTATTGAGTTTCTTCTTTGTCTTCTTCATCGCGGTGCAAATTTAATAATAAAAAACGAGCCCACCAAACGATGAGCAAAAAAAATCACATATCGCTTGGCGGTATGGGAATTTATTCGTATCTTTGCGGGCAATATTGATAACTAACAAACAAAATATTGCGTATGAAAAGAAACTTTTACTTGATGATTGCCCTCCTGAGCAGTTTTGCCAGCGGCGCGTGGGCTGCCGAGATTTCCGACAGTCTGAAATATTTGAAAATCCTCAACGAAGCCACGACTTACGTCTTCAACTATCCGTCGAAGAATGCTGCGGGTGAGGACATAGTGCTCTCGTCGGCGCTCGTCGCTTGGACCCCTAAAGAACCCAAGGAAACCGACGCCATCGAGTCGCTCCACATCTACAGCCACTTCACCATTACCTCCGACAACGAGTGTCCTTCATCGAATCTCAACCTGAAGGAGCTGGCGCTTTTCGGCATTCTGTTGAAGGAGAAATACGCGATGGAACTGGACCCGACTCAGGATTTCATCAGCCATGCCATCATCATTGCCCCCGACTATGAGGGTTATGGCGTCACCAAAGACGTGCGGCACCCTTATCTGGCGCAGGAACTGACCGCCCAGCAGGTGATGGATGCCGTGGACTACGGACTGAAACTTTACCAGAAACACGTCAACGACAAGCGCGCGCTGCCTTTCAAGGACGACTGGCGGTCCTTCGGCTTCGGCTATTCACAGGGAGGCGCCGTGGCCGTTTACCGTGGTACCATCTGCGGCGACGGCCCTTATGACCTCATTGCCACCATGCGCTACTACATAGAGGACGATGGCAACAGCTATGGTGTGGAGACCGAGCATCGCAAGGGAATCAACACCATGCCGATGGTGATACCCATGATTATCCAGGGCATGATCGACACGCACCCCGACATGAAGGGCCATCAGCTGTCGGAGTATCTCTCACAGCAGTTCCTCGACACGGGCATCATGGACTGGCTGGCAAGCAAGAAGTACAAGATCAACGACATCCATGAGTTGTGGTACGACCAGCTGCAGGAAGGATTCGATGCCGGCGACCGCCACTACACCAAGGAGCAGATGGCAGAATTGTTTGAATCGCCCAAGGAGGACCGCGTCTGGGCTCACCTCAGCAAGCTCTTCACGCCCGGCTTCTATAATTATCTGACTAATGCCTCCAACTTCAACGCCGTGCCCACGGAGAAGGGCAATGCCTTCAAGGACCTGCACCGGGCGCTGGTTGACAACAGCGTCAGCAGCGGCTGGGAACCCAAGCACCGCATACAGTTCGTCCACTCGAAGGGTGATATGGTGGTGCCTTACGGCAACTACCTCGCATTCCACGATGCCCATCCCGACAGCGAAGGCACCATCTACAGGATTGACGACAGCCTGACCGACGACCATATTGCTGTGGGAATGTCCTTCTACCTCGCCCTTACCACCACCGGTGATTACGGCGAGTACTTCCAGTGGCTCGACGAAAGTGGCTCGACGGACATCATCGCCGTAGAAAGCCAGACGGCAGACTGGAGAACCAACGACGGCTGGTACACACTTGACGGTCGTAAGCTGAACGCCCGACCCACGCAAAAGGGTATCTATATCAACAAAGGCAAAAAAATACTGGTTAAGTAACACACATCCCACGTAAAATAACCCACCATTATTGCACGATAACGGTGGGTTATTGGCGTTTAACCAAGGGTTATCTACCAGGCCCTCCAGTGCCCAAGGTAATGAAAGCTGCGAAGAAAATGGGGGTGAGACGTCAAAATTTCAGCCCTATTACTTTCTAGTGTCAAAAAAACTTTATACCTTTGCAGCGACATTTTGAAATAACGTTATTATTAAGTCACAAATGATGATTAAAAAAATGATGATGATTGCTGCCTTGTTGGTAGCTTCGCTGGGCGTTAGCGCTCAAGACGACGAACTGAAGAACGAAATTGGTGTGTACTATGGTTTCGGAGCTGCTTCCGACATTGTGTCAACCATTGCTACGGCTATGACATCCTATAGCAACAGCGACCAAAACGGCTTCTGGGGACCCATCGGTATTGAGTACTACTATCACGTGACACCCGGTGTGGCTATCGGTGCGATGGCGTCTATTGCCGGATGTAAATGGGGTGACAATGGTGAAGAAAAGACGAAATACTATACGGTGATGCCTTCCGTAAAGTTCAGCTGGCTGCGCAAAGAACATTTCGGCATGTATTCAGGAGTGGCTGCCGGTTTGATGGTTGCCAGTATAAGTGGTAGCAAAAATGGCGACAGCGATTCGAAGGTCAACTTCATGGGTCAACTCACCGGCCTGGGTGCAGAGTTTGGCGGACAGCTTCGCGGCTTTGCAGAACTTGGCTTCGGCGAGCGCGGCGTGTTCACCCTCGGTTTGCGCTATAAGTTCTAACGCATCATTCATAGATCATGAGAAAGTTTTTCGTATTGGCTGGCATGCTGATAGGCATGGCCGGCACGATGATGGCACAGGACTTGGATGCAAAGTATGCTGCCGATCTGCTGCCCGTAGGAACAAAGGCGCCTGACCTGATAGACCCCGAGCACATAGCACATCCGATAGACGACTTCCATGGTCGCTGCGTGGTGCTCGACTTCTGGGCAACATGGTGTGGCGACTGTCGCAAGGATTTGCCCGAGATGAAGAGGCTGCACGCGCTGTATGATCCCCAGGGGGTGGAGTTTATCGGCGTCTCGTTTGATACTAGGAGTGAAACGCTGCAGAACTTCATGGACAAGGAGCAGATACGCTGGCGCGTAATCAGCGAGCTGGAGGAAATGAAGGATTCGAAGATGGCAAAGGACTACCACATCAAATGGATTCCGACCATGTATCTGCTGGATACCGAGGGGCGTGTCATACTGGCTACGGTGGAAATAGACAAGCTGAAGGCTAAACTGAAGGAGCTGCAGAGGATGAAGAAGCTGGTGGCTCCTGAACTGGCTGGTCAGGACCGGCTTCCGCAGTATCCTGGTGGTACCACTGCGCTGTTGAAGAAATTGGCGACCATCACGAATTATCCTTTTGACGCGGAGCATTGTGGTGTCGAGGGGACTGCCACGGTGAGTTTCTTTGTCGAGAAAGACGGAACGGTGTCGGACGTCAAGGTGGCGAAGACCGAGTTCAAGAACCGCCTGTCAGACAAGAAGTTCAGCAAATACTCCGAGATAGACAAGTACGCCATGCGTGAGAAGGCTGAAGGACTGCTGAAGGACGAGGCCGTGCGCGTTGTCAAAACGTTGTCCGGCTGGGAACCAGCCATGCGTCGTGGCGAGTTGGTGCGCGTGTTGTACACCGTGCCCATCACGTTCAAGTTGCGTTGAAAAATGAAGAAAGTAATGATTCTTGCAGCCTTGCTGCTTAGCCTGATGCCGTTTACGATAAAGGCTCAGGGCACAGACATCAACAGTCGTGACCTTCGCGGCAAAGTGGTTTACCAGGACGACGAAGTGGTGTTCCGCCAGCTCGACGAACATACATGGATAGGGAACGGACACCTCTGCTATAATGAGTCGCTCTACCTTGTTGAGGGTAACGACCGCGCAATCCTGATTGATGCTGGAACGGTTATTCCTGATTTGGATAAGATTGTGGCGAAGATTACTACCAAGCCCGTCACCATGATGCTGACCCATGCCCACGGCGACCATGCGGGTGGGGTAGGGCCTTTCCCCGAGGTCTTTCTGAACGCGGGCGACATGCCTCTCGTTTCGAACAGCATGCGAAGCTACAAGGGTCAGATCAGGTATATCTTCGATGGCGAGGTGATAGACCTTGGCGGCCGAGAGATTGAGGTCATCTTTACGCCCGGTCATACTGCCGGAAGCGCCACGTTCTTCGACAAGGCCAAGCATTATGGCTTCAGCGGCGATGCATTCGGCTCGACCAATCTGCTGGTGTTCACCAACCTCTCGACCGAGATGTACACTGCCGAGCGGATTGAGCGCTACATGAAGCAGAACGACATCCGCTTCCTATTCCCTGGTCATTACAGCGGTGACAACCTGGAGACGCTCCAGCGTGTCACCGACATCAAGAACATCTGCCGCGAGATACTCGATGGTGAACGTCAGCCGACCGCCAGCAACGGTAACAATGGTGGCATGGACATGATGGTCGATGACAAAGGCGTCCGCATCAACTTCAGCAGCCATTCTGGAATGAAATGATTAGACTTAACAAAGAT
Source organism: uncultured Prevotellaceae bacterium (assembly GCA_900318555.1). Taxonomy (GTDB): domain Bacteria; phylum Bacteroidota; class Bacteroidia; order Bacteroidales; family Bacteroidaceae; genus Prevotella. The sequence goes on along the minus strand of ONKX01000026.1, from coordinate 590 downwards.
GACAGAAGAAAGACGCAATGATTATCGCCACGTGCTGCCACTCCAGATACGTTTCAACGACGTTGACAAGTTCGGGCATGTGAACAACACGGTATATTTTCAGTTCTACGATACTGCAAAGACTGACTATATTGCCACCGTCTGCAAAGGCGTTGACTGGGAGCGACTGGCCATCGTGGTGGTAAAGATTGAGGCTGAGTTTGTGGCTCAGATCAAGGGCAACGACCATATTGCAGGCCGCACCCGTATCGTCAAGATTGGCAACAAGAGTTTTCATCTGGAGCAAGATGTTATCGACAGCGACACACATGAAGTGAAGAGTCGCTGCCTTTCAGTGATGGTGCTCTATGATTTGGAACGTCAGCAGACCATTCCGCTTCCTGACGAATGGCGCAAGGCCATCACCGACTATGAAGGACTGGAAAATTCAGTCCAATAATCTATTAGAAGATGGATGCTACCAATGAATACAGGTAGCTGCCGAAGCTGACGAGTGCCCATATCATCAGGGCTATGAGCAGCAGAAGCACAATGAGAATGATGGCTGACTGCCACGCTCTTTGGTTCACTTGCTTGATGATGGTCTCGTC
>ONKX01000087.1 GCA_900318555.1 uncultured Prevotellaceae bacterium | reverse complement strand
TCTTTTTTCAAATTAAATGAAATGCGAATGAGACAGGTAATAAAGCATAGAGATATCAGACTCCTGAATATGATCAGGAGAACCGACCCCGTGATTCCCCATAGGCATATATGGTTTTAAAGAATTATACATCTATTTTTTGTTCCCACTGAGACCAGTCCGTCTCATTGAGATATTTTTCAATCTGTTCGCGAAGCTCTGGGAGATTATTCGTGACCACATCCCATACAACCACATCGTCAATCTGAAAATACTCATGGACAATATAATTTCGCATACCTTTCACCTGTTTCCAGGGGGTTTCGGGATGAACGTCCGTAAATGCCGTTGAGAGCATGTTGGCTGCTTCACCCATAATTTCAATATTCTTCACAACAGCGTAATACATCATATCATTGCCTACGAGTTCTTCGTAAGTCTTTCCATCGGTGTATCTCTGCACACGGTCAATGGCGGCAAGGATGTGCTGCAGTCTCTCGCGATCTCTAAGCGGCTCTCTCATAAATCAGGATTTTGTCACGTTCTACACTCTCGCGGGCATAGGGTGCCAACGAGCGGTCTACCACCAAATCGACAGGACAACCAAGAAGCTCCTTTAGATCCTCGTACATCCCAAAGAACTTAAGACCTACGGGCTGAGAATAATCCAGCACGACGAGAATGTCAATATCCGAATCTGGCCGCTGCTCACCTCTGGAGTACGAGCCGAAAATCCATGCTTTCAGGACGGGTTGTGTCTTGAAATACTCGGCAATCTTCTGTGTCATAGTCTCTGTACTCATAGCTTGTCGTGTAATAGTTTCCGTTGGCAAAGATAAGAATAAAAACCGAAAGTTCCAAACTTTCTTCTACTTTTTTACGGAAATGCGGGCGACTTCTGTAGAAAGGTTGCTGTGTATGTCAGGGGATGTCCCCTGTCATACTATTTTGGTGCAAAGATATACATTTTCCTTGAATTAAGGAAAGTTTTTTATAATTTTTTCCGCAAATAAAGGAAGGTTTTTCTGTCGGTGACCCCTTTCGGGCATAAAAACCTCCACGAATCTCAGTATGACAGGTACCAGTCCGTAGTCATATTTTTCGTTAGAATCTAAAGCCCAATGAAGTGTTGATGAACCAGTCGTTCAGATATCCGGAGGTGCTGTCGTGATGGTAGCGGATATTGTTGAACTGGCCGTAGGCATTGAGGTAGAAGCGGTCAAAGCTGTAAGTCAGCGACATACGGGCATCGAAACCTATGCTCAGTCCGCTGTTGAATGTCTTGTCGCCCACGTGTTGTATACGTATATTCTTATAGTACCATTCATCCCATTCATCAAAAGAAATATCCTTGTCCCAGAAGGTGGGGTCTTCCATCAGCTCCTCCATGTTGGTGGCATAGCCGTAAGCCTTGAGCTTGTTGATAAAGGTCAGCATGGGCATGAACATGACGTTGACAAGCAGTCCGCGCGTGGGTACCCAGTTGTAGGCATAGCCAACGCCGACACTGCCCTGCCAGAGTTTTACCTTGCCCAGTCCGTCCATCAGATATACCAGGTCGCCATTGGAGTCGGAGGCATAGTCGATGCGCGTATAGTTGTACATGAATCCAGCCATAATCGAACCCGCCGAGCGCTTCTGAATGGCCGACTGGTCGTAGGCTGCGGAATAGGAGAACCGCTTGCCGTTGAACATATAGTATCCGTCGGCGATGACCGTTCTCACACTGATGGGGTCTGTCATCTCTATGTCGTTCCATGAGTCCATTTCAGCCTCTGTCAGAAGCTCGCTGTTCAGATTGAAGTCCGGGCTGCTGTTCTCGAACGAGCGGATGCGCACATTGATGCCATAGGAACCGCCCGTAGCGCCGAACGTCAGATTGCTACCCTTGTCGCCACCGACATTCACCGTGTAGCCCAGACCATAGCCCCGATAGCCAAGCCACAGACCCAGATACTGCGAGGGCGTCGTCTTCAGGTGTGGTCGGGCACTATATTCCTGACCGGCTATCGTTCCATGGGTATGCATACTCACGATGGTCTGGTTCACATTGCCTCTCAGGATGACCTGCCAGGGTTTCTCCGGAGCATCGATATAGTTTCTATCGACACCCTTGACCGCCATGGAGTCCAGCTTGGTGCCGACCTTCTTGAGGAAAGAAACCAAGCCTCCCTGTGCCATCGTCTGGCCGCAGAAGGTAATGCCAATAGCTAGTATGATGTACTTTATTGGTTTCATTTATATGTCGGTGCATTGGTGACGGTGGGGTCGTCTTTGCTACAAGAGGTAAACATGATGCCGCAGGTGAGGATGGCGGCGAGCATCCATAATAGTCTGATTTGTTTCATATGCGTTATTTTAAGTCGATACTGAAAGCTATAATGACAATTGCGGCAAAAGCCAGCAAAAGACTTATGATGACAAAAGGAATGAAGGCTGCGACCAGTCGCCAGATGGTGCTGAAGTAGCTAAAGCCCGACAACTGCTTGATGGGAATAATGGCTAGCAGCAGGCTCAGCAAATCGTAGTAGAATTCCGCCTTCACGCTGAAGCACAGCAGTGAGGGAATGAGGTCGTAGATAAGGATCATATCGGTGATATAGACCATCGCCACGAAGCACTCCGAAAGTCGCAGGTCGGGTATGGCAGGACTGTGGCGGAACAACAGGAAGAGCGGCAGGGAGAAAAGCAGCAGACCAGCGAGCACCAGCACCGAACCGTGCTGTTGAACCCACTCAATGAATTTACCTTCCTTTTGCTTATACTCTTGATCGAACTTCTGCTTCTTTTCCTTTTTAGTGAGCTGCTTGCCGGTTTTTGTCTCAACCTTTTCCTGCGCCTCAGCCTGCTTTTTTTCATCCGCTTTATCATCCTCAGACAGTGTTACTTTAGGCTTAAAGCGGGAAAAAATTTGCTCAATCTCCTGCTCATTCTGTTTATCGCGATTGACGAGCTGGATGTTCAAGCCCGAATCGACCACCAGCCACAAGGCCAGGAGCAGGAAAAACATCTTAAAGGGTGGGAAGTAGGCCATCTGCATGCCACGGAGATAGTCGCGGATCATGTAGCCGGGACGCAGTATCAGGTCGCGGATGCTGCGGAACATACCCCGGTTGCCCAAGCCCCAGACGTCGAGGAAAAGCAGGAAGGCATTCTTGAACGAGTAGCGCCCTATCTTTGCCGACTGTCCGCAACGGGGACAGTAGTTGCCATCGTAGCGGGTGCCGCAGGTGGCGCACTCGTGCTGCTCCTCTGAGAGCGGCGCCACCTGATGCGGTTGCAGCTTCCACTCCTTGTATCGTTTGTATCTATCTTGTAGATTATTCATTGATAAAGACTCAGGAATGCCCTTGCCCTTCTCCTTCGTTTGTCGTTATTTACTTGTTCGTTTTGATTCCGTTACGAAACAGGCCACGATGCCATAGGTGATGGTGGGTCGAATCCATATCTCCGTCAGCATGAAGTCGGTATATTGGTCTTGGGGTTCCAGATAGATGTCGAGGTTGTAGAGTGATGCAATGATCACGTCGATGATGAAGATTGTCCACAGGTTGAACTTCGAGTAGGTTTTCCATTCCTTACGGGCATAGAAGTAGGTAAGCGTAAGGAGTAGATACACTGAGAAGAAGAGACACAACAGGTGGATAGAGTAATAAGCCAATGGGGGCAGGAAGAGGATGTCGCGCAACAGTATCGTCATACCCACACATACTGACGTCCAGTAGTTGAACTGTTCGGAGGTGATGCGTATGTTGAAGAAATACATCCACATCATCACCAGACAGGCGATGTAGAATAGGTTAAGCACCAGTTCGGGCCAGGTATTCTCTATACCGAAATGAAATACACCATAAATCATGATGCCCACAGAGAGCACCGCGGCAACGGCAGTAATGCAGATGTCGAATACTTTGGCTTTCTTCTTGAATCTTGTCTCCATATATTTTATTCTAATTTAAAGCGTGGAAGGGACGGACGGTAAGGTCATTTACTTTGTATTCGCTAAAAACATTTATATTTGCAGAACTGAATTGAAGGCTATATGCCATACTACCCGAAGTAGCCTCAGTCTGACTCCAATAAAAGCCGTAAGTGGAAACTAATTCCTTACCCGTATATGCTGTTTCTTGTTCTTCATCATTATCATTATCGATAAATCCTGCTGCGGGGAGGAAGAGCGAATTACTTCCAATGGTAAACGTACGGCCATTCACTCCATAGGGAGCGCCCCATGTGCTCGTGTAAGTGCCTTTAAAGCTCGTAAGCTCTGCCTGCGTGGGGACATACCAGTCGTTTGAAAGTCCTGACGTACGATTGGCGAAGGTATAGTATGTTCCGTAGTCTTCGGGACATAGCGCACCAGTATTCATTAGGGCGACGGCAGTCGTGTTGTTAAGGACGATAGCTGGAAGCTTGTCAATGACGCCGATAGTTCCAACAGCAGAACCGCTGGTGAGTGTAGGCAACGGAGTCAGTGCTATGTCAACCGCGTAGTTCTTGCCGTTAGTTAGTTTGGCATTTTTCGTCGTGATGTACCAATTGCCGGCAGCGTCCTGGATGGTGAAGGCATAAGTCTGCTTTGCATCCGTTTTGTTGCGCAGGGCAATATACACATCAGAGGCTGCAGTGCTGAGGGTGCCGGTGACCGCTCCCGCTGTCTCATGCTCTGCACCAAACCGACAGCAGCAATGCCGAAAGACTTTACGCTAACAGGATTTGTGCCGTTTTTGAAAGTAAACTTGGTGATAGACTGTTTGGCAAGGAGCGTGACGCTGTTGGAGTTAAATGTCAACGGATCGGTAGAAGTTACCATGAGCGTTCCCTCTTCATAGTCCTGATTGGCAGCGATGCCATCCAGTGTACCAACTTGACCGTCGTAGTTGGCCGTTGCACTGCGATAGCGCAGCGTGACTTCTTCACCGTTTGTGAGGGTTGATGCATCCAAATCGCCCGTCAGTGTAGTGTTTGCTCCAGCAGTCTGGGCTTTAAGGGTGCCGACGATAGTAACACCATCAGCATCCACCACTACGACCTCGTCATTTTGGGCAAAGGTTGCAGTGATAACATTGCCGTCTGCGCTCAGGGCGCGCGTTTCGGCGTCGCCCATGGATGCCGTGAGGGTGACGTTATAGAAACGGGGAGCGTCAGCGCGCTCGTCATTATCGCTTGAACATGCGGTGAATGCCAGCATCGCCAGCATTCCGCAAAAAATCTTAATAGTTTTCACGTTCATCTCTTTACTCCTCCTCCCAGCCTTCATTATTCGTATTGTTTTGATACTGGTATCCACCCATCTTAGCACTACTATTCAGCAGTGCACTGGTTCTACGCATTTTCACCACTTTGATGGCGGGTTTTAAATATGTTTTCTTGTTTCTCATATCGACTTATCGTTTTAGAGTTTTACGGCCGTTCTTGATGATGATGCCACGATAGCCCGCATCCACCTTCTGGCCTTGCAGGTTATAGGCGTCATCCATATTACCTCTTACATCATCCATCTTACCTCTTACATCTTCTATGCCCGTGGGGTCAGACTGCTCTGAATAGCCATAGACTAAAATCTCGATGCGGTCGTTAGCCAACGGCAGATTCTCGAAGGTCTTGGCATCATACGCCGTGAAGCAGTAGCTCATGGGCTGCATGGTGAAGCGGTCGTAACCTGCCACGCGATCGAAGTAGCGCTCGGTGCCGTTATCGGTGAATGCCAATGCTCCGTACTCATTCAACAGAATGTCGTTCTCCGGCAGCAGCATTTGCCAGACATCGTAACGTCCGGCGAACGTCGAGCACCAATAATGAAGTTCCTCGAACATATCTTCTTCCAATGCGCCATCCTTCACCACTTCTCCCTCAATGGTCTTTTCCAACATGGTGTTGAGTTCGATAGCCATTTGTTCGGTCACTAACGGCTCGACATCAGCACGTTTGGCCTTGACCAACAGCGGAAGAAGATAAGGTAGCTCCATGCCCTCTTCGGCGGGCTCATAGATGACAGCCACTTCATATTGACCACTGAACAATAACGACTCTTGATCGTAGATATCGCTGAGGTATAGTATCTCGTAGTCGTCGAGCATCTGTGCCGTGACCACCTGAGACCCACTGGGGTCAAGGAAGATGGGTTGCCATCCTTGAGCCATCAGCGTAGAGAACGAAGCGCGTAGCAAAGTACGCCTCTCAACAGCCCCACCGCTTTTCCGCTGTTTACGGGCCCAGTCGGTTTGCTCATACTGTTCGAGGTTGCCCGTAGCCTTATCGACATATTGCAGGTAGTAGCGGAAGGGCAGCACGCCCTTTTTGCCATCGCTGAGTGTGAAGTCATCCTTGTCGTTGTTCCACACATACATCAGTTCCTTGACGGTACTGTCGGCAGCGATGCTGTCGTAAGTCACCATCAGACGTGCGATATCCTTCGTGCTTGCCATGGATGCACCCTCTCCGCCAACCGGCATCTTGATGGTCATCGGCTGCGACTGTCCATCCTTGACAAACTTCATTTGGAAGTTGTATTCGGACTCATTGGGCGTTCGGATAGCCAACGGCTCATTGGCAGAGGCCTGATAGGTCTCGCTGCCATCGATTTGTTTCGTCAGGATGTTATGCAGGCTGTCCTCCACGAAGCGATAGAATTCCACGTTGCCATTTAGCATGCTGGCATCAATGGTATAGTCGAAGGGCAACACCCAGGGCTCGTAGGCTCCATTCGTGCCACGACGCTTGTAAGTGATGGCGTCAACCTTTACCTCTGACGAACACTTGAAGCACTCACCGTCGGTGATGGTCAGCGATGACAGATGTTTGTTGGAAGCGTAAATGGTATCATTGCCTACGACGACTTCCGGTCCTATGGCGTCGAGGATGCCCTTAGCATAGACGGGATATTCCGCCTGTGCACTTAGAGCTATTTCTCTCTGGGCAGCATATAGCTTCTGGTCGTTGGGGTCAACCCAGGTGCAATTTGTTGCAAGATGCGTATTTTCCGTGATAGGATACGCTGTACCTTCACCACTTACTATGGTGACACTACCCGTAGCTGAACAATGGTCGATAACGCCATTACCCATTACCATTACAGCAATGCCGGCAATGTCAGAACCCTTTGGATTGGGTAACCTTTTGATAATACCATTGAAATGGCAGTCGCTGATGGTGCCCCAGTTTACCAGGGCTATACCTCCGCCGCCTTTAAACACGATGATGTCGCCCTTCACCCGCAGATGCTTCAGTGAAGCCCCTTCATTAATTTTTTTAAAGAGCGAACTATTACCATTGTAGGTGACGGTATGACCACCTCCGTCAATGCTTCCGTGAACGTAGTAACCGTTTGGAGTTATAGAACCAATGTCAATGTCCTGAGTCAGGTAGATATCACCCTGCTTGTTGATGAAGCGTCCGAACTCTTCCTTGTTGCTGATGTTATATCTTGGTTTTGCATAGGTATTGCTATATGTAACTATATCATTTATCAAGTTACCAAACACCACACCATGATTGCTGATGAATACCGGTACGTTGTCCGTGCCTAAGGTTTGACGCCATACCACGTTTTCAGTCTTCTCACCGTTAAGCAGATAGCACACCTCGCCGCTGCTAAATTGTTTTGCAGTCATGTTTGGTTTAGAATCCGTAATCGTGGCGCCTGACTCCCTGAATAAATAATTTCCGTCCGTATAGCATCGTTCGATACGAGTGCCTTTCTTCGTATCACTACAGATATCTGCAGCTCTGGTAGCCGAGACCTTGTTGTTGAAGGTGAAGCAGTTTTTGATGACGGCTTGATCGAACATGTCGGAAACAATAGCTCCAGCAACGCCTTGTCCATAATAGCCTTGAATACCATTGTTCGTTACCGTGCATCCCTTGACATAACAGTAGGAGATTTCTCCGTTGCCGGTGAGACGAGCGGCGATACCACCTGAACGACCGTCAACTTTCTCGTAATTGATGGCCATGTTCTCCACGCCCAGGCGGGTAACGGTACCTGTGACGACACCGAAGACACCTGCATAGTTTGGGGCACTGATTGTACCATTCTTGATGACGTATCCGCAACCGTCGTAGTGTCCTGCAAAGCCGGGATTGCCCAGAGGGATGAGGGTTGCACCCTCCAGGTCAATGTTGTCAGTCTGCTGGATCCAAATATTGGTGTTTTGGGTCTTCTCGATATATTCCTGAATCGTTGCCAGGTCTGCAGCATAGGTTACCTTGAACGGATTATCTTGGGTACCCAATCCGAGCTGATTGATATTAGACATGACCGTGGCCTTGAGCTTCAGACCCGCGAAGTTGTTCTGACCATCAGAGTAAAATTCGATGGTTATCTCATCATTTGTACTCAGGAGTCGGCCTATGTTCTTCTCGGTGCCATCCGTCGCACTGACAAAGACAGGGCCAACGTCGACGTTGGTGGATTGGTCATTGGACATCATCGTACCGTTAAGGCCACCGTCACGTACTATCATGCAGTCGTGTCTCTGGCCACCGGCGCCGAGTGCCTCTGTAGCAATGGTGCCAGTGAGGTAAATGATGCTCCCCTCGTCTGGTGCTTTCAGCACGAGTTTTCCACTGTAGTTATTGCCGTAGGGGGTGTCTTTGCCGCCAGCGTCATAGATATTGAAGTAGGATTTACCCTCTGGCAGCGTCACGGTGAGTTCACCCTCGGAAGGTACCATCAGATCCCATTCAGCATAGAGATTCGTGGCTCCGGACACCAAGATTTCGCCATCCTTATTATAGTGCGTCCCATTGCCGTCGGGATCGGTGTTCCAACCGGCAAAATAATAATTGTTTCGCACCGGGATGTTGTTTCCGAGATAGTAGCCGGGGACATAATATCTGTCGTCGGCCTGGAATACATTCACCACAGTCGGATTAATATCTTTCCCCTCATCATCCTTATAATTAGGCCAGAGCGTGAGGGTAACGATGTAAGGCACGCTGTTAGCGTACATGGTCTGTGTTCCCTCGGTGAACTTGTAAACCTTGCCATTGTCATTGGTTTTGAGTACGGGGACGTTGTCAGTCTTGATGGCCTGATACCAGACGGGGGCTTCATTTGTCCCATAATAATTCACCGAGTTGTTGAGCAGGTAAGTCATTTCGCCCGTCTTGAAGCGGAGGTCGTCGACGTTCTTTTCGGAATTAGTGATGTTGCTGGCACCGCCTTGATTGTCGGCACACAGCGAGGGGCCGTCGGTAAAGACGCGTGAAGCCGCGGCGTCACTGCCTATGTAGCCTGCGATGTAGCCGTAGTGCTTTTGATCATCCTTGGTTTCTCCCAAGACAGTATTCTTGTAGCCGTAGCTATTTCCGATGTGAGACTGGTCAGCCAGTTCGCCCACCAAGGCTCCCACGACAACGTTTGTCTTATAATTGTAGCTGACCGTGCATCCTGCGGCATAGCAGTTGAGCAACTGGCCGCTGCCCGTCATCTTGCCCGCAAAGGCTCCCACACGGTTGATGTTATTCGCATTCGCGTCGACCGTAAACGTAGAGTTCCCGATGCCGAGACGCTCGACGGTGCCGATGATGTTGTTGAAGAGACCTATTGATTTGGGCTCCTTATCGTAGACATTCAACCTGGTGATGCCCGTGCAGTTGGAGATGCTCCAGTTGCTGATGACATAACCACCGCCGTCATAGTGACCTGTGAAGCCGCTGGTGCCAACCCCGATGGGGGCGAAAGACTCCGCCTCCTTCAAATCGATGTCGGCAGTCTGCTTGACATAGAAATTGCTATAGCTCATGGCTTCGAAGGTTTCGCTGATGTTCTTCAGGTCTGCAGCGCTTTCCACCCGATATGGATCCCCCTGTGTGCCAGAACCTTTGTTGCCGATGCTTCGGTAGTCGTTCGTGTATTTCCCGCTGCGTTTGAATACTATGGCATGGTCGGGCGACAACACAGGCGTGGGGTCGGCATTGCGGGGGTCGTTTTCTCCAAGGGAGATGTTCTGGAACCACGCGGGGGACAGGTTATCTCCTTCTGGGCTGTTATTCAGCAAATAGGTGTACGTGCCGTTGGTTAACTGGCTATTGTCGATGAGCTCGCAATCCACCGTAGTTGCATAGGAGCTCCCACTAACCAGCGCACTTCCGTCGGTATAGCATCGTACGAGACTGTTACCAATCTCCGTGTCGCTACAGATGGATCCGGTTCTGGAAGCTGTCAGCGAGGTGTTTATCACAAGGCAGTTCTTGATGACAGCCTCATCGAACATATCGGAAGCAATGCCTCCCACCACACCGCTAAGACCATTGTTCGCTATCGTACAATTCTTAACGAGGCAATTGGAAATGACACCATTGCCAGTGACACGTGCGGCGATACCGCCTGCCCGCATACCGTCTTTAGTGAATTTGACAGTTGTGTTCTCCACGCAGAGACGATTCACAGTACCAGAAACGACACCGAAGATACCTGCTATGCCATCGATTGCTATACTACCATTGCGGATGGTATGTCCACCACCGTCGTAGATACCACGGAAAGCGTTTGAAGTTCCAATAGGTGTCAACCCTCCACCATTCAAGTCGAAGTCGGCAGTCTGGAGGAAATGCATGCCGGTAGAGTTGTTGCCAGCATTAACGAAAGCGGCCAGCACATTAAAGTTGCCCACGCTTTGGATGAGGAAGGGTTCCTCGGCAGTTCCCTGTCCCGTGAGCTGGTTAAAGAGGTCGCCGCTGGGGGTGTTGGTATAGGTCTGGCCATCTTTGTACACACGATTATGTTGCCTATCAAGCACGGGATAGAGATCAGAATCTATGTTCTGGTGCCAAGGACCACCGTATGGTGACTGGTTGTTCAACAGCCAGGTAATTTCACCGCCTTTCAGGCGATCATAAGAGACGTTTTCCTCGCTATTCGTAGCCAGAGAATAACTGCTGTAGGTCAATCGACCACTGGTGAAGCACTTGTCCACCTGACAGTCGTTGCTAATCGTACTGACAATACCGCCGTAACGGTTGTTGAGGTCACTTCTGGACTCCAGGCTATGACTTATGATGGATGCATTGGTCATCGAGCCCACCAATCCACCGGCATTGCGGGCCCTAATTTTGTTACTGGCAGCATAGCAGTTGCGTATTTCTGCCGTCGTGGACTGGTCGATGTCAGATCTTAGGAGTATACCTGCTATGGCACCACCGCGTGTTCTTTCCTCGACAGAAGTCTGGAGATCACACCCCTCGACTCCTAAGTTGTGGATAGAACCCGACACCTTGCCAAAGATGCCATTGTAAGGCAACTCGGTGGCGGTATTCTTGGCATTGATAATGCGGTAGCCATCACCATCATAGTCGCCCTCAAAGACCTGGATATAGCCAATGGGCCCCCATTGATTTGCCATGCCGCGATGGGCCTGGATAACCTCAGCATTGATATCTCCCTCCTGCTTGAAATAGACACCGCGCGTGTTACCGCCTTGATTCACATAGTCGGCCAAATCTAACAGCCCGTCATCCTTGATGATGAAGGGATCGCTCTTGGTTCCAGTACCTTCGGTGAAAAGGCTATGATAGTTCTGCCATACGCCATAAAGGTTGGTAGGACTGTTGGCATTGGCAGATTGCTCGTGTACCATCTGGACACATACTTATCGGCTTTGATGAGTCCCAGCTTATAGGTCGTCGGAATGGTGACAGGGATATTGGCGTTACTCTTATTACACTGATAAGTAATCGTCGCATGATCCACAACCGTGTTATCACCGGCTTGGTTCAGCACATTAAATTTAAGAATGTAGTCGTAAAGATCACCAACAGCCATACCACTACTGGCACTACCACATCCGCCACCAGAGCCACCGTCATGCCATTGGTTATTATCATCCCAGCCGCCGTCCCAGCCGTCATAACCACTGCGCGAGTCTCTAAGGTTAGATGCTCTATCAGCAGCATCGTGAGGGTGAGTCAGTTGAACAGAAGCACCGCCATCAGCCGATGTGCCATCACCATTTTTACCTCCACTGCCGCCCTTAGCACCAGCATCATGGTATTTATTAGCAGTACCTGAGAAATGAGTATAAGTAGTGTTACCAGCGGCACCACTGCCACCGCCGCCACCACCGCCGCCACCGGTACCGACGCTGTAGGCTTCACCACCGCCTCCGCCGGCACCGCCACCGCCACCGCCACCAGCAAGATACAAATTTGCGCCTGGGTGTGCGGCAGCAGAGGAACCTCCCGAGCCACCCGAGCCACCATAGCCTTTGCTGCCACCATGGGCTTCTACATTAAGGCCGAATGTCTCATCAACATAGAGCTTGCCCATGGCAGAAGCCCCGCTACCGGCGCCACCGGGATTACCATCAACACCCTGTACGTCTGTCCAGGCCGCAGATCTGTGTCCAGGACCAGAGCCTCCATTGCCACCATCTCCACCGCGTGTGCCGATACCAGCACCGGCACCACCGCCGCCGTTGCCGCCGTCGCCGCCGTTGCCGCCGTGTATATAATTACCGGACTCAGATTGACATGCATTGCTTCCGTTGCTTCCGTTGCTGCCATTAGCAGCGTTGCCACCGTAAGCTTCCACCTTGCCTTTACCCATCAGATAGAGCGTAC
>ONKX01000093.1 GCA_900318555.1 uncultured Prevotellaceae bacterium | reverse complement strand
ATAAAGTCTTTGTTTGTCTATAAGTGCATCAAGTTCCTGTAGTGATTGGCAGGGCGGTTTCTCAATGAATAATGACTTATTGCTTTTCAATATCTGTGAAGCAAGGGAGAAATGGGCAGAGGGTGAAGCAGAAACAAATACACCTTTCACTTCATCATCGTTTAATATCATGTCAAGCGAGGTGGTTGCTTTCACATGAGGAAACTTCCGTTCTATCAGCTGGGCTTTCCGCTCAGACGTGACGCAGATATATTTCAGCGGCACACCGAGGTAGTGCAGCACGGGATAGAGATTAGTCAGCGAGTGCTGTCCCATGCCCACGAAGGCATATTGATATTGGTACGTTTGGCGCAGAAACCGTTCTGTGCGCATCCGTTTGTATCGGTTAATAAGTTCTTGTATCATTGTATTGCTTTTAGATGTTTACGATAGGTTTGCTTGGGGTCTGCCGTCCACTGATACGGGCCGTAGAACTTTTCGATGAGCCATTTGGGCAACAGCCGCTCGAAGTTGCGCACAAGGATGATGTCGTACTTGCGGTGGAAGTTAATCCAACACTCATTGCAGTGACGGGAGTAGTGGCACTGTGTCTGACAGGCCGATGCGTCGTTGAAGATTTCGTCTAGCGATTGCTCATGGATATTCCCCAACACCACGTCGAGGTTCTGACAGAGCGGCACATCACCGTTGCTATGCACCACGAGGCAACTCATGATGCTCTGGCAGCGCAGCCGCAGATGTCCGTTTCGCCATTCATCATAGAGTGCCACGAAGTCGTAGTTCTCCTGGGTTTCGTGGATGCTCTGGGGAATCTGCTTCACAAAATCCGATGCCGTCAGCAGTTCACTTGTCGTGTCGAAGAAGGCCATTGTTCCGTAGATGCCAATGCGAATGTCTATGCCGTAATGCTTGGCCACATCAATGACATACGCCATATCCTCAAACGTGTTCCACGGCGACAGACAGAACATCAGCGACAGGGGCACTTCATCTTTGAGGGCTTCCACCACCTCGATCACTCGGTCGTAGCCGTCGCGTCCTCGCATTCGCTGGTAAGTCTCGCGGCCACCGTCGAGAGAGACGTACAGATGACGGGGCTGATAGCGACGGACGGCATCTATAACACGACGGGGCGCGAGACAGTTGGATAGTAACGTGTAGTTAGGATGGTTCGCTTGGAACCACGCCATGATTTCCTCGGCCTGAGGGTGCAAGATAAACTCGCCACCCTCCAGTCCTACGGTGGTTCTCCGCGTAACACATCTGCTCTGCATCATCCGCTGAATATCTTCGAGCGAAAGATGCTCCACTGGCTTCTGCCAGATGTTGCAGTGCTTACACTTCGACTGGCAGAGCGTGGTCGAGTAAATCATCAGTTGTGAGAGCCGCTTGTGTCTCGGCCTCATGACGTTGTTCAGATAGAGCAGCCCGTTATAGGCGTAATCATAGATACTATACATACAATTCGTTGCAATTTTGTTCTCTACTTATAAAGTCCAAAATTGCAACGAATGACTGCACAGGGCGGGAGATTATTTCTTCAGTTTGCCTTTACTTTCCAGATATTTTATGAAGGTCTCCCACTGCGCAGCGTTCTTTTCGCGGTTAGCCTTTACTGCATCAGTATCGATGAACTGAAGGGGATAGCAGTCGTAGAGGTAGTAGTTGCCATCAAGAGACACTTCGCCATCCATCTTTCCGTAGCAGAGGACGAGGTTGTCAAAGACACGGCTGTCCCACAATCCGACGAAACTGCTGACCACAAACAGAGCATTGTCACCCAGACGGATTTCAATTTCGTGGAATGGCTCCAACTTCTTGTAGATTGGTTCCTCCGTCTCTTTGAATTTCAGTTCGCGAGTGTTTACGTCAAGCCAAAGGATGTCGTCCTCGGTAAACACTACATTGGCTGCATCTGTGACACCTCTTGTTCCGTCCTGACTAATGCCATAAGCATAAAGTGTCGTGGACTCAACGGGATCGGTCGTAAAGGGCTTTGCCGTCTCGTTGTCATCACTGCTGCAAGCCGTCATTGACATTGCAAGGCTGGCTGTGGCTATTGCCATCATCCAGAAACTGTTTCTGATTTTCTTGTTCATAATTCTTATCGATTAAGTGAATAAGTGATATGTCTCTCTACTTATATAGTCCGTTGAACATGGAAAAGACTGCACCGATTACCAAGAAATTCTGATTCCTAATGGTAATGACAGATCGAACGGATGCTCCGTGCGGTAGGTCTCGACGGTTTCCGACGACGGGATGTAATAGTTCAGGTTTGGCTCCAGATAGACCTTCAGGTGGGGCACTATTTCGTATTGTAAGCCAGTGCCGACACCAAATGACCACTGCCACGGGGCGCGGATGGTGGTCTCAACGGCTGGCGAGGTATTAAGGTCAGCGTATGGCCCACCATAGATGTACTGCGTGGAGAGTGTGCTGCTTACTGGCAGGTCGAGTTGAAGACCACCGGAGGTGTAGAGGCTCCAGCGCTTGCCGCCCGTCAGTCGATAGTTCAGACGTAACGGAATGCCCAGATAGTGAATCTTCTGTGTGCGGTGGATGAGCGTATTCTCATTGCCGCCCTGGAAGGTTGACTTCATGCGGGTGTAGCTGAGACCAGTAGAAAGCGACCAGCGGCTGTTGAGTTGTCGGCTCAGCGAGAGTTGTAGCGTGAGAGGACGCTCGTGGTGTTTCGTCTCAGTAAGTGGTTCCGACGGATGACCAGAGTTGATAATGGCCACACGGCACATGTTCGAGGCACTCACGGAATCCATCATAGGGGCGTTCGCAGTCACGTAGTCCATGTAGTCGCCCCAGTTGTAGAGTTTCGTCGAACGAGTGACAGCACCCGAGTAAGACGGCATGGTCATATAGTTGTCGGTGCGGGTCATGTCTGACGAAGGTGTACCATCGTATGCCAAGGCCAACTGCCACTTGTTCTCCAGTTGTTTCTTGATTGGAGTGTCGGGTGTTAAGTCAACGAAATCGCGGCGTGGTGTTTGCGGATTATTTGGTATTGTTTGCATCGTGTCGGCCAGTTCTTGCCCTGCTATGATATTTGTTAGTGTATCAACAGGAGCGACGGAGTCAACAGTGTAAGCAATGATATTTCGTAGGGTGTCTTGTGCAATCGGGATTTGTCGTATAGGTATATTCTCTATCGCTTGTTCCTGCTTCTCTTCCATCTGTTTCTCTTGATTCGGCGTGTCCTTCTGCTTTGCGATGACGGTTTTTCCGTCCTTCGAAACAGGGGCTTCTTTTCTTAGCAGGAAGAACGTGACAGGGATGATGAGTAGCAAGAGTACAACCCAATATCGCTGCATCATACTCAGCAGCATTCGCTTTGCCCGCGCCAGTTGTGACGATGATGAATGGGGCTCAATGCCCATCATTGCAGCTATCTCTTTGTGCGAAAGTCCCTCGAACACCGAAAGCCGGAATACATTACCATATCCTTCTGGCATTTTGTCTATCATCCTCATCACCTCTTCCAGTGGTATGCCTCGTACATCCTGGATTTCGTCATCAGTAGCCAGCAAGTCTGTTTCAGGAACCTCTTGCAATGGTATAATAGGAAGCGCATCCAAATGATCTTTGTATTTCGATGCTACATTCCTCGTTATCGACATCATCCATCCTTCCGCCTTCGAGGCATCCCTCAGTCTGTCGAATGAAGTAAAGATGATGATGAACGCGTCATGAAGCACATCGTCCACGTCTTGCTCGTCGCTGACATACCTTCGGCACACGCCCCGCATCCTTTGGGCGTATGCCTTGTACAGTTCGCCGAGCGCGTCTGCGTCGCCCTGCCTGCACCGTTCTATCAGCCGTGCTATCTCCATCGTGAACATAATGTCTCTATCTATATAGTCCTATAGTTATGGAAAAGACTGCATGAGAATAGCACTTTTTTCATCAAACACATCATTTTTTGCCAACGAAGTTACAAAAAGTCATACGAAAAACCCTCGGCAAAACCAGAAAAACGGTCGCCGAGGGCAAAAGTCTGAAACTTGTTTCAGTGTTTCAATGAAAAAAAAGTATGTTATCTGTAAAATTGTTCTTCTCTACCGATAGATCTCCGTGGGGAACTTGATGCCGCTAATTGATGGTGCGTCTCTTTTGAGCACCCAGATGCTGTAGCCGCGATTGGGGGCTGAGAGGGTGGCGCGGCCGTCGGATGATACCGTAGCGACCTGTTTGGAATCAAGCAGGTTGACGAGGGCCTGGCCTGTCCAGTCGGTGAAGCCGTCGGCATCTACAGTAAGGGTGACGGAGAGCGTATCGGTATCGTGGTTGTTGAGCATGATGATGGCGCCGTCCTTCGTGCCGTTTCCCTGTCGGCGGGCGACATAGACGTGGCGGGTGATGTCGGATGGCTCGGGACGGCCCGTCTCGGTCAGGACAGTCAGCGTGCCACCGAGGTACTGGCGTCGGATGTCGATGAGTTGGCGGATGGCCAGCTGCAGGTCGGCAGGTGCCGTGACTTCAAGCGACTTGTCATCCACGTCGTGCTGGGTGACGGCAAAGTAGTGGGGATAGAACACGCAGGGTGTTCCCTCGTGGGTGAGGATGTAGGCGTAGGCCATGGCGAAATCCTTCGTGAGCCATTTGTCGTGCTCCTTGCCCGTGTCGTGGTTATCGACGAAGGTCACCACGTTTCCGGCTGGCATGACAAAGCCGTCGCTGTTGCGGATCATTCCCGCATGGGCCAGCTGCGACATGTCGAACTCGTCGCCCGACTTGTTGCACATATCGGTCAGCGTGAACTTCAGGGGGAAGTCGAAGGCATGGACGTCGGCACCACCAGCGGCCACGCTGTCAACCCACTCCTTGATATACCGCCCGTCGGCAGCCCAATACTCGCCAACGATGAAAGGCTGCTGGCCGTCCTGTAACGGCAGACCCTTCACCCAACGGCTGACGAACTCCGGCTGCAATCCGCGCACGAAATCGAGGCGGAAACCGTCGAATCCGACAGTCCCCTTCAGCCACTTGCCCCAGTCGCAGAGCCGCTGCTGCACCTCCTCGCAGTAGGTGTCGAGGTCGTTGCCGAAGAACTTAGTCCTGGGGCGCAGCACATCGTCGGTGAAGTCGGTCAGCGAGTCACCGTCCGACGACGGATGGAAATGCCCGTAGTGCCATTCATAGTTCGGCTCGCCCTCGCCCGTGTGCTTGGGGAAGAACAGATGCGTGCGGGTGTGTGCCACCGAGTCCGCCCAGCGGATGTCGCTCTCCGGGTAAGGCTCGCCCCGACCAGCCTTGACATACGCCGTGACGACGGGATTCGCCTCCAGGTTCTCGTCGCCCCCGTAGAGGTGATTCAGCACCACGTCGGAATAGACGCTGATGCCCACGTCGTGCATCGCGCCAATCATCTGCTCCAGCTCGGCCCTGCTGCCATAGCGCGTCTCCACCGTACCCTTCTGGTCGTAGTTGCCCAGGTCGTAGTGGTCGTAGATGCCGTAGCCGCTGTCTACGATGCCCCAGTTTCCCTTGGCGGGAACGGGTGTCCACAGGCTGCTGATGCCAGCTGCCTTTAGTTCGGGGGCTATCTCGCGCAGATGATCCCACCACGAGCCGTCCTTGGCCTGTTCGTCCACGGGCACGTCCCAATAGAACGCCTGCATCATCACGTCGTCCAGCGGCTGCGGCTCCTCCTCCTTCTGTGTAGTGCAAGCCGTCAGCGCGAGCGCAGCGACGAGCAATGCGGTAATGAAAGTTTGCTTGTTCATATTACAGAAAGTCCCACGAAAAAGCCCCCGACAAGACCGAAAAAGTGTCTGCCGAGGTGAAAGTCTGAACAAATGTTCAGGGGTTTTGTAACATTTCGGGGGTTACATCTGATACACGCGGCTCATGCCGTCGGATTCCATCGGGGCGATGGGTTGGCGAAGCAGGACGAGATAGAAGCGGGGAAAGGTCTCGACAGGTGGATGGTCGGCAATGTAGCGGTCTATTTTTGTACTTCGTGCGGGTGGCGTTGAACTTATACGAGAATGACACTCCTATGCATAGACTAAAGAAGTTGATATCATCCTGCGGAGGATTGGCAATCTCTCCTGTGCTTTTTATAGTATATGCCACAGATAATGGATAGTACCATCAGCGTTCCGATGTAGATTCCACTTCTCAGCGTAATTGTTTCTCTGACATTAGCAGCCACATAAGCGAGAACGGCAAAGAAGAATACGATAGAAAGCATTTTGGCAAGACGTGAGAAATATTCAGCACGAAAAGCCTTGTCGATTTCCGCTTCACCTATGGCAGGATAGTCTCGCTTCCAAGTTCCCTTTTTCTGGGCATAATCACGACTGAAGTACCGACCGATGGCAAACCAGACAAGTGCCCATGCCACGAAGAATGCAAGTGAGATGAATCCTCCTGTCTCTTTGTCAAGCAATCCGCTAAGAGGAGAATTAGTAGCTACGGCATAAGAACCGTAAAGCACAGTGAGGAATATAATCCACACACACATGGTTTTCAAACCGAATTTTGAATGTCTGTCCATAATCATTGTTTTTCAGAATTATTTCGCTTTTGTAAAACGAGCTATCTCCTCGTTGGAATCGGTGTGGTACCAAACCATTTCAGAGTCAGTCAGTTTACGGACATCAACTTCAAGGTAGATTTTGGATTCCCCGTTGTAAGTTTTTCCTGTAAAGATATTCATGTGTCCCGTTTCTCCAACCCTATAATTGAGGTCAGTTGTTTTCCAACCTTCATCGGGCCATGCAGAAACTTGCTGCTCGATGCGACCAGAATACCAGTTCTCGGAATAGAAAGTATATATTACCGTCTCTCCATCCATAATGCCACTTCGTATGGCTTTTCTCCACTTTCCTTC
>ONKX01000028.1 GCA_900318555.1 uncultured Prevotellaceae bacterium | reverse complement strand
CACCTCAGATTTAGAGTCCCTTCTCCAACCTGAAGGTATGGAGTGTGGCGTTGCAATGATAAGGGACGGCTATAATGCAGGGATAAAAAAATAGAATAATAAATTTGGTTTTTCGTTCGATTTAGTCAACTTTCTCACGCTCAGAAATGAAAATATATTCTCATTTCCTTCGCTAAATCGAAATTTTGCACTATCTTTGCAGGCGGAAACATAAAAAGAAAGGAAACGATATGAGTACAACAGCATTATCTGGTCTGCTTGAATATCTCTACGGAACGCTCAGCATCAGTAACATGCGCTGGGTGGGCGAGCATCTGATAGAGTATGCCAAGAAGGAGGAGGCAGAACAGCTCCGTCCATATACCAAGGAGGAGATTGATGACATGCTCGACGAGGCAGAGGCAGCATTCGAGGCTGGCGACTACCTGACTCAGGACGAAGTGTTTCATCGCGAAAGAAAAGCCGTAGCTGTATGAAGATACACTGGCACAAACGAGCCGATGCCGCATTACATCAGGTAGAGGACTACGTTCTTGAAAACTTTGGTGACAAAGTGCGTCAGGAGTTCATGGACGAAGTGGAACAAGCCGTACAGGCTTTGGCCGACATGCCTACAATGGGGCAGCTCGACCCGCTTTTCGCCCATCGCAAGCAGGCCTACCGCAGCATTATCGTCCGTCGATTGAACAAGGTGGTGTACTACGTAAAAGGCGACATCATCCACATCGCTGCCTTTTGGGATACGCGACGCGAGCCAAAGATTCAGGCAACGCAGACGCGATAGCCCTTCCCTCTATTCATCAAAATAGCATGATGACTTCTCTTGTAAGGCGTGTGCGCTGTACAGCGGTGCTGTTAGAAAGTGTAGCCTAAGTTGATGTAGATATCGAGGGACTTGGTGCGGCTATTGTAGCCGAGGGAACCGCCAAGGGGACCGAACATGGAATTGTAGTCATAGCCCAGCAAACCACCGATAAGGGGTTTGGTTTGCATGATGTTACGAATCTCCGGAGCTTGCTGGGCGTAGGCTGCCATCAGGCGTACGTAATGGTTTTTGCCTATGCGCTGACGGGCCTGCAACTGCCATCCGATGAAATGGTTGTCGGCATACTCCATATTGCCCATTCCGACCATAGGCATCTGCTGTTCGACATAATGGCCGAAGCGCGTGCCTCCAATGACATTGTCGTAGATATGGGGGATGTCGGTGCCAAAGAGCAGGCGGCCATAGAACAGATTCTCGATGGTAAAGCGGGTGCCGAAGGTGAACGACTTACGCCACAGGGCACTGACATCGGAGATGCCTATATGATTGTCGATTTGAGCAAAATTGTCGGTGATATAGGCATAGCGTGCCTGGAACCAGCCGCCACGGGTGGGGAAATAAAAGTGGTCCTCGGAATTGAACTCCAACTGGGCCTGATAGGTGAAATAATGTGCGTTATGAAAATCCACATTGCGCCACAGGTCGGCCTTCAGCTGATTGGAGAAATGATAGTAGTCCCAGCGCAGACCGGCCTTGAGCGTGAAATTGCGAATAGTGACGTTGACGGGGTCTGCCAGAACTTGGTGCTGGTTGTATCTCACACTGTATTCACAGTCGCCCTTATAATAGACGTCAATGTCGTTGTGACGGAAATAATAGGAGATGGCGGGCCGCGAGAAACGCAGGGCGCGGGGATGGAAGATGAGGTCGCCACCGGCCAACAGGCGTTTGCCCAGGCGTAAGGTGAGGTCGGAACTGACAGCAAGCGTCCGCTCCAAGGGGAGGCTGAGATTAGCCTGCAAGGCCACCATCTCCTCGTTGTCGTAACGTAAACCGAGATGGATCTGAGGGTCGCGAGGAGGCAAATACCTGAAGCCGCCATCCCCGTACTGCAGACTGTCCGTGGAGACTCCGGCATGCAGGGGCTGGCGGAGAACGGGCTTATAGTCGGGGGAGACACCGATTTTCCGCTTCAGGGCCAGCAGGTCGTCCCAACAGAGCATGGCCGCATCCTCACCACGATGGATGAGACTGTCGATAGCGTCAGCATTGAAACTGGCAGCAGAGAAACCGGAGGGATCGACACGGATCAGCACGTCAGTATTGGCGACATTCTCGTCGTACTTGTCCATGGTCTTATAATCGACGACCTGCATCAGGATGCTGAGCGTGGAGTTCAGCCCCTCAGCAGACCTCAGCGTGTCCTGCAAGGTTACGCCAATGACCACATCGGCACCCATGGCCCGCGCCAAATCGACGGGATAGTTGTTGGTGAGGAAACCGTCAACCAACACCATATTCCCTTTGCGGACAGGGGAAAAGACGGCAGGAATGGCCATCGAGGCTCGCATGGCCTCAGGCAAGCGGCCCGAATGGATATCGATCTCAGTATTGTCAACAATATTCGTAGCCACACAGGCGAAGGGAATGGGCAGACGGTCGAAACTCATCGAGTCAGTATAACCCATGCACAACTTCTCGAGCAGCATATTGATATTCTTGCCCTTGATGAAACCACCGCCAGCCTCGCGCTGACGGCCGAAGTTCAGCGTACGCGAGATGATGTAGGTGTTCTGCTTCTTGCGGTCGCCAATGCTCTGGCGACTGACGTCCTCACGGTCGCTGAGGAGAAAAGTCCAGTCAAGACCACGCACCAAGGTGTCGAGTGCCTCGGCATTGTAGCCAATGGCATAGAGGCCGCCCACAAGACTTCCCATTGAGGTTCCCGTCACAATATCGATGGGTATGCCAGCGCGTTCCAACACCTTCAGGGCTCCGATATGTGCCGTACCCTTTGCACCGCCGCCACTCAATACGACAGCGACTTTCTTGCGTTTCGCAGTGGTCGCCTGTCCCTCTGCAAAGAGAAAAAGCACGGTGAACAGGAGCACCAGAGAGCAAACGAGCTTCTTCATCGTGTCAGAACGTCTTAAAGGCATAGCCCTGAGCCAAGAGCCACTCGATGGCCTGCGGCAGGGCTGTACGCAGTTTGTCAATACTTTTCAGGGAATCATGGAAGGTGATGATGGAACCATTGCGAGCATAGCGCTTCACGTTCTGAAGCACGTCGTCGGCCGTGAGCCACTTGGAATAGTCGCGGGTGACGAGGTCCCACATGACAATGCGGAACTTGCGCGAGAGCCAGGCATACTGACTGAGCCGCATCCAGCCATGGGGCGGACGGACAAGGTCGGTATGCAGATAGGCATTGGCCTTCTCGACATTATAACTGTACTCACGGATGGTGTGCGAGAACCCTCCGATGTGGTTGTGGGTGTGATTGCCGATGCGGTGACCCTCGTTGACGACACGCTGGTGGAGCTCGGGATACTTACGCGCATTGTCGCCCACCATGAAGAAGGTGGCCTTGACGCCATAGCGCTGCAGCACGTCGAGTATCCAGGGTGTGGCCTCAGGAATAGGCCCGTCGTCGAAGGTCAGATAGACGGCCTTCTCGTGACGGTCCATACGCCATAGCGCCTTGGGATAAAGCCAGCGTAGCCAGACGGAGGGTTGCTCGATAATCATCTTACCTCTTACTTCTTACCTCTCACCTCTTACCTCTCACCTCTTACCTCTCACCTCTTAAAAGTTCAGTTCCCCACCCTTCTGCTCATAGACAGCAACCATTTCCGTGAGTTCCTTCATGTGGCCTTCAGCCCACTTCTCGTCGAAGGTGTCGGCCAGTGTCACCAACTGCTGCATGATGTAGATCTGAATGGCAACATCGTTGGCAGACGACTCGAAGCGGGAACCAGTGAGCGTGCAGTACCACTTCATATACTGACTGCTGGTCTTCCAGAGGTCGTTCATGATGACGAGGGCCTCCTTTTTGTTGCCCAGCTGCACCCAGGCACGCGCCATATCGAGCGAGCCGGAAGAATAGTTGCTGTGAACATTGTAGGTAGGAATCTGCTTGGCAGTATAGCGCAACACCTCTTCGGCCTTCTTGTTGTCACCCTCGCTGATGAGTTCGAGCGCCAGACGCGCCATGATGCGACGATGGGTGTAACACATGCGCATAACGGTCTCGTCGAGATAGATACCCTTCTGGTCGATGCCTCCGAACTTGAAGCGGTGCATGATGTTGTCGTAGGTGCGCTTCGAATCGAAATTCTTCACACCAGCGATGGGTTTGCCGCCATTGGTGGTGGTGAAGGGCGTGATGCGATAGGCCAGACCTTCGGTAATGGTGTTGTCACCCAGATTGATGTAGTTATCCTCGCCCACGGAGACGGCGACATAGATAGGACGGGTCCAGTTGCACTCTGCGAGCATCTCGAGAATCATCAGGTCACCCTTGTAAAGTGCATTCTTACCCGCCAGCGAGATGGTCATGCGGTCGGGAATAGAGTCGGAAGCCATCATCATGCCACTCTTGCGCACAGCATCCTTGTCGATGGTCATATAGATGGTATCGGTGGGAATGAGGTGCAGGTCCTTGTTCTTGGAACGTACCCAGTATTTCAGGATGTTCTTCAACTCGAAGGGATCGTCGCCAAACTGCTGGCGAGCCTCTTCCGGATTCTCACGATAGTGCTCAAGGACAGCCTCCTTCATGTTGGGTTCAACAGAGACATACTCGTTGGTGCCAGCACAATACTCAATACGCTCCCAGGAGATGGGGACGGAAGGAGAATCGTAGGCCGGACGGCGCATCTGGTCGATATACCAGTCGGTCTGCAGGTAAGAGAGGTTGCAGACACGGGCATCGGTACGCACGCCCTCCACATCCTGATTATACCAGAGCGGGAAGGTGTCGTTGTCGCCATTGGTATAGATAATGGGATTACCCTCGTCCTGCAGCGACATCAGGTAGTTCTGACCGAAGTCACGACAGGTGTAACGACCGCTACGGTCGTGGTCATCCCACGTCTGAGAAGCCATCTGAACGGGAACCAGCAGGCAAAGCACGGACACCACGGAAGCAAGGACTAATGGATTCACCTTCTTCAAGGAATCACGCAGCAACTCGATGATAGCCGCAACACCCATGCCGCACCAGATGGCAAAGGCATAGAACGAGCCGGCATAGGCATAGTCGCGCTCACGAGGCTGTGATGGTGTCTGGTTCAGATAGATGACAATGGCCAAACCTGTCATGAAGAACAGGAAGAACACCACCCAGAACTGGCGGATACCCGTCTGGTCGACACTTTTAGAGGTGTGAGGTGAGGGATTAGAGGTAAGAGGTGAGTGGTGAGAGGTAAGAGGAGAGGTGAGAGCATTGTGCTTGGCCAACGACTGCCAGAAGAGTCCGATAAGACCTAACAACAGCGGGAGGCAATAGAACACGTTATGTCCCTTGTTCTCCTTCAGTTCATCCGGCAACCAGTCCTGATTGCCCAGACGCCAGTTGTCGAACCAGCTGAAACCTGTCAACCAGTTGCCATGCTCGGGTTCACCATTACCCTGCAGGTCATTCTGACGACCGGCAAAGTTCCACATGAAGTAGCGCCAGTACATGAAGTTACACTGGTAGGAGATGAAGAAACGCAGGTTTTCGAACTGCGAAGGAACCTTGACGGTTACCATCTCACCACAGCGGTCGTACTGTTCCTCATGACCATCGACACCACCCATCCAGCTTTCGTACTGGGCGCGGTGGGCCGAGCTGTACATACGTGGGAACAGCATGTTTTGGGCATATTTGTACTCGTCCTTGGTACGGAGAATGAAGTATTCATCCTTCTCGTCAGGAGAGGCCTTCTCCTTACGCTGCCAGACAGGATCGCCCGTGGTCATTACGGGCTTACAGTAGTTGCCATCCTGTTCCAGAGCAACCTGAGAGGTGTATGCCTGTCCGTAGAACAGCGGACGCTGGCCATACTGTTCACGACCCAGGTATTCACCCAGCGTGAAGATATCCTCTGGCGAGTTCTGGTCCATAGGTGGATTGGCCGAAGAACGGATGACGATGAGTGCATAAGACGAGTAGCCAATCATCAACATCAGCATACAAAGCAGTGAGGTATTCTTGATACGTGCAGT
The DNA here is from genome assembly GCA_900318555.1 of uncultured Prevotellaceae bacterium. GTDB lineage: Bacteria > Bacteroidota > Bacteroidia > Bacteroidales > Bacteroidaceae > Prevotella. The sequence goes on along the minus strand of ONKX01000028.1, from coordinate 24,564 downwards.
AACCAGCGCCTTGCCTTGTTTCTTGTAGCTGAGCACAAACCACATGACAGCCAGCACCACAATGCCAATGAATACCGATAGCCAGCCGTGACCATAGAACGGAATGCCCAACATGGCAACAGCCAAGAGGAAGGCAATGTTCTGGCGCATCTCATTAGAGGTGAGAGGTGAGTGGTTAGAGGTGAGAGGTGAGTGGTTAGAGGTGAGAGAACGCTGGGTCTCCCAGATGGCCCATACCATCACGCCAATGAGCAGGAAGATATAGACAATCTCGCCCGTGTTGAACGGCATTCCGAGGATGTTGACAAACAACAGCTCGAACCAACCGCCAACCTGTACGATGCCAGGAACGACACCATAGAGCACTGCGGCGAGGATGACTATAGATATGAACAGGGCAATGAGCGAGCCCTTCAGGTCGCGTTTCGGATCGTCGGTGGGGAATTTCTTGTAATAATATACCAACACAATAGCAGGCAGACACAACAGGTTCAGCAGGTGGACACCGATAGACAGACCCGTCATATACATAATCAGCACGAGCCAACGGTCGGCATGAGGCTGGTCGGCCTGGTCTTCCCATTTCAGGATGAGCCAAAACACAATAGCCGTAAAGGCTGACGAATAGGCATACACCTCACCCTCGACAGCTGAGAACCAGAAGGTATCGCTGAAGGTATAGATGAGTGCACCAACCATCGCTGAGCCCCAGATGGCAATCCACTTGTAAAGCGGGACATCCTGCAGGGAGGTAGCCTTGAAGAAGTCCTCCTGACGGATGAGCAGACGCCGTACAAGGTGCGAGATGGTCCAAAACAGGAACAGAATGGTGGCAGCAGAAAGCAGCGCACTCATCGTGTTCACCATGTAAGCCACCTGACTGGGGTCGCTGGCAAACTGTGAGAACAGATTGGCCGTGAGCATGAAGAACGGTGCACCGGGCGGATGGCCGATTTCGAGTTTATAACCAGTAGAGATAAATTCCGGACAGTCCCAGAAGGATGCTGTCGGTTCGATGGTGGAGCAATAGACGAAGGCTGCAATGGCAAAGGCCAACCAACCCAAGATATTGTCCACAAGTCTGAATTGTTTCATTGTCGTTGTTTATGAATTATCCTGCAAAATTAATACTTTTACGTTGAACATTGAACATTGGACATTGAACATTATTGTTTTTTAACCAATAAGCATGTTGGCGCCATAGACCAGCAACACATAACGCAGGAACTTTCCCAGCGCGATACTGGTCAGTGAAATCGGGATGTTGGCCCTCATGAGTCCCAACACAATGGTAATGGCAGAACCCAGAATAGGCACAAAGGCAAAGAACCCCATCCAAGCACCCCGTCCGCCCATGAAACGCGTAGCCTTGTCGAGGTCTTTCTGCTTGACATGCAGGTATTTCTCTATCCACTCCAACTTGCCCATGCGTCCTACGAAATAGTTGAACATACCGCCTGCCACATTACCGATGGTACCATAGACGATGAGCAGCCAGGGGTCGAGACCAGCAGCCAGCAGTCCTGTCATAACGGCCTCGCTGGAGAACGGGAAGAAAGACCCCGCCACGAAGGCCGTGAGGAGCATGCCCCAATATCCGTAACTGATGAGCAGAGAAATAATTACATCCATAGGTTGATTCCTGTCGTAATAAGGACGATAGCCACGATAGCGAAAAAGGCCATGTTGGTCCATCGCGTACGCGTCAGTGCCAGAAAATGACCTATCAGCGGAGCAGTGTTGATCACCATCATACGTATCAGATGGTCATAATGCTGAGGTTGGAGCACCAGGAAAAGCGCTACTGCCAGATCCGTCCATATAAAGATGCCATAGATCAGGCGGATGCGAATCTTGTCGTCGTGGTACTTACGAAGATAATGTACGATGCCTATGACAGCAAACAGCATGACAACTGCCAAGGATACTGTCTGAGGGACTGTCAGCAGAGAAAAGTCCAACGGTCTTGCAAAGTCGCCCAATGCCATGAAATGGTTGAAAACGAAGGTAATATCCTGTTGCCAAGCCCACCAGCAACAGCCAAACCAGTAAGGTGTCAGCAGTCCCAGTATCGAGGCGAACCAAGTACGCCACGAGAGACACTGCAACAGGAAAGCCATCAGCAGCCATATCAGCGGCACAAAGAACAATATATGAACAAAGGCCAAGGAAGCCAGTCCGAGGAGCAGGAAACCGTAGTAGGACGGTTTTGTCGCCTGATTATCCTGGTAACCTGCAAACAGCGACACCATGGAACCAATGACCAATGGGGACGTGATGGCACCGGGTGTAGACGGAAACAAGAAACACAGCATACTCGACAAAACGAGGAACGAACAACTCACCATACGTGAGTAAATGCGGATGAGCGCATTGATGTTGTTCAGTTCCACCATCAAGAAAACTGCGAGGGCAAAACATCCGAACTGCAGCCACCAGCCACCCTGGATAAGACCAGCCAACAGCCACACGGCCACGGCATAGACAATGGTCGTCGGCAGTGCCAGCCTGCTTTCTGCAATCTTATTTTGTGTAAACTTCCTCACCGCTTACCTCTCACCTCTTACAGGTCTGCTCCTATGTCGCGACGGAAATATTTGTCCGTAAACTGAATCTTCTGGGCCTCTTCAAAAGACTTCTGCAGGGCTTCGGCCTTGTCCTTGCCATACGATGAAACGGCTATCACACGTCCACCGTTGGTCACCACCTGTCCGTCCTTCATCGCAGTACCTGCGTGGAAGACAATGCTGTCTTCCACCTGTTCGATACCCGTGATGGGATAGCCTTTCTGATAGGCCTGCGGATAACCGCCAGATACCAGCATCACACAGACGGCAGCACGCTCGTCGAACACAATAGCGCGCTGGTCGAGGTTCCCTTCAGCCACACCCTCAAACAGGTCGACGATGTCACTCTTCAGGCGCAGCATCACGCTCTCGGTTTCCGGATCACCCATACGACAGTTGTATTCAATGACGTAAGGCTCAGGGTTACCAGTTGGCGTGTTTGTCCTGTTAATCAGCCCAAAGAAGATAAATCCCTTATAGTCGATGCCGTCAGCAGCCAAGCCCTCTACGGTAGGACGGATGATGCGGTCTTCCACCTTCTGCATCCACTCCTTCGTGGCAAAGGGAACGGGTGAAACGCTGCCCATGCCGCCAGTATTCAAACCGGTATCGTGCTCACCGATACGCTTGTAGTCCTTGGCCTCAGGGAGAATCTTATAGTGGGTACCATCAGTCAGTACAAAGACACTGCACTCGATACCACTCATGAATTCCTCGATTACCACACGGCTGGAGGCATTGCCAAACATACCACCCAACATCTCCTTCAGTTCCTTCTTAGCCTCATCGAGGGTAGGAAGAATCAGCACACCCTTACCCGCACAGAGGCCGTCAGCCTTCAACACGTAGGGCGCCTCTAGCGTCTCTAGAAATTCCAGGCCTTCTTGGAGATGTTCACCGTCAAAGGTCTGATAACGGGCGGTAGGGATGTTATGGCGCTGCATGAAAGCTTTGGCAAAGTCTTTCGAACCTTCCAACACGGCACCAGCCTTCGAGGGACCGATGACAGGGATATTCTTGGTACGCTCGTCAGCCTTCAAATCGTCGTAGATGCCCTTCACCAGCGGGTCCTCAGGACCAACAACCACCATATCTATCTGCTTCTCCGTGCAAAACTGCTTCACAGCCTCGAAGTCGTCAGCCTTCATGGCTACATTTTCTCCACAATTGCTGGTTCCGGCATTGCCGGGGGCAACAAACAGTTTCTCACACTTCTCACTTTGGGCAATCTTCCAAGCCAAGGCGTGCTCGCGACCACCACTACCTAATAATAATATCTTCATCTTTTACGTCTTTTTTTTGTATTTTGGGTGCAAAGGTACAAATTTTTTTCGTATCTTTGCGCCATATTCACTAAAAAACTACAAATCGTTTCATGATGGAGAAATACATTGCTGACGAAAACCGTTATAACGGGATGGCATATAACCGTTGCGGACACTCTGGAGTTTTTTTGCCTAAGGTCAGTCTGGGACTATGGCATAACTTCGGGGGAATAGACGATTACCAGCGCTCACGGGCCATTCTACGCTATGCCTTCGACAAAGGTATTACACATCTGGACCTGGCAAACAACTATGGTCCTCCGTATGGATCGGCTGAGGAGACGCTGGGACGTGTCATGAATGAAGATCTGCGTCCCTACCGTGACGAACTGTTCATCTCGACAAAGGCGGGATACGATATGTGGCCCGGTCCCTACGGCGACTGGGGATCGCGCAAATACCTGATGGCATCGCTCGACCAAAGTCTGAAACGTATGCAACTGGACTATGTGGACCTGTTCTACTCACATCGTTACGATCCTAACACGCCTTTGGAGGAGACCCTACAGGCACTGGTAGACATCGTCCGTCAAGGCAAGGCGCTCTATATTGGTATCTCGAATTGGCCATTGGAAGCTATGCGTTTTGCCACTAGTTATCTGAAACAACGTGATGTTCCCCTGCTAATCTACCAAGGTAAGTTGAATATGCTGAACCGTGAACCACTGAAAGAAGGCATTTTGGACCTTTGCCAGCAGGAAGGGATAGGTTTCATCGCGTTCTCCCCTTTGGCTCAAGGATTGTTGACGGACCGTTACCTGAATGGCATTCCTGACGATTCGCGCATGGCCAGAGGAAAATTCCTGCGGCAGGAGATGTTGACCGAAGAATTGCTTGTCCAGCTGCGTCAGTGGAACGCAGAGGCCCAGGCTCAAGGCCGGACATTGGCCGAACAGAGCCTGCGCTGGATTTTGGAGCAGCCTGGCGTAACCTCTGTGCTCGTTGGTGCCAGTAGCACGGAACAATTGGACAAGAACCTGAAATGCCTACGATAACAACGTCACCCGTTTCTTCGTCCCGTTTGTCGCTTAGCGATACGCATCCCCCAATAACCGACAAAACGTCACACCGAACTGCCGTTTTGTCGGTTAATCATTTTACTTTCTTACTTTTTTACCTTTTTACCTTCATTCGGCACATTCTTTGTCCGCCTAAGAGCAGTAAAAACAAAAAAATCAGGAGGACAAAACTATGACATTAGACAAGTTTACCATCAAAGCTCAGGAGGCCGTGCAGCAGGCAGTGAATACCGCACAACTGAACGGCCAGCAGGTCATCGAACCTGTACACATACTGAAAGGAATCTTGGAGAAGGCGAAGGACGTTACGACCTTCATCTTCCAGAAACTCGGTGTCAACGCCCAGCAGGTTGAGATGCTCACAGATCAGGAAATCAAGCACTTGCCACGCGTACAAGGCGGACAGCCGTATCTCTCAAGCGAAAGTAATAATGTACTCGTACGTGCGCAGGAACTGTCCCAAAAGTGGGGCGACGAATTCGTTGCGTGTGAGCCTGTTCTGCAGGCGCTCCTCACCGTCAACTCCACCGCCTCACGCATCATGAAGGATGCCGGCTGTACGGAGAAGGAGATGCAACAGGCCATCCAGGAACTGCGCCAGGGGCAGAAGGTGCAGTCGCAGTCGGCCGACGACAACTACCAGTCGTTGGAGAAATATGCCAAGAACCTCGTGGACCTTGCCCGTCAGGGTAAGCTCGACCCCGTCATCGGACGTGATGACGAGATCCGACGCTTATTGCAGATTCTCTCGCGCCGTACGAAGAACAACCCGATTCTGATTGGTGAACCGGGTACGGGTAAGACGGCCATCGTCGAAGGTCTCGCAGGCCGTATCGTACGTGGCGACGTGCCTGAGAACCTGAAGGACAAGCAGGTCTATTCCCTCGACATGGGTGCGCTCGTTGCCGGTGCAAAATACAAGGGTGAGTTCGAGGAACGTCTGAAGAGCGTCATCAACGAGGTGACGAAGGCCGAAGGTCGCATCATCCTTTTCATCGACGAGATCCACACGCTGGTAGGTGCAGGTGGCGGTGAGGGTGCGATGGATGCTGCCAACATCCTGAAACCAGCCCTCGCCCGTGGTGAACTGCGTGCTATCGGTGCCACCACGCTCAACGAATATCAGAAGTATTTCGAGAAGGACAAAGCCCTCGAACGTCGTTTCCAGACAGTGATGGTCGATGAACCCGACGAGCTGTCGGCCATCTCCATCCTGCGAGGCTTGAAGGAGCGTTACGAAAACCATCATAAGGTACGTATCCAGGATGATGCCTGTATCGCCGCCGTACAACTCTCCGAGCGTTACATCTCCGAGCGTTTCCTGCCCGATAAGGCCATCGACCTGATGGACGAAGCTGCCGCCAAGCTCCGTATGGAGCGCGACTCCGTACCCGAAGAGCTCGACGAAATCACCCGTCGTCTGGCCCAGCTCGAAATCGAACGCGAGAGCATCAAGCGCGAAGCCGGAGATTCCGGGAACCCCGGACATTCCGGAAAACTCACAGAACTCGACAAGGACATTGCCGAACTCCGCGAACAGGAGACCCAGTTCCGCGCCAAGTGGGAGGGTGAGCGCCAGCTCATCAACCGCATCCAGCAGGACAAGCAGGAAATGGAGAACCTGAAACTGGAGGCCGAACGTGCCGAACGCGAGGGCGACTACGGCCGCGTAGCAGAAATCCGCTACTCCAAGCTCAAGGCCCTTGAGGACGACATCGCCGCCATCCAACAGCAACTGGCGTCAGCACAAGACGGGAACTCGCTGGTTCGCGAGGAAGTCACTGCCGACGACATCGCAGAGGTCGTCTCTCGCTGGACGGGCATCCCCGTGACGAAGATGCTGCAGAGCGAACGCGAGAAACTGCTCCATCTCGAAGATGAACTGCATAAGCGTGTCATCGGTCAGGACGAAGCCATCACGGCCGTCTCCGATGCCGTACGTCGCTCGCGTGCCGGACTGCAGGACCCGAAGCGTCCTATCGCCTCGTTCATATTCCTCGGCACTACGGGTGTCGGTAAGACCGAGCTCGCCAAGACGCTGGCCGACTACCTCTTCAACGACGAGACCATGATGACGCGTATCGATATGTCGGAATATCAGGAGAAGTACAGCGTCTCCCGTCTCATTGGTGCGCCTCCGGGCTATGTAGGTTACGATGAGGGTGGTCAGCTGACCGAGGCCGTACGCCGCAAGCCCTACTCCGTTGTGCTGTTCGACGAGATTGAGAAGGCCCATCCCGACGTGTTCAACATCCTCTTGCAGGTGCTTGACGACGGTCGTCTGACGGACAACAAGGGCCGTACCGCCAACTTCAAGAACACCATCATCATCATGACGTCGAATGCCACGCGCGAACAGCTGCGAGCCACCATGCGTCCGGAGTTCCTGAACCGTATCGACGAGATCATCACCTTCACGCCGCTCACGAAAGAACAGATTGCCGACGTCGTACGTCTGCAGATGAAACGCGTGACCGACATGCTCGAACCGCAGGGCATCCGTCTGGAATGCACGCCTCAGGCTATTGCCTTCCTGGCAGAAGAGGGTTACGACCCCGACTTCGGAGCCCGTCCCGTCAAGCGCGCCATCCAGCAATTCGTGCTCAACGACCTCTCGAAGAAGCTCCTTGCCGACGAAATCGACCGCGACAAGCCCATCATCATCGACGACTTCGGCAACGGCCTCGTATTCCGGAATTAATGGAATTCATCAACAAATAAAAAAGAACCGCTACCATTTGCTGATAGCGATTCTTTTGTCTGGAGGACTCATGTCACGATGTATCCTGACCTCGGCCTATTCATTTGAAGAATAGAGTTATCCCTGCGTCATCATCCTTTTCTCCTGTGTTATACACCATCTCCTTTGTTAGAGAATTATAATTACCAATTTTGTAGGTAAAATGACATTTACCATTACTGCTGCTAATTGATTCATAGTTATTCAATCCATGTTCATCGAATTCCATACCTCCGAAAGTTCCATTAATATCCACAGAATAACTGACGTATTTCTCACCGTCCTCAGGTATACGATATTGCTTTCTATGTAATGAATATGTTCCGTTTTCAATCCAATAGTCAACGTTTATATCACTATAAATAGGTTCTCTTGAGGGTATTATAATATCGAAAGAAACTTCCCAATTATACTGCTCAGATTCAATATTTTTACTATCAGTGAGAACAACATGAATAACAGAATCATTTCGTGTTATCTCTTGTCTTATATTTGGATTATCAACAAGATAATAACTTATATACTCAAAACTACAAACAACACTTGACGGGACACGGTTCGGGTTAACTTGCTTGATACAAAAAATATGAGCAGGTTTAGCATATCCAGAAAACCATTCTTCCCAATTCTCCTCTGGAGAAACATATAGATCAAAATAATTACCTTTGGCGAGATTATACAATTCTGGGGTATCGAATGAATAAACAAATTCGTCCTTCCCTGTTTTTGGGAATTCAAAATTATTGACGTAATCTTCTCGTCCACCCCAACACTTTAGGTTGTCCGCATTGCTTTTGATTTTAATCTCTGTTTTTCCTTCGTTATAGGGAATAAAAACAGTGTCATTTTCTGCTTCGATGTACGTACCCACAATAATTTCTTTTGTGGGTGTAGCAGGTATCTCAAAGTCACCTAATTTAAATATGGGTCTTGTGATGTACTTTCCATATTGCAGGGTCTTAATTTCGGATTTACCGCTCTTATTCAATTCCCACTCCTTACTTCTTTGGGAATATTTTGGCATCGGTTGGTCTGCGTAATCCTCACAATAGGCCGAGGCTATCATCTTTGTCGGCTCTTTTGAATCATAGACTCCGACCCCTACTGATACAGGCCAGAAAATACTGCGCGAGGGAGTTATCGTGGATGTAAGATTCTTAAATCCCCACGCATATTCAGGTCCAAGGTCTTTGATTTCCACATCAAAATCGAATTCTGGGAATGGATACCATTTTATGTTATCCAATATGTTAATGGAACCATCTGCCAGTTTCAGACTGTCCACTTGACCTCCAAACTTTAGTTCGGCTATTGTCTCATAATCAATACACAACGGTGTCAAGGTAATGTTCGACTCTTTCAGAAGACTGTATATGGAGAACGGATCTTCATTCATTGACAGGGAAATATTGAGCGCGCCCGACAGTTTCGGCCCAATGTAAACATTGGTGCCAACGTCTGCACCCATGATGTATGACAACCATTTATTGACGCCTAATGTCAGCGGTCCATGAAGTCCCAGATGAGCAGAGCCGTTCCACTCCAGACTTAATCCGGTATTCCATTTCTCATCTAAAGGTTTGACGATATCGGGAATTGGTGCGTGACCAAAGTTGAAAGAAGGTATTGACGAGTTGTTGAACTCTAGCTGGAACCAAACGCGTTCAGAACGCTCCAAAATGTTAGCTTCGAATTTAATATGCGACTCACCTTTTATAAAAAGACCTGGAACGCATGTCAACTCGAATATTGGTGCTGCAGCAGGAATTGGTACACTAGGCATAAATTTTGAAGTAGATTCCATCTTCTTCAGTTCTGCATCGGCCTTGATGCCCACACCCAGCTTCACGTCTTGCTGGAAGGTCAGACCGATATAATATGGACCTATCCAGGGAATCTTGTAAACGCCTTTTATGGTAGTATTCACACCGACATTGGCATTGAGTGTAATATCGTGTTCAAAACTCAAGGGTATCTGACCGGAAAGACTGAAGTCGAACAGATTCCCTTCAAAGTCTCCTTCTGCACGACGTGCCCCTCCTGTAGAAGTCTCGTCATCAGTGTATGACATTTCTGGCATACCCGCTACACGACGGCGCAATAATCGCCCGTTCTTATCTTTATCCTGTTGCTCAACGGTAATGAACTGGTAGAACACGTCGTTCAAGCTTTCTAATGGGTCACAAGCAACAACGATATAGTCGTCATTAACAGAAATGTCCTTCACTTTTCCACCATAGCCAGATTTTGTATCAAAATCAACAATAACATCGCCGACATTAGGAATAAGTTCCATTTTGTCAGCTATGGACAACTTTAGTTTTAAAACGAATGACTTGTCGCCTTCTTTTGCTGCAATATAGCGCCGTAATTCATCCGTCCTCATATCCCTTAATCTCGGATTGAACTTGATCTCCGGCTGCACGAAGCTAACGGAGTCGATAGCTGTGAGCATAATGCGATAGGTGGAATCATTGGTGATAATTTCCTGAGACACGAAATCCTCGTGTTCCACACCCAGTGTATCGAGTTTCGAATAGGAAATCTTCTGCACCTGATCATAGAAGAAACCGTCAAAATGTCCGTCGTTCTGGTAGATGTAGAACGCGGCATTATCCTCCTGTGCCTGTATGGGCAGAGCGGCTGTCAGCAATAATGCTGTTGCTGCCAGATATTTTATAATATGTCTCATCGCTTCAGGAGTTTAATGGTCTGACTTCCGGCTTTTACCAAGTACACACCAGCAGGACGCTGGCTGATGGAAAGAGTAAGGGGCTGGCCCTCTGAAGCTGTCTGCTGCTCCACTAGCGTGCCGTTGGCAGCGTAGATGCTGACGGTGGTTCCCGCCTTCAGGTTCTGGAACGTTATCACGTCACCTTCCTTGTTGACGGATACGCTGCGTTCATTGGGCAGAAGATCTACGGCGGTGTTCACACCCTCGTAAGTATATCGCAGGATGTTGGCTAACTGATATTTCTCGGTGGTTTTGCTCGTCGTAATGATGAGCAGACCGTTCTCGAAGGAGGTCTCTGGCAGTTCGGCAAGGTCGTAACGCACCTTGTCGCCGTTCTTCTGCCATACCACCAACTGCTGCTCGACAGTCTGTGCCCATGTCATCGAGGGCAAAGCGAATAGCAGGGCTGTCAGAATTAGGATCAGTCTTTTCTTTTTCATAATTCTATTGTTTTATTCAGTAATATTTTAGTGCCTAGAGGACACATGTCACGATGTATCCTGACATGTCACAGCTATTTCCCTACAGGTTCGTGCCAGTGATCATCCTTCCAAAGACCGACGGTAATGGTATATAATGACGCGTTTGAAGAAAGAGGTTGGTCTTCATGCTTAGGTTCAAATCCACTATTGTTACTTGTGACATCCATTGTCCGTTTGAAGTTTCTTACGTGAGTGGTAAATTTATCTAATGATGTAGCAGTAGCCCGATAGCCGTTACACCATACTCTGTAATCATCATCGGAAGAATTCCTCTGAGAAGAATAATCCAATATAAACTCATCCAAGTTTGAAATATCAAAGCTGGTTTCATATACCCACTTTGTATAATGGCTGGACTTAAAAGTTTCTCCATTTGAGTCTTCCCATTCTACATCCTCGTTAACTTTTCTCTCTGAAAGTGAGTAAACGTGACCATTAATGATTTTGGGGTGCTCTCCTCCGAGACTGACAGTTAATGATATATCCCAAGTTACATTGTCTTCCTCGTAAGTGTGATATCTTTGTCCCCACTTCTCGTATCTGTTTCCATCAACAGTTGTTGAATAAGAACCACTTGAAGTAATAATCCCGTTACCGTCTTTGTCAATATAAGGAGTACAATATGCGACGCGACCACGCAGATATCCGGGATACGGTTGTATCGAGCTTCCATAAGATAGATGGACTATCACTCCTGCATACTCCATGAATCCAGCAAATGTCTTATTCTGCTTTACCTTGACTGCAGCCTCTATACTTCCGCGAGAGTTTGTTGCCTTGACTTTCACCTCGCCAGAACGCTCATTCTCCTCGCTGTTCTTAGTGGCTTTCAGATAGAGGACATTGTCTTCGATTCGTGCAGAACACCATGAGGGATGGGATACAATAGACAGGTCTGAACAGTTACTGGTGACAGTTACCGTCTTCTCCCCGCCTTCTGCACCGAATTCCACTGGGCTTTGTGGCAGGCTCAGTGTCGGTGCAGGGTCAGAGAGCTGGAATTCCAAAGAACTTGGAACAGTTATTTTGGGTGATATGGTGGGATCTTGGAGTGTTACGAAGAAAATACGTTTCTTTCCTATAAGGTATTCAAGACTGTCCTTGATTTCGAGAGGTTTGTTCTTGCTGATACGCCCTAAGTACCTAACATTGCTGACGGTGGATAGTACTTTTGGATCTTCGCTGTTATGAAAGTCTGCACGGTATACTTCTGTATAGGTACCATCTTCCAGCTCACTTAACGTTAAAACTTTATTATCCGTTTTTACTTTATTCTTATAAAAAAACAAACTATTTACCAACATTCCGTAACGGTAGATATCGGATTTCATGGTATGTGTGATATAGTCGACTACTCCCCATGATTTCTGGCTTATACCTCCCATGTCATAACCTTCTATAAGTTTTCCTTCTGCGGTAAAGCGAAGGAAGTTATTGTACCATTCAATGTCATTGATATTGAATTCATTGCGCTTGGCATACTCGGTGAGGCATTCATCAGCATCCTTGCCTTTTTTATAGTCGTCAAAGATGCTGACAATTGTACTGTCTCCATACTGTTGGGCAAGATAGGTGAAGAGCACACCCATACCATAGCCGTGGGAGGCTTCCTTGCCTTCTTGATAGTTCCACAAACCATACCTAAGGAAATCATAGCCATCGTCCTTAATCATAGAGGAAAGGGAAGAACCATAGTAATGCTCCGTCCAAACTGACGAGGCTTCCTTGAGGGCGAGATAGGCACCCGGGGAGTAGGACGCCTTGGCCCATTGGCTGCGTCGCACGTCATAGTCGCTCTGATAATAATGACCCAGTTCGTGGATGAGGGTCTTGGCCAGTTCGTCCTGTTCCGCTTGAGTGCCCATCTTTTCCAGTTTCTCTTGATTGATTTCTACACAGTCCCAATGTTTATAAAAATGGCTGTTAATATGTTGTCCCCAACAACCCTCCCGCTTGTTCTTATCCCATGGAAGATATCTAACTAAATTAACAAGTATATTTTTACGATCTGCATCCATACGGAAGCCGAGGGAGTCCAATTTAACGAGTGCTTGTGGGATGAACCTAGTCTTAAGAATTAAATCACTCTTTTCGTCGTAATATGATGTCTGATAGTCGACACTAACTTTGATTGTTCGCTTGGCATATGGAAGATTGACGGAAAAGTCATAATAATGAGGTTTAACATAGTCAGCTTGGGTCGCTGCTCGTGACGTTGAAGTGCTAATGCCCATGAGTCCCACTGTAATATCTTCACTTCCTCTGCCTATTTCAAGTAAGGGGATTTCGCCACTGAAAGTATTGTTGCTGCCAGTACTTTGTTCGAGAGGCGTACAGAACTCCTGCACCTCATTCATACTGGTAGAACGACCCTTGGAACGAGCCATCAGCAGGCAGCCTTCCGAGGCGTTTTCACTTTTCACGCTGACTTGTATCGGCTTTTTTGTTGAGACTGGCAAGGTTATCTTATAGAAGTCAGAGGCTTCCATGTCATTAAGAGCTGAACCTTTATTGACCGTCGTTACTGAAATTTTTGTCTCGCCAGAAAACGTTCCTGACGGGATTTGCAGGGTGAGGTTTTCTTTTGTAATCGTTCCTCCTGAGGCAGGAATCGTAAATGTCGTTCCGTCCACAGGGGTTGGAGTGGGCTGGCCGGGCTTGTTCTCCGTGCTGTCGTTCGACGAACTGCAAGCGACAGCCAAACAGAAAACTGTCATAATCTGCATCAGGGTTAGTAATGATGATAATTTCTTCATGATTGTTTACGTTTTGGGGGTAGTAAATTATAATAATATATCTACGTGCAAGCTTGCCGTTGTTTATTCTATCTTCTCATTTTTCTTGTAGTTAACTATTATCGAGAAATCATGACGTTTACCGCTAGGGTTCAGGTTGCCTGAATTACGAGAACCGAGTGTCAAATTCCTTAATCCATCCCTATCGGAGGGACCTTGTTGCCAGTCAACAAAATTCTCCTCTCTGTAATAGTAGGAAGCATGGAAGAAGGGATATAGGTCTTCAATATTCCAATTATACAAGGTCTCATATCCCAGTTTCCAGTATTTCCGCCAACCGAATGCCCCGTGATACAACGTTTTTTTGTAGGCATCATCAGGGAACGGTTCGTTGTACAGATGATAAGCATAATAATCTTTATCAGACAAAGTAGGCGGGCAGGAAAACCGGAACGAATACGACAGCTCTTCATCTCCAGCGGGACCATAGTCTATATAGCCGCTGATGTCGGAAAATACCAAGGTGTCATGCAAATCGTCAAGACCATTCTCAATGAGAGTGCAGTCGAATTTGATAAAATAATGATGACCATTAGCACTGAGTCCTGAAGCGTTCACGTAATAAATCGGGCGGTCACCTTCTTCTGTAATCGTCTTACTCTCTAACACCAAAATATTAACAGAGTCAACGGTGAACTCAGCTTCTATGTAGTGTCTGTAATCAAAGTCACCTCTATTATTTACGGGAATAACTGCATGGACTGTCATATCGGTAAACAGTACCTTGTGTTTACTGACATCAATAGTTCCTATCTGGCTTACACGGATGGTGTCTTTCTTTGTGCTGTACTCGTTCTTGGCCGTAAGGATGACCATACCCGAACGAGCTTCTTCCTGGTCATTTTTTGTGGCCCCAATGTTCAGTTTACTGTTCTTCTGGTCGTAGGAGACCGTTATCCACGATGCAGTCTTGCCACAGGAAAGTCTTTCTACATCAGTTTCTACAAAGACTTGCAAAGGCTCCCCTTCAGCAGACAACGAGACATCTTTGCAATAGGCAATCAGTTTCGGATCTGTCTCTAAAGATGCCGTATTTGCACCCTGCGAGACGGATAGGACACCATTCAGCAATGTGCCATTCATGGTTGTCGCTGTGATGAAAATATCTGCCGTGCGGTCTGTCGGTTTCTTGTTAGGGTCAGCACTCGCGGTGTAGCTCCAGGTGTTGGATTCGAAGGAACCCTGTAACGAACATTTCAGCCACCCAGGGTCGCCATCACGATAATTGATATGAGTCTTGATGTCTTGGATTTCGACAGGCGTAATGACTGTAAAGTTCTGCTTACCACTCTCTTGACCGAATGTAAGCTGTTGAGGAGTCACTGTCAATTCCAGATTGTGTCCAGTGTTGAATGTCATCCTAGGGGAGCCCAGCAGTTCGCTGCCGTAGACCTTGCAGGTTGGAAAAAGCGTGTAGTCGGCATCCTGCTGCAGGCCGTCGAAGGTGAGTGAGTAGTTCTTCTGCGTGCCGTCGTAGCTGAAGTCTGCCCACTTGGATTTCACCAGTTTGTTGTTACTGTCGTAGAGGGCAAAGCCTACTGGTGATTTGAACAATACATCACGGCTCAGGTTGGCCGAGAAGACAAAGGACGTGCCCTCGCCTGCCACATATCCCAGGTCGGAGAACTTCGGCACCAGTGCACCGCTGAAAGCCCTGGCTATGGGTTCGTTATAAAGGGACTTGGTCACCTTCCACTTCGTACCTGTCACAGCACCGATGGCGGTTCCTGATGTATAGACATCAATTGTGACGGAGCCATCGTGGTTCAATTCGTCATATTGGGAAGTGGCGATGTTTTCGGTATAGCCATCGGGAATTGTGTAACTGGCACTGGCACCAAGCTCACCGGAAAGAGCTATCCGGTCACCCGCTTCTATGCGTGCCGTCAGTGATGCGACTTCCAACAGGGAGATAGTGGGTGTTGCGAAGAAACCTGCCTGCAGCGTGCCTTTGCTCCTTACAGCAATCTCTTCCGATGCGGCCAGCTCTTTCCTTGTCAGGTTCACCGAGCCGTCAGCCATGGAGGTCTCTTCCACCCAGCCAAAGGGGTCAATATTGGCCATCATCGTGGCATTGGTCACAGAGTGATTGTAGGAGTGGTAGTCTACTTCTATCCTGCCCGAATAACTCAGCGTGGTACCACAGTCCATGGTGAAGACGAAACCTGTTGCAGCGATGGGAACTGTTATCTTAGGTATTAACTTTATGTCCTTGCGCATCATCAGCGTGCCCGAGGCCTTGAAACTGAAGTCGGTCTTCATCTCATTACGGAACTGCATGTCGTAGACACTACCTGTCACCCAGCCAATGGAGGCAAAGGCACGGGCACTCACTTGAGGCTTGATAGACAGTGTGGCGTTGCCTGTGCCGCTGAAAATGACATCGCTGGGATACAGCAACGACAAGTCGCCAAGACCCAGCGTGACTTTATACTCAGGCTTCAAGTCTAATGGAATCAGCGTCTGGGGCACACGGCGGGCTGGAGAGCGGCGGGCTATTTCACTTTCCGACCAGTTCGCGGTCTCGGTGGCCACCTTGATGACATGCTGCTTGAACAGCTCTTCCATCGGAACCCGTTCGGCCACCACCTCGATGCCATCAGCCGTGTTACTGACACTTGTCACCTGACCGTAGAAACCATAGGGCAGATGCGTTGTGGCCTTCGTGTTTGCAAGCTTGGCACCTACCTTCGGAACTATGGATGCAGGTGTCGATGCTGACAGTGTAAAGCATGTTAGCGGATCATTACTGCCGATGACATAGTTCCACAGCGTAGACTCCGACGTGACGACGCCCTCCTTGTACTTGGTTTCGGGAGTGACGAAACACACGCTGTCAATAGCCGAGATAGGTATGCGGTAGATGCTGTCGAGGGCATAAACCTCCTGTACCACGTAGTCGGAATGCTCGACACCAAGGGTATCTATCTTGCTGAACTCTATTTTCTCGATGTCGGCAAAGAAGAAGCCATGGAAGACGCCGTCGTTGCGGTAGATATACAGCGCGTCCTGTGTCTGCTGTGCCGATAAGGGCAACAGGGTGAAGAGCGATAACAGGATAAAGAATATACGTCTCATTGCTTCAGGATTTTATAGGTCGTATCATTTACTTTCACAACATAGACACCCGTGGGGAGCGATGAGAGTGAGAGACGGAAAGTGCCGTTGTGGTTGGCAGTCAGCGTTTGTACCATACGGCCGTCAGTAGAGAACACCTGTGCGGAAGTGCCTGACTTCAGACCGCTGAGCACCAGCAAGCCGTCCTGATAGTCAATGGTAGAACCGTCACTTTTCATTTCCGTAATGCCGCTGGCATCATGTGTCTCGAAATAATAGCGTACGATATCCGCAAGGGGAATAAATGTCGTGGTGTTTCCTTCGCCTATAATCTTGAGGTCAGTGTCTTCAAAGGTCACTTGAGGCTTTGTGGCCAACTCAAAGGTGGCCGTCGTCTTATCCTTTTTTACCACCACTAATGACGTGACGGTATCTGCGAACAAAGACACAGGCAAAACGGACAACAGGGCTGTCAGAATTAGGATTAGTCTTTTCTTTTTCATAATTATATTGTTTTGGGTTTGTTTGTCGCAAAGTTAGGAATAAAATTCGAAATAGCAGGAAAAATAATGTCGGATTCGACCGACAAATTCTGCAATCAACGGACAAATTCAGCATTTGTCCGTCGATTGTATAATTTTATATGTCATTGGGGGCGTTTTATCCCTTGTTTTTCCACTCTGCGGGGCGATTATAACTGCCTCAGGAGAGCGATGTTTGATAGAAAACCATACTCAATTAATTTTTCTCTAACAAGTTTTCTATTGCAGCCTTCAATGGTGGCAGGTCATCATTAATTGCAGAAACAATAATCTCCTCATCAATATTAGCATACTCATGGGAAATAAAGTTTCTCATACCATATATAGCATTCCACGGGATATCGGGATATGCAGACAAAGGATTATCTGAATTCTTAAGAAGTTTGCCAACATGTTCTCCAATGACCTGAAAACGCATCACACAGGCGTTAAATGCCATCACGCCTGTCGGAGATTCCATAAAGTCATGAACTGTCTTACGCCCACTGCTCCATTCCTGAATAAGATTAATTGACTCCAGAATGGCATCGAGTCTGTCGTGTATGGTAAGTTGATTGTCAGACATAAATCACATCACGTTGAATGTTAGACTTAAAGAGCGGACGGAGTGAGTCGCGGAACCTTACAAGGTCTACTTCGCAATTAAACAGTTGCTTCAATGCTTCCTTCAGTTCGTACATCAATCGAAGGGAGGGTTTTTCCACCTCTACAACGATATCGATATCACTCTGCTCGGAATGTTCATTTCTGGCAACGGAACCAAAAATTCCGAGTTTAGTAATACCATATTTCTGTGCAAACATCATCTTGAAATTTGACAGTTTCTGAATACAGTCTTGAAGCACCAACATGTTGATTTCTACTATTTCGCTGCAAATATACGAACTATTTCCGAGACTTCCAAAATTATCGAGCAAAATTTTTCCACTCTGCGGGGGTCATGCCGGTGAAGTCGCGGAAGGAGCGGGCAAGGGCTTTGTCGTTGGTGAAGCCGGATTCGGTGGCAACGACGGTGAGTTTCATGTCGGGATTGTCGCGCATGAGCTGCTGGGCGTGGCGGACGCGGTATTCGTTGACGAACTGCGAGACGGAACATCCGCGCGAGATGTTGATGCAGTCGGAGATGTAGCGAATGTTAGTATTGAGGGCGTGGGCAAGGTCGGAGAGCTTCAGACCGGAACGCAGATAGTACTGTTCGTCCTCCATGAGTTGCACCAGACGCTGCATGAGTTGTTCCTGTCCGGCAGAAGGCTGCTGGATGTCAGGAACGGTGAATGCGGAAGCGTCGGAGCCCGCTGTAACAGGCTCGTCACTGCGCTCTGCGGTTTTGCGCAGCGGCAAACGCTTGCGCTTTACCCAAATGAGCAAGCCCAGCAACGCCAGCAAGGCCAGCGCGAAATAGATGGGCCAGTAGCGCTGGGAGAACGTCATAGGAGCCTCGGCAGCCTCGTCGCTACGGTTGCCGACAGGGAAGAGCCAGACGCATTTAGTGGGTGTGAACCATGTGCCGCCACGGGCAATGCCACCCGTCGTAATCAGGTTGCCGTCGGGCGTCAGGACGGGAATGCCTCCAGCGGTTTCGGACAATGGGTCGGCATAATAGAGTGTCAGGGCGGCGGGTCGCTTGGCATAGTCAATGCAAAGGATATAGGTGCGGCCTATGGTGTCGCCACCCATGATGTAGCCGCGCTGCGACTGGCGGTCGACAATGACGGGCGTGTTATAGACGATAGAATCCTGCTCGTACTTCATGGGAACAGGTGTGGCGGTGGGCAACAGCGAGAAGACGGTGTCGCGCACCTCACAGATAGCCACACGCCCTACGGAATCCCTTACAGGCAGCAGATAGGCGAAGATGCCTTGCTCCATATCGCCAATGAAACTGTCGTCAGTACGGGGAGCATTGGGCAACAGGTAAGGCTGCCACGTATCGAAAAGCGGTACGCGGAAGGAGTCGCCTTTCAGTCGGTCGACAATGCTGTTGTTGCGGATGACCTTCCCGTAGTTGTCCCAATAGCCGCTTACTACCATCACGTCGCTGTCGGACAGGCAGAAGAGATAGGGCAAGCTGCGCGGCACAGACACCTCGCGAGCAGTCTCGAAATACATGCCGCCATCGTAGGTCTCGATGGCATCAGTGTGATACCAGTTGCCGGTGGCAACAACCTGTCCGCTGGGCAGTTCGACAGCGGAAACATGGGTCCGTCGCCTGTCGAGACAGCCAAAACCCTCGAAAGCATGGGTAGCAGGGTCGTAGCGCTCTGCCTCGATGGTCTGGCCGACACCGAGATTCTCCTTGTAGCCGCCTGCCAACAGTACCTTACCGCTACGGAGCGGTACGCAGAGCCCGTCGTCGTGGGGATAGGCCATCGGCATCACGTGCCACTGGCCGTCTTTCAAGTATTCGGCCGTCGGCGTCGGCACAAAACTGGTGGTATGACCGCCCGCCACTGTCAGTTCGCCATTGGCGGCGTAAAACGTGGCGTGGCTGAAGCGGGGGATGTTTAAATCAGGCAGCCGTTCCGGCTCAATCCTGATGACGGAACATTCCGTCGATTGAGCCCGAACGGCTGTAGTATATACTGCTCCTGACAGCAGTAGTGTAGTGATGAGAAGTCGCATTTACTTCAGACCCATGATGTCCTGAGCAGCTTTGTACTCGGGGTCGATGGCGAGGATCTGAGTGGCAAACTCCTTGGCAGCAGGGATATTCTTGTCGAGGTAAGAACCGAACATGAGGTAGTGGAGGCTGTACTTCAGCATGGTGTTCTCGCTCTTTGAGCGGTCGGCCTTGCCGGAGAGCAGGGTAACCACCTGCTGATAGTAGGGCTTAGCCAAACGCTTGGCCATGTCCTTGTCGGTCTTGTTGATGAGCTCGGCACGCTTGTAGTTGGCATAAGCCTGCTGGACGGGATACTTCTCGCCAATGAGGGCATAGACGTCGGCAGCCTTGACAAGCAGGGCGTTCTTAGCGGCGTCGTCGGTAGCCTCGCCGGCAAATGAGCTGTAGATGTCGGCCAGTGTCTCGTAGTCGTCAACCTTCACCTCGGGCTTGCAAGCCAGGAACTCCTGATAGTACTTGATAGCATTGTCGAGGTCGCCGTCCTTCTTGTGAGAATTAGCGAGGGTCTTGAGGATGTCCCAACGCTTGATCATAGAAGAGTCGCTGACGAGGTCGAGAGCCTTGTGGTAAGAAGCCTTGGCATTATCCTTGTCCTCGAGGGCCTCGTGGATGAGGGCTGCATAGTAGTGGTCGTACTCAGAGAACTCGACGTCCTTGATTTCGTTGAAATACTTGTTGAGGTAGTTCTTAGCAGCATCGTAGTTCTTCAGCTCATAGTTGCTGAACATAGCCAGACGGGTGAAGGTGGGGTTGCCGGGATTGTGCTTCAGACCTTCCTCGCAAGCCTTGAGGGCATCCTCGAAGTGACCACCGAAATAGCTGGCGCGAGCGAACTCGTTGAGGTAGCTGGGGTCAATCTTATCGACGGGCACGAGCTTGAAGGATTCGTAAGCGGCCTTACGGTCGCCAGCAATCATGTAGATATGACCCTTGATGGCGTCAACACTGACGTCGGGACGCTCAGCCTTCAGCTGGTCGAGCTTGGCGGCAGCACCGCGGGGGTCAATCTTACGATATACCAGAGCATACTTGTAGTAAGCCTCGACGAGCTTGGGGTCGGCATAGATAGCCTGGTCGTACTGGGCTGCTGCTGCACCACCGTCGTCGGCAAGGGCCTCGATGTCGCCTAACAGGATGTAGGCAGGTGCGCACTTGTTCTTACTGGCCTCCAATGCATAGTGAGCATAGGTGCTGGCATTGGCAGTGTCCTTAGCCTCGAAGAAGGCGCGTGCGAAAGCAACGAGGTTGGCAGCGTTCTTCTTGTTAGCCTTGTAGAAGGGCTTCATCTGCTTGTCCAGATCGGCGGGTTTGTTACTGATAATCTGCTTTACGGCATTAACGTCGGCCTGTGAGCCGTCCTGAGCCATCACTGAAGTGCCGAATCCTAACATCAGCACTCCCATCAATACATATTTCATCTGTTTCATAATTCTTATTACTTTTAAGTTATACAATATTCTTATTTCTTACATCTTTTCTTACCTCTTACCTCTCACTTCTTACCTCTTTGACGTCAGTTAAAATGAAAGGTTTATTTCACACCACTGTTCACAATGAATGTCGACATTCATTGTGAACCACTATTCACAATGACCTCTCTGACGTTCATATTAGCAGTACGGGGCAGCAGACCGGCACGGAGAATGACCTTCTGGCCGCGCGGCAGCTGACAGAAATGGGCAAAAGCCGTCGGATTGCCATCGGGGCGCGGGTCGTTTAACAGCGCATAGATGGTGCGGATGAGCGGATAGTTGCCATTATATAGGTAATACTGATAGGGTTTCCACGAATTGTAACTCTTGGCAGAGTCCATCTTCGAGACACCCATCACGGTGATATTCTTGTTGAAGGTGACATTGGTGGTGTCGCGCTTGTCGTTGAGCCAGTTGGAACCGATGATGCCCAACGAGCCCTTGTGGCTTTCGACATAGTCGATGACGGCAGCACTGGTCTTCATCGCACCGATGTTCGGATTGGTGAACTCCTTGCCGCCAAGGATGGAATCGACACACCAACGGACGGTGCTCGACAGGGGATTGTCGAAGACGACGTCGATGGTTCCCAGCGTGGACTGGGGATAGATTTCGCCCCACTTGGTAACCTCACCACGCAGGATGCGTGCAAAGTCGCGGACGGTGATGCACGTGTCGGGGTTGGCATTGTTGACGATGATGGCGAGACCGTCGTAGGCAATGGGTATTGCGCGGGGCAGATACTTACGGTCGCGCAGGTTCTGCTCTTCCTTTGGCGTGAAGTTACGCGTGGTAAAGGCCAGCCACGTCTCGAGCTTCATGAGCCGCTTGACGGCATCCTGCTCGTTCATGTATTCGACAGCGATGGTGTCGAGGCGCTGGCTGTTGAAATAGAAGAGCTCCTCGTCGAGGATGGGAAAGAAACTCTCGTCGGCCACGAATGCTTCCGCAGCCTTCTGGTAAGCTTCCTCCAATTCAGGATTAGGCTTGTTCCCACAAGCGGAGAACAAGCCTAATAAGAGTGTTAATCCAATAATACTATTGAATACGTTTCTATTCATGTCAAATCAATTACTGAAGACGGAAGGTGACAGGCACGGTGTACTTCACACGGACGGCAGAACCGTTCTGCTTACCGGGAATCCACTTCGGCATACCCTTCACCACGCGCATGGCCTCCTTATCGAGTGAGGGGTCGACGGACTTCACGACGCGAACGTCGGTGATAGAACCGTCCTTCTCAACGACGAAGGTACATACGACACGTCCCTGAACACCATTCTCCTCGGCGACTACCGGGTACTTGATGTTGCTGTTGAGGTACTGCATCAGGGCGCTGGGACCTCCGGGGAATGAAGGCATCTGTTCAACGACGTCGAACACCTTCGTCTCCTCTTCCTTCACAGGCTCGGGTTCTGCAATCTTCTCTTCTACGTGCTTTACTTCGGCGGTCTCATCGTTACCCTCGACAGTGAACGCACCGATGGCGGTGTTGGTTTCAGCGAGGTCATCCTGAGACTTCATCTCCTGATCTTCCTTTACTTCATCATCCTTCTTGATTTCAGGAACGGTGAAGGCCACAGAGCTCTTGACGCGCTCAACCTCGATCTTCTCGACCTCGGGTTCGTCCTTCTTCTCTTCCTTAATCTCCTTCTTCTCAGCCAAGCTCTGGAGCTCGACGTCAGCCTCGATGGCTGCATTCTTAGAAGCGATGTAGTTTTCAATAGAGACCTTTGCGTATACGATACCGGCAATAATGAGGAATGCGGCGAACATGACGGCCAAAGCCTTCAAGTTTCGTATACCGGTGTTCTTGCGTAATTGATAAGCTCCATAAGCCTGATTTTTGCCCTCAAACACGAGGTCAACCCAGCCATTGTCAATAAGATCTATTTTTGCCATAGTCTATTCTACTTTTAGGGTTAATCACTTGACGCCTGCCTTCTCGATGAGGGCCTTATCGTCCTCATTCATCTTGTCGACATTGTCAATGACGTACTTATCAATATTGCTAATCAACATCTCATCAAGAGCGGCAACCATATTGGCATACGTTGCGGTATTCAGAGGACGGATGATGACGGTCAGGGCGGGAACTTTCTCGCCATTGGGCAGTTCACCCTTCTTCAGCTTCTTCAGCTGCTCCTGGTACTGCTCGTCGGTCATCTTAGAATTGTAAGCATTCTTCTTGGCGTCCAACTCCTTCTTGGCCAGCTTAATCTTAGCCACGGGGTTTACACCTTCCTCTGTAGTATGCTCCAAAAGCACCTTCTCGATTCCGTCCTTACCATAGGTCGTCTGCTTAACGCACGAGGGATCGTCGTAGTTGGGCAGACCGGCAATATACCAGACCTTGTCGTCGGAACCCAAGTAAAGGGTAATGGTATGAGAAGCCTTTGTAACCTGTTTCTGCTCTTCATTCAACTGCTTTGTGTCTTCGTTTGACGGCATGGTGAGCTGCATTGCCTGCGGCTTAGCCAGCGTAGTACAAAGCATGAAGAAGGTGATCAACAGCATCATCATGTCTACCATTGGCGTGAAGTTCACGCGGGTATCCATCTTTTTCTGCTTGGATAGATTCTTTTTTGCCATAATACTACTAGTCGTTTAAACGTTTAACATCGAGATTCGTGATAAGCTGGAAACGGTTCTCGTTCATGTCCTGAAGCTCTGACATCAACAACTTAATCGATGAATAAGGAGTCTTTGAGTCGCACTTGATAGCGAGCTTGATGTCAGGATTAGCACCGCGGGCCGCAGAGACCCACTCCTGGAATTCGCTCTTGCCCTTTGAACCGTCGGAGAATTCAACGCTGTCCAACGGAAGGCCGAGCTTCTGGATTGCCTCACCCATCTTCTCCTGGTCGAGGCTGAGGTATGCTGCAAGCTGCGACATGCTGGCACCGACCATGGCATCCTCGCGGAAGTGCTTGATCTGGTTGGCGTTGAGCGTCACGTTATGCTTGCTCAACATCTCGTCCAACATTGTCTGCATGTTGTTCTTGTTTTCGGTTCCCAAGAAGACCTTGCCCTCTGGTGTTACCAGAATGCTGAGGACATCCTGCTCGGGAATCTTGACCTCAGACACCGAGTTAGGCGTAGTGACCTGTACTGGTTCCGGCGTCAAGAATGTTGATGTCAACATAAAGAAGCACAGAAGCAGCGTCATCACGTCTGACATAGGCGTCATGTCAATCCAGATGTCTTT
>ONKX01000058.1 GCA_900318555.1 uncultured Prevotellaceae bacterium | reverse complement strand
ATCTTGAGCCGCTCGGCTTTGCCGCTTCGCGCGTCGAAGAACTTTTTGTTGCTCAGGAACTTATAAAGAAAGTTAAACTAAAGTGCTGCGGAATTTAGGCTTTATATAATGTTTTCTTCTCCTTGTACTTTTTATGTCCCACGTCGTGGGATGTATGTTCTACGTCCTAGAACTTATATCCCACGACGTGGAATATAATTTTTCTGCTTGCAAAATTAATAAATTCCTCTCTGTTCTCCTAATTTTTTTAGGTTTTTATATTAAATAATGTGTAGAAGTGGTGGTTTATTCGTTGAAAATGACTACCTTTGCACGCATTATAAAGAAAAGGTATAAAGCAAATAGTAAAAATAAATAAAGAAATGGCACAAGAAGATGTATTTTGAGTTGAAGAATAACATTAAGCAGTATTGGTGGAAGGCCATGACGATGCTTCACGAGAATATCGTAGGTATCGACTCGGCTATCTTCATGCACCCCACCATATGGAAGGCATCAGGACACGTAGATGCCTTCAACGATCCTTTGATTGACAACCGCGATTCGAAGAAGCGTTATCGCGCTGATGTGCTGATCGAGGACCAGATTGCCAAGTACGACGAGAAGATCCAGAAGGAAGTGGAGAAGGCCCGCAAGCGTTTTGGTGACAGCTTCGACGAGGCTAAGTATTTGGAGACTTCTGAGCGCGTGAAGGAGACTAAAGAGAAGCGCGACGCCCTCCATGCCCGTTATGCTGCAGCTATGCAGGGCCCGGATCTCGACGAGTTGAAGCAAATCATCCTCGACGAAGAGATTGTCTGTCCCATCAGCGGAACCCGTAACTGGACAGATGTCCGTCAGTTCAATCTGATGTTCTCTACGGAGATGGGTGCCTCGGCAGATGCTTCGATGAAGATCTACCTGCGTCCTGAGACTGCTCAGGGTATCTTTGTGAACTACCTGAACGTGCAGAAGACCGGTCGTATGAAGATTCCTTTCGGTATCGCCCAGATTGGTAAGGCTTTCCGTAATGAGATTGTGGCCCGTCAGTTCATTTTCCGTATGCGTGAGTTCGAGCAGATGGAAATGCAGTTCTTCGTACAGCCCGGCACGGAGCTGGAGTGGTTCCCCAAGTGGAAGGAGACGCGTATGAAATGGCACCAGGCTCTGGGCTTCGGTGCTGAGAACTATCGTTTCCACGACCACGACAAGTTGGCTCACTATGCCAACGCTGCTACCGATATCGAGTTTAAGATGCCGTTTGGCTTCAAGGAGGTGGAGGGTATCCACTCTCGTACCAACTTCGACCTGAGCCAGCATGAGAAATACTCTGGCAAGAGCATCAAGTACTTCGATCCTCAGACCAACGAGAGCTATACTCCGTATGTCATCGAGACCTCTATTGGTGTTGACCGTATGTTCCTCTCTATTATGTGTCACGCTTATGAGGAGGAGAAGCTGGAGAACGGTGAGACCCGTGTGGTTCTGAAGTTGCCCGCAGCACTGGCTCCTGTGAAGTGCGCTGTGATGCCGCTGGTGAAGAAGGACGGTCTGCCCGAGAAGGCACGTGAGATCATCGACCAGCTGAAGTTCCATTTCAACTGCCAGTACGATGAGAAGGACAGCATCGGTAAGCGCTATCGTCGTCAGGATGCTATTGGTACACCGTACTGCGTCACCGTTGACCACGACACACTGAACGATGGTTGCGTCACTTTGCGTTTCCGCGATACGATGGAGCAGGAACGTGTGGCTATCAGCGAACTCAATGGCATTATCGAGGATAAGGTGAGCATTGCAAGTCTTTTGAAGAAACTGCAGTAAGAAAAAAAGATGAAGATCAAGCACTATCTACTGATTGGTATCTCACTGCTCGGCTTTGTGTCGTGCAGTGAGACCGATGAAACCGATCCGGAGTTTGATGATTGGCAGAACAAAAACGAGACCTACTTCCAGCAGCACTATGAGCAATACCTGCAGGAGTACAAGGACAAGGGCGAGGCATCGGATATGCTTGTCATCCCCTGTTGGTCGATGCCTGGTGATTTGAAGCTCGAGGACATAGCACCAACCAATTGTATCTTGGCATATAAGGTACTTAAAAATGAGGAAGCGTGGACATATAACACCCCACAGTATACCGATTCTGTCGCTGTACATTATAGTGGTAGTCTGATTCCGACGCAACACTATCCGGAAGGCTATCAGTTCGATCGTAGCTATATGTCTACGGATAGTTTCGACCCAGAAGTGGACGTTCCTGCCAGGTTCAAGGTGAATGGGAATATTCTTCCCGGATTCTCGACGGCCTTGCAGCATATGCACCGAGGAGAGGGCTGGATAGTGATTGTTCCTTACCAGTTGGGCTATGGCACTACTCAGTCGTCATCATCTGTAATACCTGCATACAGCACGTTGGTATTTGAGATATACCTTCAGGAATTCTGGATGAAAGAATTGGGTGACCGATATTGAAGTGAGAAATGAAAAGTGATAAGTAAAGAGCTAAGGGTTTTTCTTAGCTCTTTCTTTTTCCATATCGGCTCGTGACTTCGATTTCGTTACCAGCCAGACACCGCTAAATACCAATACGACTGCCAGTGCATGGGTGGGCTTCAGGATACCAATGCCCATCAGCAGTGAGGCTGCTACTGAGACGATAGGCTGTACATAATTATATACCGATACTACCGTCGGACGGAGTGTACGCTGGCCTATCATGGTCAAGATATAGCCGAAGAACGTTCCTATGCAAACCACATAAGCTACTTCCCACCACGATGTCGCAGGTATGGCTTTCCCCCATACCACATCCTTAACGTGCCCAAAGGTAAAGGGGAGCAGCATCAGTGTGGCCCACGAAAACATGTATTTATTGATAGTAAACACGTTGTAACGTCGGATAAGCGGGTTGAACAGTGACAGATATAATGCAAACGAGAATTGAGCAAATAGGCATAGCAGATCGCCACGGATGTCGCCCACCTTGCCATCAGCATGGGCTGCGGAGGTTAGAATCAGCATCAAAGCGCCACTGCAGCCCATCAATACACCCAGTGCTTTCTTGCCTGTGATAGGCTCCTTCAGAATGAGTGCGGCCAGAATCATGGCAAAGATTGGCATGGATGTGGTAACGATAGAGGCATTGATGGGCGACGTGATGCTCAATCCAATCGTATAGCAACACTGGTTGCACACCAATCCGAAGACGGCAGCTCCGATAAACATCAGTTTGTCTTTGGTGGGAACATATTCCTTCTTTGCGAAGATAGAGGCTATCCAGAACAGCAGACAGGCTCCAACTACGCGGAAGGTGACCATTGTGATGCCGTCGAAACCATGTGTCATAGCGTCCTTTCCGATAGGAGCCATCAGTCCCCAACCGGCACAGGCTCCGAACATACTCAGGTGCGCAATGAGTGCTTTGTTTTCTTTCATGGGTGCAAAATTAGTGTTTTTTTTTGTCATTTCAAAAAAAAACACTATATTTGCACAAAACTTACGACTATGAAGTACGCGACATGTATCAAACAGATAGAAATTGATGCTCTTTGGAGCGGTAAGAAACATATTCTGTGGACGCTCGACCCACATGTGAACATCCTCAGTGGAATCAACGGCGTGGGCAAGAGTACTATATTAAATAAGGTGTTCAAGAGCATTTGTACCAATGGCGATTTGGTGAACCATCTCCTAAAGGGTGTACACATCACTGCTGAACCTGCAGATGCTACCCATGTGCGTTTCGACATTATCCGTTCGCTGGACTCACCGATGCTTGACAACGAGACATTGAATCTGGTGGACACGCGCATACGCTCTGCCCTTGACTTCCAACTCTATCATCTGCAGCGTAAGTATCTGGACTATCAGGTGAATATCGGTAACCGCATCATTACCGAGTTGCAGCAAGGGAATACCGATGCTGCTCAGCACTTGTCGCAGTCGAAGACTCGTTTCCAGGATATGGTCGACGACTTGTTTGAAGAGACGGGCAAGAAGATTGTAAGGACGGAAAACGAGATACGCTTCTCACAGATTGGTGAGACGTTGGTGCCTTATCAGTTGTCAAGCGGAGAGAAGCAGATGTTAGCCATCTTGCTGACGGTACTCGTCGAGGACCAACAACCCTATGTGCTGTTTATGGATGAGCCGGAAGTAAGCCTGCACATAGAATGGCAGAAACGACTCATCGAACTGATTGTGGAACTGAATCCCAACGTGCAGATTATCCTGACGACCCACTCGCCAGCTGTCATTATGAATGGCTGGATGGATAATGTGACGGAAGTGAGTGATATTACGCTCTAGTAAATCGAGTAGTTCTAGGATATCCAGTATGCCCAGTAAACTAAGAGACAACCTCAACAGCCGGTACTTCGAGGCTGCCAATCAGTTGAAGTCGAAGCAGGCACGACGTAGGATAGTAGCCTATGTTGAAAGCTACGATGATATTTTCTTCTGGCGTACTGTATTGTCACGTTTTGAAAATGAACATCGTTATTTTGAGGTGATGCTGCCGTCGCATAGGAAACTGGAACGCGGCAAGAAGGCTGCGCTGATGGCTGGATTGGGAGAAGCGATGATAGCTTGTGTCGATGCCGACTACGACTACTTATTGCAAGGTGCTACTTTGCAGTCACGCAAAGTGCTGGAAAATCCCTATGTGTTCCATACCTATGCCTATGCCATTGAGAGCCTGCAGTGTTATGCTCCTTCACTTCATGATGTTTGCGTGGCTGTGACGCTGAACGACCGACGGTATTTCGATTTTGTGGATTACATGCGTCAGTATTCTGAAATTCTCTTTCCTTTGTTCGTATGGTCGGTATGGGCATATCGGGTGGGGAAGCACAACCAGTTTTCGCTTTCTGATTTTAATCGTATAGCCGATCCCGGTGGCTTTAATGTGCAAAATCCCCAGCCGTCCCTCGACAATTTACGTCATAAGGTTAGTGTAAAGATACGTCAGTTACAGGCGGAGTTTCCTAATAATAAGGAGGAATACCTGAAGACCAGGGAAAGTATAAAGTCTTTAGGTGTGACACCCCAAACTACCTATCTTTATATTCAGGGGCATCATTTGTTTGACAATGTCGTTGTCCCTATATTAAATAAGGTGTGCAACCGTCTGCGTCAGGAACGTCAGGACGAGATATCGCGTACGGCACGTCACTTTACCCAGCGGCAAAATGAGATGTCGTGTTACGAACATTCGGTGCTAGACATCAGACAAACGCTGAAAAAGAACATGGGATATATACTGTCAGAACAATTCCGTCGTATTCAACGGGATATGGAACAGTATCTCACGAAAGTACGTACGTCTCCAGAAACTTGATGGTCCCCTCGCTGCGAACCACTTTCGCTGTGGCGGGAATCAGGATGCTTTCGCCAGCACGTAAGGTCGTCTCCTCATCGTCGATAGTCAGCGTGCCTTCCCCTTTCAAGCCAATGAGAATAACAAACGAATCGAGCTCGGAATAGTCTATCTCCATGGGTTCTGTCAGGTCGTAGACAGCGGTATTGAAGTAAGGACACTCTATCAGTGCAACCCCTTCGTCCTTACGCGGTGTATAATGGGTCTGGTAGTCGGAGTATACTGTGTAGTCTATTGATTCTGCAGCTTCCTTGATGTGCAACTGACGAGGTTTCCCGTCTTTGTCGAGACGGTCGTAGTCATAAATGCGGTAGGTGACATCACTGGTCTGCTGGATTTCCAACAGATAACAGCCGCTAAGAATGGCATGAATGCGTCCTGCGGGAATGAAGAAACAGTCCCCATCCTTGACGGTGTATTTGGCCAAGGCGTCGCAGATGGTCTTTTGTTCCACCATATTCTTATACTCGTCAGGGGTGAGGTGTATTTTCAGTCCATTGTATAGACTAGCCTCAGGGGCGGACTCCAACACGTACCACATCTCAGTCTTGCCTTTGTCCTTACCCTGCTGGCGAGCTATCTCATCATTAGGATGTACCTGTATGCTCAGGTCCCGGTGGGCATCAATGAATTTGACGAGCAGGGGAAACTCGTCGCCAAAGCGCTTGTAGTTTGCCTCACCTACGAGGGCTTCCTTTTCTTCGCGAACGAGTTCATTGATATTCTTCCCTTCGCAGAGTGTCTCGCTACCGGGAACGCCAGAAAACAGCCAGCTCTCGGTACCCCAGATAAGGGTTTTAAGAAGGGGAGTGAATTTGTAGTATTTCATATGAATTTTAATTTTCTTTCCAGAAAGCGCGGGTAAAGAGTACCAGCACAGACATGATTTCAAGACGGCCTACGAGCATGAGGAACGAACACGTCCACTTGATATATTCTGGCATCTCACTCCACGACATCGAGGGTCCTACTTCGTATTCCAACGATGGACCAACATTACTGATAAGGCTCAGGGCGATGGCCATAGCGTTAGTATGGTCAATACCTGAAACGATCATGATGGTGGCAGATATCAGTACCATGATAGAAAAGATGGCAAAGAATGCCAGTAGGGTGGAGAGCCTTTGCTGTGATATGGTCTCCCCATTTATCTTGACAGGTAACACAGCATTGGGGTGTAAGATTTTTCGGAATTCGTTACGCAGCACCTTAAAGATCATCACGCCGCGAATACACTTGAAACCACCTGTTGTGGAGCCTGAACAAGCACCGATAAACATCAGACAGCCCAGAATGACCCACGTAATGTGTGGCCAGCGGGATACGTCGTCGTTGAAGAGTCCTGTGGTAGTTATAAACGACACTACTTGGAACAGTGCCGAACGGAAGGCATGCTCCAGTCCGTAACCATTGCGTAACATCAGCAGATAGCCGATAAACAAGGTTGTTATGGTGATGAGGAAGATGTAGAGCTTGAATTCAGAACTCTTAAACAGCGCTACAACCCTCAATTTGAAGATAGCCATATAGAGCATGGCAAAGTTGATACCAGCCAAGAACTGGTAAAGGATACAGACATAGTCGATGGCCGGTGAGTCAAAGTAGGCCGTACTGTCGTTATGTGTGGCGAAACCGCCTGTCGCTGTCGTCGTCATGGCGTAGTTGATGCTATCGAACCAGTCCATGCCACAAAAATAGTATGACAGAACACAGGCGATGGTTAGCCCCAAATATATAGTCCAAATCCATTTCGCCATTGTCGACAATCGCGGATGCATCTTCGAACGCATCGGTCCTGTTGCTTCTGCAGAGAACACCTTCACGCTGCCGCTACCTACCATCGAGGGTAGAATGGCGATGGTGAAGAAAACGATTCCCAAACCTCCAATCCATTGTGTCTGGGTGCGCCAGTATAGAATGCCGTGTGGCAGACTCTCTACATTGCTAAGAATTGTTGCTCCTGTCGTCGTAAAACCTGACATTGTCTCAAAAAAGGCGTCAGTGACATTAGGTATAAAACCTCCGACAAGAAAGGGAAGCATACCGAAAATCGAGAAGATAATCCATGCTGAGGTAACGAGGAAATAGCTGTCACGACGGCTAAGGTTGTTGTTGGCATTACGTCCCAGGTATTTGAAGATGAAGCCCGCACTGATGGTGAGAATGGTGGCAATGAGGAACGACAGCAGGTCATCCTCCTTGTAGTAGGCCGAAACTCCTACACAGATAGCCAGCATAAAGCCCAATAGGAATAGCAGCGAGCCTATGATCTTGTATACCAGAGGGAAGTTTACCATAGCACGTTGGCTTTGAAGTATTTTTCAACTTTTTTCAGATTCTGCTCATGGCAGAATACCATGACAGCATCGCCTGCTTCGATACGGGTGTTACCATTGACGAGGATGCCCTGATCACCACGAACAAGACCACCGATGGTGGCTCCAGCTGGCAGACCTAACTCCTTAACAGCCTTCTTGGTGACCTTTGAACCTTCGGCAGCAGTAAACTCTGCTACATCGGCATCAACGAGCATAAGGCTTCGTACGTTCGAAACATCAGCATCAAGCATCATCTGGTAAATATGGCTTGCTGCCAGCGTTTTCTTATTGATGATGGTGCCGATATCAAGGCTCTCAGCCATTTCTACATAGTCGAGATTCTCGACCATAGCAACGGTCTTTCTTACACCGAGTCGTTTGGCAGTCAGACAGGCTAGGATATTTGTCTCGGCATTACCGGTCAGTGCCACAAAAGCTTGGGTGTTTTGTATGCCTTCTTCCTGGAGCAAACCGATGTCGCGTCCGTCACCATGAATAACCATTACATCTGTGTCGGCTAACTTTGAGTTCAGTCGCTCACAGCGTTGTTCGTCCTGCTCAATGATTTTCAGGTCCATATAGTCTGGAGCGACTTTGGCCACTCGGACGGCGGTACGTCCTCCACCCATGATAATGACATTCTTGACATCAGCATAATGCTCCTTGCCGGATATCTGGCGGATGTAGGGGATATATTCCCTTGTGGTCATGAAATAGGCGAGATCGTTGTTCTCCAGTACGTCATTGCCACCAGGGATAAGCGTCTCTCCTTTGCGCTTGATGGCCACCACATGGTAAGGGTCATCAGGTCCGCACAAGTCTTTCAGGGGTTGGTTCAGTATCTCGCAAGTTTCGCGCAGCTTGACACCAAGCATGACGAGGTCACCTCCATGCAAGTCCCAGCGCTGTCTTACCCACGACATCTTGAGGCCGTTGGTAATGTCAGCTGCTGCAAGCACCTCTGGAAAGATGAGTGAGTTGATGCCCATCTGGTTGAAAAGTTCCTTGCGGGCAGGATCGAGGTATTCGAAATTGTCAATACGTGCCACCGTCTTTTTTGCTCCCAAAGCATGGGCAATCATACAAGCCGTCATATTGCGGCTCTCATCTGGTGTAACACCGACAAAGAGGTCGGCATGTTCTATGCCGGCATCCTTCAATGTGTTGATGCTGGTGGTACGCCCCTGCAAAGTCATGATGTCGTAGCGGCTGTCAAGATCGCCCAATCGTGAGGCATTCTCGTCTATCAGCACACAGTTCTGATGGTCACGAGATAATAACTTTGCAAGATGTGTTCCTACGGCTCCTGCACCAGCGATAACAATCTTCATATGCTAGATATCTCTTTTTTGATACTTTCCTTGTCAATACCGACGATGGCCTGTAACTCGCTAACCTTACCATGTTCAACGAAGTTGTCGGGCAGTCCGAGACGATGGATGACGGGCTGGTAACCATGGTCGCTCATCCATTCCATGACAGCCGAACCCATACCACCGTTGCGCACACCATCCTCAATGGTGATAATCTTCTTGAACTTACGGCCTATCTCATGTAACAGGTCTTCATCCAAAGGCTTTAGGAAACGCAAATCGTAATGGGCTACAGCAGAATTGTCGGCAATCACTTCCGCAGCAGAAGTCCCTATTGGACCGATGGTAATGACAGCCACTTCACTGCCGTCTTTCAGCTTACGGCCTTTGCCAACAGGGATTGCTTCCAACGGACAGCGCCAGTCAACCAGTGAACCACATCCTCTGGGATAACGGATGACAAACGGTCCTTTATCGGGCAATTGGGCTGTATACATCAAACGACGTAGTTCATGCTCGTCCATGGGTGATGCAATCGTCAGGTTGGGAATAGGGCGCAGTGCTGCCATATCAAAGGCACCATGATGTGTGGGACCATCCTCGCCCACGATTCCTGCACGGTCTAAGCATAGCACAACATTAAGTTTAAGAATGGCTACGTCGTGGATAATGTTGTCAAAAGCTCGCTGGGCAAAGGCACTGTAGATGTTACAGAAGGGCTGAAGGCCCTCTTTGGCCAATCCACCAGAGAAAGTCACAGCATGTCCTTCGGCAATGCCTACGTCGAAGGTGCGTTCTGGCATCTCTTGCATCATGATATTCATCGAACAACCTGTCGGCATGGCAGGGGTAATACCAACTATTTTGGGATTCTGGCGTGCCAATTCAAGCAGCGTCTCGCCGAAGACATCCTGGAAACGTGGAGGACAGTTGTTGTCGTCTTTTACCTGTCTTTTACCTGTCTCGACATCGAATTTGCCTGGAGCGTGCCAAACGGTGACATCTTTTTCAGCAGGGGCATAGCCGTGTCCTTTCTGGGTGTGCAGATGGAGCAGTTTTGGACCTTTCATGTCCTTCAGCTGCCGCAGGATACGTACCAATTCTTTGACATCATGACCGTTAAACGGGCCGAAATAACGGATGTCCATACCCTCGAAAACATTCTGTTGGTGGGAGATGGCCGATTTCAAGGCGTTGGTCAGACGAATCATTCCGCGTCGGCGGTCATCTTCGAAGTGTCCTTTTCTGTGAAGCCAGCTTGTTACCTTGAAACGCAGGGCATTATAGGTCTCGTTGGTGGAAAGTGACAGCAGATATTCCTGCATGCCTCCCACGGCACGGTCGATAGACATGTTGTTGTCGTTGAGTACGATGAGGATGTCGTTGTCAGTCGAGGAGACGTTGTTCAATCCTTCATAGGCCAGTCCGCCCGACATGGCACCATCACCGATAACAGCCACTACTTTGCGGTCTGTTCCCTTAGCGGCAACGGCCATTCCCAGCGCAGCAGAGATACTGTTCGAGGCGTGACCACACATGAACGTGTCGTACTCACTCTCCTCAGGTGAGGGGAAAGGACGGATGCCGCCCAATTTGCGATTCGTATTAAACTTTTCCCGTCGTCCTGTCAGTATCTTGTGACCATAGGCCTGATGTCCTACGTCCCAAACAATACGGTCTTCTGGGGTGTTGTAAACATAGTGCAAGGCTACGGTAATCTCCGTAGCGCCAAGGCTTGACGCTAAATGTCCGGGATTGACAGAGAGCTCCTTGACAATGTCTTCTCGCAATTCACGACACAACTCTGGCAACTCGTCAACAGTCAGTGTCCGTAGGTCCTCTGGATATTTAATTTTCTTTAATAATTCCACAGTATTTACGATTTTGTCTGCAAAGATACGAATAAGCGAGCGAAATACAAAATAAATATCAATTTATTTTATAATTTCCAAGCGAAAGTATCTTCGACGTTAGTCAAAGATAATGAAAAAGGGTTGATTAACAAAATATTTATGGAATTTTCTTGGTTTTTGCATATTTTCTTTATATCTTTGCGCTGTAATAACTGAAAACGCGATGATTTACGTCTCACTACCCAGCGACGAGATACGCCAACTCTCGTTTTATTTGGCCTTAGAGGAGTATGTGGCACGCCAACTGGCGCCTGCCGACTATTTCTTTATGTGGCAGGTGAAGCCGAGCGTTATCTTCGGACGTAACCAGTTGATAGAGAATGAGGTGAACTTGGACTACTGCCGTTCACATAACATCCAGATGTTTCGTCGCAAGAGTGGGGGAGGCTGTGTTTATGCTGACATGAACAATGTCATGATGTCTTATATTACAGCCGACGATCAGGTGGGATTTACTTTCAATCGCTATATCAGTATGGTAGTTCTGATGTTACAGAAACTGGGTATTGATGCTTCTGGGTCGCGACGAAACGACGTGATGATTGGCAACAAGAAGGTTTCTGGCACGGCATTCTATAAGCCTGTGACAAGAACCGAACATCATCCAGGTCGTAGCATTGTCCACGGCACCATGCTCTATGACACGGACATGCTCAATATGGTGGGTTCTATCACACCTTCCAGTGCTAAGCTGTTATCAAAAGGTGTGGCCAGTGTTCGCCAACGTGTTGCGCTGTTAAAGGACTATACGACGTTGACACTCGACGAGTTTAAGGATCATGTCCGTAAGACGCTTTGCGACGGGGAGTTGATGTTGACGGACGATGACATCCAGCATGTACGGGAAATAGAAAAGGAGTACCTGTCCGACGACTTTATCTATGGTAAGAATCCCCAATACACCATTGTCAAGAAGCGTCGTATCGAAGGCGTGGGTGAATTTGAGGCTCGCATAGCCTTGAAAAATGGTGTTATCCAGCGTGTAAACCTCATGGGTGATTACTTCCTTGTAGGTGATTTGGACCATGGCTTGCTGGATATATTGAAGGGTGTGCCCCTGGCGAAGAGTGCGCTGAGGAGCCGTTTGCCCGACCGTATCGACGACATTATCATGAACCTCATGACGGAAGATTTTGTAAGATTATTAACGGAATAAAATCAAGATGTTTATGGAAAACAAAAAGACCTGTCTCTATGACAAACACGTAGCCTTGGGAGCTTTGATGTCGCCCTTTGGCGGTTTCGAGATGCCTATCCAGTATAGTGGCATTGTAGACGAACATCAGGCTGTACGCCAGTCGTGTGGCGTGTTCGATGTGAGTCATATGGGTGAAGTACTCATCACAGGCCCTGATGCCGAGCGTTACGTCAACCATATCTTCACCAACGACGTCACAAGTATGCCTGCAGGAAAAATTCTCTATGGTATGATGTGTTACGAGAATGGCGGTGTGGTGGACGACCTGTTGGTTTACAAATGCGGTGAAAACGAATTCTTCCTCGTTATCAATGCCGCAAATATTGATAAGGACTGGGAGTGGATACAGAAGCAGTCCAAAGGCTACAATGTCAAGCTCGACCACCAGAGTGACTCCTATGGTGAACTGGCTGTTCAGGGACCTGAATCGGAACAAGTGATGAAAGACGTGCTGGGAATCGATGGTTCCGACCTGATATTCTATACTTTCAAACAGATAGGGGATGTTATCATCTCACGTACTGGCTATACGGGTGAGGATGGGTTTGAAATCTATGCTGATCCTCATTATATCAATGAGTGTTGGGATAAGCTGGTGGCATCGGGGCGCTGCAAGCCCTGTGGACTGGGCTGTCGCGATACCTTGCGCTTTGAGGTTGGACTCCCCCTCTATGGCGACGAACTGTCGGCAGAGATTACTCCTATCATGGCTGGTTTGGGTATCTTTGTCAAACTCGATAAAGACGAGTTCATCGGCAAAGACGCTTTGGCTCGACAGAAGGAAGAAGGGCCCGCAAAGAAATTGGTAGGTATCGAACTGAGTGATAAGGCTATTCCCCGTCATGGCTATGTGGTGCTGAAGGACGGGCAGCCTATCGGCGAGGTGACCACCGGTTATCATACCATCTCGACAGATAAGAGCGTCTGTATGGCACTCATTGATACGCAGTTCGCCAAACTCGACACCGAGGTGGATATCCAAATCCGCAAGAAAGTATTCCCTGGAAAAGTAGTAAAGAAACAATTCTATAATAAAAACTATAAAAAATAAAATAGTATGGCAAAAGTATTGGAAGGACTCTACTACTCTGAGTCCCACGAATTTGTAAGAGTAGAAGGTGACTATGGTTTCGTTGGTATCACAGACTATGCCCAGAATGCATTAGGCAATGTGGTGTATGTGGATATGCCTGAAGTGGATGACGAGGTAACGGCAGGCGAGGAGTTTGGTGCTGTTGAGAGTGTCAAAGCTGCTAGTGACCTGATTTCCCCTGTCAGTGGAACTGTTGTGGAGATTAACGAGGATCTTGAGGATACCCCTGAACTCATCAATCAGGATGCTTTCGAAAACTGGATTATCAAGGTACAGCTCAGTGATAAGGGTGACCTCGATAACCTGATGGATGCCAAGGCTTATGCTGCTTTCTGCGAGAAATAAATAGTCGTTATACCGTTATACCGATATTCCGTTATTACGAATATGTATAAGTATTTCCCTCATACAGAGGATGACCAGCGAAAAATGCTGGAAAGAGTGGGCGTCGATTCCCTTGACGCCTTATACGGCCAAATCCCCGACAGCATCCGTTTTAAGGGTGACTATCAGCTCCCATCAGAGATGAGCGAACTGGAATTGCGCCAGCACTTCGAACGCTTATGCTCAGGCAACCGACAGCTGACATGTTTTGCCGGTATGGGTGTCTACGATCACTATACGCCTTCCGTCATTCCTCAGCTGTTACAGCGCTCGGAGTTCCTGACCAGCTATACTCCGTATCAGGCAGAAATCTCTCAAGGTACGCTGCACTACATCTTCGAGTACCAGTCGATGATGACCGAACTGACACGTATGGACATATCCAATGCCTCAATGTACGATGGTACCACGGCTGCTGCTGAGGCCATGATGATGGCCGTCGCTGCTGGTAAGAAGCAGAACAAAGTGGTGGTTTCAGGAGCGATGAATCCCAATACGCTCGAAGTGCTTAAAACCTATGCGCTGCATCAGGGCATCGAACTGCTTATGTTACCCGTCGAGGACGGCATAACAAAACTCTCAACTCTCAACTCTCAACTTTCAACTGGAGGTGTCGCCGGCGTCATCGTTCAACAGCCTAACGTCTATGGTATCATCGAAGACTTCACTGGCTTCGCTGAGGCTTGTCACGAGCAAAAGGCGCTGTTTATCATGGATAGTGTCGCTGCTGACCTTGCCGTGTTGAAGACACCGGGCGAGTGGGGGGCAGATATTGCTGTGGGCGACGGTCAGTCGCTGGGTATCCCTATGCAGTGGGGTGGTCCCTACGTGGGCTATATGTGCTGTACGGAGAAACTCATTCGTAAGATGCCGGGACGCATTGTGGGTCGTACGCTCGACAATCGTGGCCAACGAGCCTTTGTGCTTACTCTGCAGGCTCGTGAACAGCATATCCGTCGTCAGAAGGCCACGTCAAACATCTGTAGCAATCAGAGTCTCATGGCCCTGTGGGTGACGATTTATATGTCACTGATGGGCAAGCAAGGCGTGAAAGAGGCTGCTGAGTTATCGTATGCCGGTGCTCACTATCTCTTCGACGAACTGCTGAAGACAGGTCGTTTCCATCAGGTTTACAACAAGCCGTTCTTCAATGAGTTCGTGGTGCGATTCGATGGTGATGTGGATAAACTTCAGGGCTTCTGGTTGAGGAATGGTATTCATGGTGGTATCAAAATCGCTGAAGATCAGATTATGTTTGCCGTAACGGAGAAGCGTTCCAAAGAAGAAATTGACAGGATGGTTGAGATTATGCCATTATACAAAGGTGTACATTAAAGGGATACATATATGAACAATCGATTATACGGAAACCTGATTTTTGAGCTTTCTAAGGAAGGTCGTAAAGGCTACAGCCTGCCTAAGAATAATTTCGGCGAATACAAGATTCCTCAGGATTTGCGCCGTACGGAGGATGCACAGTTGCCGGAGTGCGACGAACTGACGGTGGTGCGCCACTATACGAATCTCTCGAACAACAATTTCGGTGTCGATACGGGCTTCTATCCATTGGGCTCGTGTACGATGAAGTACAACCCCAAGATCAACGAGGAAATGGCTGCCCTGCCGCAGTTCCAGAACCTGCACCCCTTGCAGCCCGACCATACGGTAGAGGGTGCTCGTGCCTTGGTGATGCTGTTGGAGCGTTCGTTGTGTGCACTGACCGGTCTGGCTCACTTTACCTTCAAACCCTATGCCGGTGCACATGGTGAACTGACGGGTCTGATGGTCATTGACAACTACCACCGTTCTCGTGGCGACCTCCAGCGCAAAAAGGTCATCGTTCCTGACTCGGCCCACGGTACAAATCCCGCGTCTGCTGCCGTCTGTGGTTTGGAAATCCTTGAGGTTAAATCGACAAAGAACGGTCTGGTTGATCTAGAAGATCTAGAACGTCTTGTCAATTTGGAAGGTCCTAACATCGCTGCCATGATGATGACCAATCCCAATACGCTGGGTCTTTTTGAGACCAGCATCCCTGAGATTGCAAAGCTGATTCACGATTGTGGTGGTCTGATGTACTACGACGGTGCCAACCTCAATCCCATGTTGGGCGCCTGCCGTCCTGGCGACATGGGCTTCGACGTGATGCACATCAACCTGCATAAGACGTTTTCGACGCCTCATGGCGGTGGAGGTCCTGGCTCGGGTCCTGTCGGTGTACGTGAGGGTTTGCAGGAGTTCTTCCCCTTTGTGTCGCCTTATCACGGCAATTTCGCTGTCATGGTGCGTGCCTACGCATATATCCTTTCGCTGGGTCGTGAGCAGATCAAGAACGTCGGTCCGTTGGCTGTTCTCAATGCCAACTATATCAAGGAGGCTTTGAAGAATGTCTATGAACTGCCTATCGACGGTTTGTGCTGTCATGAGTTTGTGTTCGATGGTCTGAAGGACAAGAGCACGGGTGTCACCACGATGGATGTTGCCAAGCGTCTGTTAGACTACGGCTATCATGCTCCGACCATCTATTTCCCGCTGCTCTTCCATGAGTCGCTGATGATTGAACCGACGGAGAATGAGTCGAAGGAGACGCTCGACGGCTTCATTGCCGTGATGCGACAGATTGCTGAAGAGGCTAAGAACGACCCGGATTTGGTAAAGTCAGCTCCACATACGACACCCATCGGACGTGTTGATGACGTGCTGGCCGCCAAACATCCTATCACCACCTATAAACAATTGCAAGATGAACAATAGTACTGTGGTCGGCGGTTCTCCTGCCGACCTTCTCATCATCGGTGCGGGACCTGGCGGTTACCGCGCCGCTGAATATGCCGCCAAACAAGGACTGAAGGTAATTATCTTCGAGGCCGACAATGTTGGTGGTACATGTCTGAACGTGGGGTGCATTCCCACCAAGACCTACGTCCATAGTGCCACGTTTGCTGAGGCTCGTGAACGTATGGCTCAGGTTGTACCCCAGCTCCGTGCTGGTGTTGAGACCATCCTCTCGCATCCCAACATCACACTTGTTCGCGGCCGTGCCCAGCTTGTCGATTCCTCTACGGTT
Source organism: uncultured Prevotellaceae bacterium (assembly GCA_900318555.1). Lineage (GTDB taxonomy): Bacteria > Bacteroidota > Bacteroidia > Bacteroidales > Bacteroidaceae > Prevotella. The sequence goes on along the minus strand of ONKX01000058.1, from coordinate 1,266 downwards.
TGTTGCGACTCAGTCGCAGCAAACACTGAATACACTGCCCCTAACATCATCATCGCCACGGGCTCCGAGACGAAATGGCTTCCCATCAAGGGCATTGACGACCCGCGTGTGGTTGACAGCACAGGCTTGCTGAATCTCGACACCCTCCCCAAGCGCCTCGCCATTATCGGTGCTGGCGTCATCGGCATGGAGTTCGCTTCGGTCTTCAACCGCTTCGGTTCTGAGGTGACGGTGATAGAATATCTGAAAGAATGCCTCCCAGCCCTTGATAGCGACATTGCCAAACGTCTGCGCAAGACGATGGAGAAGCGTGGCATCACCTTTAAGATGAAGACCGCCGTGGAAAACGTCGCTGACATCGATGCTGACGTCATCCTCATGGCTACTGGTCGCCGCCCCCGCACCGAAGGGCTTGGCCTCGACCGAGTGGGCATTGGTTTACCCAATGCTAATTCACCCATTCCCGTCGATGAAAACTTCCGCGTAGCCACTGCTCCCGACGGTTCTCCGTCGGGCCTTTATGCCATTGGCGATGTGAATGGTAAGCAGATGCTGGCCCATGCTGCTGAGATGCAGGCCGTGCGTGCCGTCAACCACATTCTCGGTCGTAAGGACAACATCCGCTTCGACATCATGCCTGCAGCTATCTTCACCGAACCTGAAGCCGCCTGCGTCGGTCCCACTGAGGACGCCCTCAAGGCCGCCACAGTGGCTGGCGATTCTCCCGCCGCGTCAGCGTCGGGCTACTCCTGCCGCAAGTCCTTCTGGCGCTCCAACGGCAAAGCCCTCGCTATGGGTGAAACGGAGGGTATGCTCAAACTCTTCTCCGATGCCGACGACCGCATCATCGGCTGCCACGCCTATGGTGCTCATAGTGTCGACATCGTTCAAGAGGTCTCTGCCTTGATGTGTCGTGACACCACGGTCACCCAGTTGCGTGACATGGTGCACATTCACCCGACACTCAACGAAATATTAAAGGCGGCTACTGATTAGCCGCCTTTAATAATTCATATTTCCAAATCATATTACTTCGTACCACCGCCGAGGGCGATGTAGAGACCGATGACAGCCTGCGAGCCATTATAGATGTTCATAGCCTCGCTCAGCTGGGCTGAAAGCAGCGACTCCTGTGCCGTCAGCACCTCCAGATAGCTGGCCTTACCGTTGTCCATCAGCTCATGGGTACCGGTATAGGCTTCCTTCAGGACATCCACCTGACGATGGAAGTACTGGTGCTTCTCGCGAGCCAGCAGGCAGTCGGCA
>ONKX01000029.1 GCA_900318555.1 uncultured Prevotellaceae bacterium | reverse complement strand
TGCCCAGCGCGTAGGGGAGAAGATTGAAAAACTGCAGAAGGAGAAAGACGATGGATTCGTAGACCTACCTGAGTTGATAGAATTTAAAAGCGCTGAGCTCTGTCATGAACATAATGATGATGCTCTGAAATGTATCCAGTATTACCTGACACATACCATCCGCGCTTCTCAGATGGAGCAGGCTGCCCAGTATATCATGGCTTGGAGCATAGCAAGCGGTGATGTTAATATTGTTATTGGTGAGGAAGTCGGCTCGTTGGCAGCCTCTAAGGAAAGTATGCCTTATCTGGTGGGCTTCATGGCTGCATATAGCTAGGACGTCTTCGACATCTTGTTACAGTTCTATGAGCCCAATAGTTCATTGACAGGCAAGGTGGAGCTGTTGGACAAGTACCTGAAACTAAAGGAGAAGGGCAAGTTGGAAAAAGAGATTCACAAAATATTCACGGAGCAGCAAGCCCATCAGAATACGGATAATAAATGAGATGATTTTGTATCCGTTAAGAAAGTATGTTTTAAGTAGACAATATGAAAAAGATTTTTTATGTGTTTATTTCTCTCATGATGTGCATGTTTGCATCATGCCAGAAGGATGATGATGTTTCTCCAGAGCCGGTGCCAGAGCCGCAACCGATTGTTGTCAAGTATGCTGAGTATGAAACGAACGATGACTACGTAGACATGGGAGTTGGCAATTTCATGATTGCCACCAAGAATTTAGGCGCGAAGCGGCCCGAGGACACGGGCGACTTCTTTGCCTGGGGCGAGACAGAACCCAAGGAGGTCTATTCGTGGGATACTTACAAGTTGCGAGTATCCACATTATACTATAAAGATGACGAGCTTCTGTTGCCCCAAGATGATGCCGCAACGGTTATCTTGGGCCAAGGATGGCGCCTGCCTACAGTTGACGAGGTGGATCTCCTTGCCGATAACTATACGACCGACGACAATTGTTGCAGGATGAGGCCCACCGTCAGCAACGGCGTTTACGGCTACCAGTTGATAGGCTCCAATGGCAACTCCGTCTTCTTCCCGTCTACTGGAAGGATGCAGGGCAACGAGCTGATAACCTGGGATAACGATACCAAGATGTGGTGCAAGGATTGTGCCAAAAGCAGGACGTTGAAAGTATTCACCATCGACCAGATAGATGTTTCGACCTTTTGGACTGTTGACAGAAGTGAGGGTCTGCCCATACGTCCTGTAAAAGAACGGACGGCAGCGTCTGACACCGTGTATCTGAAACTAAACGTCCTTGATCGCAATATCGCCGAAGCCCAAAAGTTGCTGAACACTATCAATCCCGAGGAATACAGCACAGCGAGTTATCAGACGCTTGACAGGAACCATCAGCGTGCTGTTGCTATGAGAGCCTTTGTAGTCGAGAACGACGGACAGAAGGAACACACCTACGTACCTCTCATCAATAAGGTGAACTTAGAGTTGCAGGATTCCATCGACCATGCATCCCATTTTCTGCGAATGGCTATCGTTGACATGCAGCCCCTGCCCAAGGCCAGCGACATCAAGGCTGTAGACCTCGGGCTTTCTGTGCGCTGGGCATCGGCTAACTTAGGAGCCCGCACGGAGACTGAAAACGGCTATTACATTGCGTGGGGTGAACTGACTCCCAAGGAAGGACGTTATGAGTGGGAAAGTTATCTGTTGTGCAAGGAAGTGTACGAAGGTAACAGGGATTACAGCAAGTTCTCAAAATACGTTACTGACAGCCAATGGGGAGAGGTGGATGGAAAGTCGCGGCTCGAGCTGGAGGACGATGCAGCTCACGCATTTCTGGGCGGCGACTGGCACATACCTACCCCTGAGGAGTTTCAGGAACTTGTGGACAACTGTACTTTCGAAAACGTACTGCTGAATGGCCGTGAAGTGATGAAGGCGACGGGACCTAACGGTAACTGCATCTATTTCCCGCATGCTGGTTCTACTCATGTGGTAGATCAAATATACTGTTGGACAACAGACATGAGCCTTGGTGCCAATCAGCATGCTATCTGTTATAGCATCGATTCTTTTTGGGGAAAGGCCAATAGAACGTGGGAAGACAGATGTGTTGGCCTGACTATTCGTGCGGTTTGTCCTTAATTGGGGCACCTCTCTAGTGGTTAACCTATGATTAAACTTTGAATTTACTTTTGGAGAAATTGAAAATACTTTCGGAGTATTTAAAATTACTTTCGGAGTATTTTTCTTTTTCGCGGACGAAACTGAGGCGGACTATCGGGTGTCGGTAGAGAGGCGGCGGCCGAGGAAGAACTGCCGGCAACGCAGGAAGAACAGCAGGACGCCTGTCAGATTGACTATCGCCACTGTCCAAAAGGCAGTAGCGTAGCCGTATAGTTCGGCCAAGATGCCACCGAGGAGAATGCCCAACCCCATGCCGACGTCCCACGAGATGAGGATGGTGGAGTTGGCGGTGCCGCGCTCGTTGTGGTGGGCCATCGAAATCATCATATTTTGGAAAGCCGGCCACATGTGACCGTTGCCCAAGCCGATGAGCAGGGCGGAACCGTAGTAGCCAACAAGATGTAAGAAGTTTGATGGAAGATGGAAGATGTGAGTTGAGAGCGTGGGCATTAATATAAATAAGGTGTAGCCGACGAGTGAGATGACCATGCCTTCGGCGGCGTTGTGGGTAAGAAGGCCCTTGCGCAAGGCACGGCCGCCCTGCAGACGCGAGAGAATGAGTCCGACGGAGCAGAGCATAAACCAAGTGCCAGTGCCGCCGGTGATGCCCATGACCTGTTTGCCGTAGATGGCGAGATAGTTGCTAAGCACGCCGAAGCAGAAACCGAAGAAAACCATATTGATGCCCAGCAGCCAGCCACGCTGGAGAAAGAAACGGTCCAAAGAAAGCGCGCGCTTTGCTTGCACGGGAGCCTTTTGTGGCAATTTCACCGTTGCGTCAATGATGAGTCCGAAGGTGGCGACGATGAGTGCGAGCCAGAATAGCAACTGGAAATTATGCGTCTCGGCATAGATGAAGACGGCGAACGACGGTGCGATGGCCATCGCTAGATTGTTGCTGAGTCCGTAATAGCCAATGCCTTCGTTGCGACGGAAAGAGGGGAGTACGTCGATGGCAACGGTGGAGTTAGCGACGGTGAGTGCGCCGAAAGGCCCTCCGTGGAGGGTTCTGACGATGGTAAACAGCAGTAGTGTGGATGCCGCGAGATAGCCGGCAAAGAAGATGGCAAAGGCCGTAAAACACACCATGAGCACCGTCTTTCGCGGGAAGGAGTCGACAAAGAATCCACTGAATGGGCGGAAGAGCAGTGCGGTGATGGTATATCCGGAAAGCACCAGTCCGATAACGTCCTTGGTGGCTCCGAAAGTCTCATGAAGATAGAGCGGCAACAGTGGCGTCAACAAATAAAAGGCGGTGAATAGCGAGAAGTTCGCTATCATCACCTTTATATAGTTGCTATTCCACAGGCGTTCCATAGTGCTTGATTAACTAGAGACTCTAGATAATCTAGATATTCTAGACAATCTAGTATTGTCTCAGGGCACTGAGCAGTTCGTTGTTCTCGCTGCGATTGCCGATGGTGACGCGCAGACAGTTGTTGCAGAGCTGGATGCGGGTACGGTTGCGGACGATGATGCCTTTGTCAACGAGATAGTCATAGATGGCCTGCGCGTCGGTCATCTTTGCCAGGAAGAAGTTGGCATCTGTCTTGTACACCTGTTCGCAGATGGGCAAATCCTGGAAGGCGGACATCAGACGGCTACGCTCGGCAAGCAGGATTTTGACATATTTGTCGATTTCGAAGGGGTCTTTCAACATCACCATCGCCTGTTGCTGGGTGAGCTGGTTGACGTTGTAGGGATATTTCACCTTATTATATATATTAATGATGTCCTTCGAGGCGAAAGCCATGCCCAGACGGATAGCTGCCGATCCCCAAGCCTTCGACATGGTCTGAAGGATGATGAGGTTGGGGTGAGTGGCAAGTTCCTGTCGTAAGGACAGTTGCTGAGCGAAGTCGATGTAAGCTTCATCGACAATAACGATACCCTCGAAGCCCTCGATGACCTTCAGGATTTCGTCGCGATTGAGCGAGTTGCCTGTAGGATTGTTGGGCGAGCAGATCCAGATAATCTTGGTGTGGTCGTCGCAGGCTGCCAGCAGTTGGTCGGCATGCATCTCGTAGTTGTCGTCAAGCAGAACTTGACGAAACTCGATGTCGTTGATGTCGGCACAGACCTGATACATGCCGTAGGTCGGGGCGATGGATACCACGTTGTCGCGACCGGGATTGCAGAACACGCGATAAGCGAGGTCGATGGCCTCGTCACTGCCGTTGCCCAAGAAGATATTTTCCTCGGGCACGCCTTTTACCTTCTTTAGGGCGGTTTTCAGCTCGCGCTGCAGTGGGTCGGGATAGCGGTTGTAAGGCTCGTTATAGGGATTCTCGTTGGCATCGAGAAAGACGTGAGCCTCCTTGCCGGAATACTCGTCGCGAGCGGAAGAGTAGGGTGCGAGACTCCAAATGTTCTTTCTGACCAGTTGTTCTAAGGGCTTCATAATTGTCTATTCCTATTATTTTTCGACGGGTGAACCGTCGAACACACTATTTGATTGATTTGATGCGCACGGTCATGGCGTTCTTGTGAGCGTCGAGCTGTTCGGCTTCGGCCATCAGTTCTACGGCGCGGCCAATATGGCGGATACCGTCTTCCGTGAGATGTTGGAAAGTAATCTTACGGCAGTAGGAGTCTAGGTTGACACCGTTGTAGGCGGTGGCATAGCCGTGCGTGGGCAGGGTGTGATTGGTACCGCTGGCATAGTCGCCGGCACTCTCGCAAGCATAGGGACCGAGGAATACACTGCCGGCATTGACGACGCGTTCAGCGAGTTGCTCGTAGTCCTTCACTTGCAGGATGAGGTGTTCGGGGGCGTAGAGGTTGGAGAGATTTATCATCTCGTCGGCGGAATCGACGAGCACAAGACGGCTGTTATCGAGGGCCTTGACGGCAATTTCCTTACGGGGTAGTAATGCCAGTTGACGGTCAACTTCTGCTTGTACCTCGCTGAGTTTTGCTTCCGATGTTGTGATGAGCAGTACCTGTGAGTCGATGCCGTGCTCGGCCTGTGAAAGAAGGTCGGCAGCGACGAATTCTGCATTGGCAGTTTCGTCGGCCAATACGCAAACCTCACTGGGACCGGCAGGCATATCGATTGCGACCTCGTCGAGTGAGACGTGTTGTTTGGCGGCCATCACGTATTGATTACCAGGACCGAAAATCTTGAAGACCTTAGGCACACTCTCAGTGCCGTAAGCCATCGCTCCAATGGCCTGAACACCGCCAATCTTGAATATCTTGCTGACTCCCGCAATGCGAGCAGCGACGAGAATGGCAGGATTCACCTTGCCTTCGCGGTTGGGAGGCGTGCAGAGCACAATCTCCTTACAACCGGCAATTTTAGCAGGCGTTGCGAGCATGAGGACGGTAGAGAAGAGTGGGGCAGTACCTCCAGGGATGTAAAGACCTACGCGTTCGATAGCGACACTCTTCTGCCAACAGGTGACGCCTTCCTGCGTCTTTACCTTCTGACCAACGAAGCGCTGAGAGATGTGGAACACCTTAATATTATGGTGTGCAAGGATGATGGCGTCACGGAGTTCGTTACTCACGAGTTTCTCGGCTTCGTCCATTTCCTGCTCGGTGACAGCGAGGTTGTCCAGTTCCGCCTTGTCGAACTTCAGTTCATACTCACGGACAGCAACGTCACCACGCTGACGGATGTCAGCGAGCACTGTGGCGACTGTCTCGTTGAGTTTCGTGAGGTCAAGACGCGGACGTGCCACAATCTCAGCCCACTGGTCTTGTTTCGGATATTTATAGATCTTCATAATATTTCTTTTTCGACGGGAGAACCGTCGAACACACTAAAGTATCATTTTTTCAATCGGGGTAACGAGGATGCCTTGTGCACCCATTTCCTTCAGCTTGCCGATAATCTCCCAGAAACGCTTTTGGTCGAGTACGGTATGAACAGAGCACCATTCCTCGTCGGCTAAGGGAATAATCGTAGGACTCTTCAAGCCCGGCAGTACATTGATAATCTCCTGCAGACGAGCCTTGGGGGCATTCATGCGGACGTATTTCTTGTCTTCTGCATCCTTCACGGCCTTGAAGCGGAACAACATTTCTTCCAATGTGGCGCGCTTGTCGTTGCTCATATTCTTGTTGCCGATGAGCAGTGCTTCGCTTTGCATCACCACTTCCACTTCGCGCAGATTGTTGCTGACGAGAGTTGAACCGGAACTGACGATATCAAAGATTCCGTCGGCAAGTCCGATGCCCGGGCTGATTTCCACGCTTCCAGTAATGACGTGAATTTCGCAGTCGACACCCTGTTCCTTCATGTAGTTACGCAGGATGTTAGGATAAGACGTGGCAATCTTTTTGCCATTGAACCAGTTGACGCCACGATATTCAATTTCTTTGGGAATGGCCAGCGACAGACGGCACTGTGAGAAACCCAGACGCGAGATGACGTCGGCATCCTCACCGCGTTCGATGAACTCATTTTCTCCGACGACGCCAATATCAGCAACACCGCTGGCAACACTCTGTGGAATATCATCGTCGCGAAGATAAAGCACTTCCAGCGGGAAATTACTTGACTGTACCAGAAGTGTACGCTTCGAGGCACTGATCTTGATGTCTGCTTCAGCAAGCAGATTCATGGTATCGTCGAACAGACGACCTTTTGATTGTACGGCAATTCTTAACATATTCTTATTTACCTTTATTTGATTCTTATTCTTCTTGAGCATCGGCTGTCCGCAGCAAAATGCTGGTAGCGCCGAGGGTAAACAGCGTCCCATCTTCAATGACACGGCGTTCGCGGGGAGTCAGTTCAACATTATCGACGAACGTCCCCGTATTGCTATTGTTGTCGGCCAGCGTATAACGCAAATTTCCACGTTTATCGCGACTGACGGTGATGGTGCAGTGATTGAGGTCGACGCTGGGATCGACAGTCTCGAAAGGCGTGTTGATGGGGTTCCCCTTCTGGTAGCGGCCAATGACGTTATCTCCCATGTGTAATGGAATGACCTGTTTGTAGTGGAACACGTTTTCAATGACCACAATACTTCCGCAGGGCGCCTCTTCTGCAGGGCGCTCTCCAGAGTCGGCCGACATCTCGGCATTCTCCTGTTTCTGGGTATTGCGCAACTTCGATACGCCGATGCGGATACCGAATTCCTTTCCGCATTGGTCGCATTTAAACACGAGCGACTGACCAGTGGTATACTTGGTCTCGTCGAACGTGATGTAGTTGTCGCATTTGGGGCATCTTACACGTTTCATGACTTCAAAAACCTATGCTGATACTTTTTTATAGACCCACGCTTCGGCGAACTCCTCGTCATTGTTCATTTTGTTCAAATGTCGATAGGCTTCGCTCTCGGTTTTGTAAGATCCGCAAACTACGCGTACGGTGTTACGATGGATATACACCTCTGCATCTTTTATGCCGCGTTTTTTTAACTGTTCAACGTAACTCTCTGCATTGCTGAGCTTTACCTGACTGGCTAAAACGATACAGTATGTGGGTTCTGATGTTGGGGCAGCTTCTTGCTTTACTTCCTCTTTTGCAGGAGCACTGGCGGCAGTAGGCTTCACAACGGGTTTGGCGGGAGCCATGTTCGTGTCCTTCGGCATCAGCTTCGTCAGCAGATTGCCCTGCATATTGCTCATCGAGCGAGTGCTAAGGTCGCTGTTGGCAATAGGTGTTGTAATTAGGAAGAAAGCGATTACTGCTGCGGCAATAGCTACAGCATTGCGAATCCACGACATCTTAATCTCGATGGCACGATCTTCGTTCTGCTCTTCGTTGTCAATGAATTCCAATAAGGCGGAATCGGCAACTTGTTCGCTCTTTACGACTTCCGGGGTTTCGTTGCTTGTCAACTTGGCCTTGCGGATATCTTTCAGCGTGGGGAACACACAGGCGCTGAGTCCGTAGAAGTTAGGTGACAGGACACCTGCCTCGCAAGGTTCAAACTGGATGTTGCCTTCGCTATTAATGCTCAGCGTGCCGATATCCTCGAGCGTAAAGTATCCTTTTTCGTTGAGTTCCTGCTTCATTTCGTCAACTTCCCGTTCGATACGTCGCAACGCCTCAGGGTAACTGATGTCCAGAGCATTGATGTACGATTGTACGAGCAACGAGTCGTTGATGCGAAGTTGTGGATTGAAACCCAGTGTTCGTGTAGGTGGCAAAAACATGCAATCATCGGCTTCGTAACGGGCTGCTACATGGTGTGCAACAAAGCCTCCGAAGTCTGGCACGATGACGCAGTCATTGTCCAAAAGAAGTATTTCAATATGTCTCTGTAGTTCAATCACGATGCAAAGGTAGTAATTTGCGAGCAAAAAACCAAATTTTTTGCGGGTAAATCGATTTTTTTTCTTACCTTTGCAAACGGAATGAGATTTGAATAAGAAAAAGAAGCATTAGAAAGGCTCCTATTATATATATATGAATAAGGTATTATACCATATTATATGTTTGCTGACAGTTATAGGTTTTGTTGCCTGTGGCGGTCAGAAACCAACAGCCCCTCAGGAGGAAAGCCGTGAGGCCAAGCAGTTGTTGCAAGGTGTTTGGTTGGAGGAAGACGGTGAAACGGCTGTATTCCAGATGAAAGGCGATTCCATTTTCTATGCAGACTCTACGTCATTGCCTGCCCGTTTCTGGGTCATTGGCGATACGCTTTTCGTCGGTTCCAACCATTATCCCATTGAGAAGCAGACTGAGCATTTGTTGTGGTTTCGTAATCAGAATGGCGATTTGCTGAAGTTCGAAAAGAGTGACGACACGGAATTGAATGCGGAGTTTGAGCAGTCAAAGCCTCAGATTCTGACGATTACTGAAGTGTTGAAGCGTGATACGGTTGTTTTCTATGACAGTCAGCGTTACCACCTGTATATCGCTATTAACCCCACGAAGTATAAGGTGACGCATCAGACCATCAATGAAGATGGTATGGAGGTGGAAAATGTTTATTATGACAACATCATCCATCTGAGTATTTTCAATGGTGCTACCCAGTTGTTTTCACGCGACTTCCGTAAACAACAGTACGCCAAGAATGTTCCAGCTCAGATACTGCAGCAGTCGGTGTTGAACAATATGGAGTTCTCGAAGGTTGACGCCAGCGGTTTCCATTTCAATGTTTCCGTTTGTGTTCCCGACGAAGCCAGTTGTTACCTTATTGACCAGATTATTGATTTTAAAGGTAGCCCATCCGTAAAACTGCTCGAATATTGAAAGTTACACTCCTACAGACAGATATCCGTTGGGCACAGCCAGAAGAAAACATCCGTTGTGCAGAACAGTTGCTTTCCAATGCAGAAGAGAGCGACCTTTATGTGCTACCAGAAATGTGGAGCACGGGGTTTGCAACAAAACCTCATGGCATTGCTGCCGATGAAGATGCGAATCCCGCTTTCGTTTGGATGAAGGAGACGGCAGCGCGTCGTCAGTGTGCCATTGCCGGTAGTCTGGCAGTCCGTTTGTTGGACGGTAGTTTCCGCAACCGTCACTATTTCATAGATGGACGTAAAGGTAACGTTTACTATTACGACAAGCATCATCTATTTACTTATGGTCATGAAGACGAATACTATACGGCCGGGCAGGAACATACCGTTGTCATGTACGGAGATTTCCGCTTTCTGTTGTTGACGTGTTACGATTTGCGTTTCCCTTGCTGGAGCCGCTATGCTGATACTCTTGAATATGACGCCATTATTTTGGTTGCTAATTGGCCTGAGTCACGGCAGTCTGCATGGCAGTTGCTCACTCGTTCCCGTGCAATCGAGAACCAATGTTTCCTTATTGGTTGCAATCGTATAGGTGACGACCAACATTCTCACTATGCCGGCTGTTCTGTGGTAGTTGATGCTTATGGCAAAGCGTTGGCTCAATGTCATAAGAACAGTGTCGAAAGTCTCACGGTAAACCTTGATTTAGCCGAACTGCAGCGACGTCGCAGCAAGTTCCGTGTCCTTGAGGATAGAGACTGAGCATCTGTATAGTATCAGACTAGAGATGCTTTTGTGTCATACTAGAAGGGTTCTAGTGTCATACTAGAGGTTGTTTTGTGATTAATCGTTAAATTCTGCTTGAAATGTTTGCAAATTTCACAAGCTTTTCGTAACTTTGCAGGATAGATATACAAACTAATCAAAAACGAACAATATTATGTTATCACAGCAAGACCTGAAGCAGTTGGCCCAGAAGGGTATTTCTGAGGCACAAATCGAGAGACAATTAGGTGAGTTTAAAACTGGTTTCCCCTTCCTGAAGTTGGAAGCCGCAGCAGCTATTGGTAAGGGCATTGTAGCACCTTCTGATGCTGAGCGCAAGGCGTATGTGGAGGCTTGGCAGACTTACAAAGCCGAGGGCAAGAAGGTGGTGAAGTTTGTACCCGCATCGGGTGCCGCCAGCCGTATGTTCAAGGACATGTTTGCCTTTGTGGATGCCGACTATGACGTGCCCACAACGGACTTCGAGAAGAAGTATTTTGACAACATCGAGAAGTTTGCCTTCTACGACGAGCTGGATGCTGCCTGCCAGAAGAATCAGGGCAAGGGTATCAAGGCACTCATCGCCGAGGGTAACTACAAGGCCGTAGCTGCCAACATGCTGAAGGCCGAGGGGCTGAACTACGGACAGCTGCCTAAGGGCCTGTTGCTGTTCCACAACTATGCCGAGGGCGCTCGCACACCAATGGAGGAACACTTGGTGGAAGGTGCTTTGTATGCTGCATCGAACGGTGAGGCCCACGTGCACTTCACCGTCAGCCACGAGCACATGGAGTTGTTCAAGGCCAAGGTGGCTCAGAAAGCTGACCTCTATGCCAAGAAGTACGGCATCAAGTACGACATCTCTTTCTCTGAGCAGAAGCCCTCGACGGATACCGTTGCTGCTAATCCTGACGGCACGCTGTTCCGCAATTCAGACGGTTCGCTGTTGTTCCGTCCAGGTGGACACGGTGCTTTGATTGAGAACTTGAACGAGATTGAGGCTGACGTCATCTTCGTCAAGAATATCGACAACGTCGTGCCCGACCGTTTGAAGGACGATACCGTTGAGTGGAAGCAGGTCATCGCTGGTGTGCTGGTAACGCTGCAGAAGAAAGCTTTCGAGTATCTGAACCTCTTGGATACAGGTAAGTACACGCACGAGCAGATTGAGGACATCATCCGTTTCGTGCAGAACGACCTCTGCTGTCGAAAGGCTGACATCAAGGAGTTGGAGGATGCCGACCTCGTCATCTACCTGCGCAAGAAGCTGAACCGTCCCATGCGCGTGTGTGGTGTCGTGAAGAATGTGGGCGAGCCTGGTGGTGGTCCGTTCTTGACGTATAACCAGGATGGAACCGTTTCGCTGCAGATTCTCGAATCAAGTCAGATTGACAAGTCGAACAAGGAATATATGGAGATGTTTACGAAGGGTACACACTTCAATCCCGTTGACCTCGTATGCGCTGTGAAGGACTACAAGGGCAACGCCTTCGACCTGCCTAAGTATGTCGACCCGACAACGGGCTTCATTTCTCAGAAGTCGAAGAGCGGTAAGGAACTTCAGGCCCTTGAATTGCCTGGCTTGTGGAATGGTGCCATGAGCGATTGGTCGACCGTCTTCGTCGAGGTTCCCCTATCGACGTTCAATCCCGTGAAGACAGTCAACGACCTGCTTCGCGACCAGCATCAATAATACAACCGAGTTGAGGGGGGAGAATTTCCTAAACCGTAATTTCTCCCCTTATGCTGCGGTTCATCAATTCGCGAACCTTCTCTGGGTCGTTATAGTGTGATTGCAAGAACATCAGTTTTGTGACGGCACTTTCCACCGTCGAATCATAACCGCTTACCACTCCGGCTTCCTTCAAATGGAAGCCGGTGTCGTATCTGCCCATTTCGACACATCCTTGCATACACTGGCTGATGTTGACAATCACCTTACCATTCTTTGTACCTTCCTTGAGCGCGTTCAGTAACCAGGGACGCTGGGGCGCATTACCCGAACCGAAAGTACGCATCACGATTGCCTTGAGGTTAGGCGTATGAATGATGTGACGAATAAGGTCTTCGCGAATACCGGGGAACAACGAGAAGATAATCACGTTGTTGTCCAGTCGGAAGTGTGGAGCCATGGGCTTGTTCCAGTCGGGTTTCAGAATACGCTCCTCATGATAGGTAATGTTAACGCCAGCATCTACCAAGTGAGGAAAGTTAAACGATTCGAAGGCATTGAATTCGTCGGCACTTTGTTTTGTCGTACGGTTGCCACGTAACAGATGACCATTAAAATAGATACCAACTTCTGGTACAAGAGCGTGACCTTCTTCGTCTTTCGCCGCAGCAATCTCTATACTTGTGATGAGGTTCTCTTTGCCGTCAGTACGGAGCTGTCCGATGGGCAATTGCGAACCGGTGAAAATGACGGGTTTCGTCAGATTCTCCAGCATATAGGAGAGGGCAGATGCCGTGTAGGCCATCGTATCAGTTCCGTGCAATACGACGAAGCCGTCGTACTGGTCGTAGTTGTCAGCAATGACATGCGACAGGTCGGTCCATAGTTGTGGAGACATATCGCTGGAATCAATAGGCGGATTGAACTGATGTGTGTCAATCTGCATATTGAACTGTTCCAGTTCCGGTACACGTAGCAACAGGTGCTCGAAGTCGAAAGGCTCCAAAGCACCTGTTTGCGGATTGCGGTTCATGCCGATGGTTCCACCTGTATAGATGAGTAAGACCTTGCTCTGCATGGTACGTAAATGTTATGTCTTATCCGTTCATCGAAAGCAGGAACTCCTCGTTTGAATGTGTCTGTACCAAACGATCGCGGATGGTACTCATAGCCTCGATGGGATTCATCTCGGCAATGAATTTGCGGATAATCCACATGCGGTTCAGTGTGGTCTGATCCTGCAACAGCTCGTCGCGACGTGTAGAAGAAAGTACCAGGTTGACAGCTGGGAACACGCGTTTGTTGGCAAGCATACGGTCGAGCTGCAATTCGGAGTTACCTGTACCCTTGAATTCCTCGAAGATTACTTCGTCCATCTTCGAACCAGTGTCTGTCAGTGCGGTAGCAATGATGGTCAGCGAACCGCCGCCTTCGATGTTACGGGCTGCACCGAAGAAACGCTTGGGCTTCTGCAGGGCATTTGCGTCGACACCACCTGTGAGTACCTTACCGCTGGCGGGAGCAACGGTATTGTAGGCACGTGCCAGACGTGTGATAGAGTCGAGGAAAATGACGACGTCGTGACCGCATTCTACCATTCGCTTGGCCTTTTCCAATACGATGCCAGCAATTTTCACGTGACGGTCAGCAGGCTCGTCGAATGTCGAAGCAATGACTTCTGCGTTCACTGTCCGTGCCATATCCGTAACCTCTTCTGGGCGTTCATCGATGAGCAACATCATGATGTATGCCTCCGGGTGATTTGCAGCAATGGCGTTGGCAATATCCTTCATCAATAATGTCTTACCAGTCTTTGGCTGAGCCACGATGAGGGCACGCTGACCTTTACCGATAGGTGCAAAAAGATCGACAATGCGTACCGACGGATTTGTTGTTGCCTTATCGCCACACAGGGTGAATTTCTCATCTGGGAACAGCGGTGTCAGATGTTCGAAGGCAACGCGATCGCGCACTTCCTGGGGATTACGTCCGTTGATGCTGGTAACGTTTGACAGGGCAAAGTATTTCTCATTGTCGTGTGGTGGACGGACGGTACACTCTACGACATCACCTGTTTTCAGGCTCCAGCGTCTGATTTGCTGTGGATTTACGTATATATCGTCTGGTGAAGACAAATAGTTAAAGTCCGATGAACGCAAGAATCCATAGCCGTCCTGGATGATTTCCAACACGCCGTTACCGGTGATGAGCTCGCCGAAATCGAATGCAGCAGGCTGTGCCGTTTGGCGATAGTCTTGCATCATAGGCTCGTCCTGTGGTTGCTGAGCTACGGGACGGTCAAATATGTCGACTGTCGGGATGGCAGATTGGTCCTCAATAGGCAAGTCGACAATGGTAATAAAATCTGTGCCGTCGCCGGGATCACCCTCCCATACATCGTCGGTTTCTCCTTCCATAGGAACCTCTTCACTCTCAACGTTATTAGCCATTTTCTCCTGTAACTGATCAATCATCTCAGGTGATAGTTCTTCATTGTCGTCTTCTACTACAGCTTCAGGAATTGCTTCTGCAACAGCCTCAGGAATGGCTTCCACTACGGGCTCTTCTGCAAACAGGTCAGCTTCGTCTTTTTTTGCAGCCTTCTTGCGCGTCTTTTTCTCAGGTTTAGCTTCAGCAGGTGCTTCAGCTGCTGCCTCCTCTTCCTGTTCTTTCTTTGTCTTACGTACGCGCTTCTTGGGTGCGGGTTTCTCTTCTGCTTGTTCGGCAGCAGTTTGCTCGGGCTGTTCTGTTTCGGCTTTTTCTGCTGCAGCCTGTTCGGCAATTAGTGCATCCAGCGTCGGTTTCTTCCCTGCCTTTGTGGCTTTTTTGTCTAACGTGGTGCTCTCCGAGCCGTTGACGGTATAAACCTTGCTATTGTCTTTTGCTATACGTGTGCGTTTGCGCTTTGAGACGGGTTCTCCTGCAGCTACCTGCTCTGCGGCCTTGTCTAAAATGGCATATACCACATTCTCCAATTCGTCGTTCTGCGATACTTTGACTCCCAGTTCACTGGCTATCGCCATCAGTTCGGGGATAGGAAGTTTTTCTAATTGTTCTTTCGTGTACATATTAATATACAGTATATCGTTAATGATTCAATGTTGAAATGATGTTTTGGAAAGAAGGTGCTTCGCGGACGGAAACACGTTTTTCTGAATTCGGCTGCAAAGATACGAAAAAAAAATGAACCAACCAAACCGTTTGCTCATTTTTTTCAATTGTCGTTCACTTCTTTAACTTCCTTAACTTCTCTGACTTCCTTGGTTACTGTTTTGGCAGTTCCATGACGAAGCGACAACCATCCTGATACGTGGTGTCCAGTGTGAGGTCACCTCCCAGTCCTTGGGCATGGCGTTTGGCCAATGGCAGACCTAGACCCAAGCCTTCCGACAGATCGTTGATTTTTCCAAACGGCATGAAAATCATTTCCAATTGTTCCTCCGACAGTCCCATGCCAACATCCTCAACAATGAAGCATACAGTATTGTCTGTTTGTGTGACGTGCATCACCACGTGTTTACCGTCCGAATACTTGGCGGAATTATATAGCAATTCGCGAATAGTTCTCATCAGGTAAAGGTGGCTAGTGTGTATACAACAATTGTCAGGCAATTCAGTTTTCAGTAGAATGTCTGTGTCGGGGAAATTATCCTTCAAGCTGCTAACACATTCCCGAGCCAATTCATTACATGACACAAGTTCATTTCTGTGGGCCTGCAACTCCTGAGAAACACCCGAGTCAGAGCTGTCGAATAGCATCTGAACCATGCGGTTCAGGTGATGAGCATTATGCAACATGGTGTCGGTAATGCTTGCCAACTCTTCTTCTGGCAGCAAGTCGTTATCCTTTGTATCGCTTTTGTATGTCAACAGGCTGTCGCGCAGCACTTGTGCGAAACCTATGATGATGTTCAGTGGTGTGCGTATCTGGTGTGATACGTTTTGAATAAAGCGTGTTTTTTGCCTCACAGCCTCCTCAACCTTTTCCGTAGCCTTTGCCAGCTCTTCATTACGGTTTCTGCTTGTCTCTGCAGTATGTCGCAGTGCTCCCATGTGGAAGTTTAGCGACTGTTGCATGGTGGCAAAACTGTTTTGCAGCTGTCCGATAACGTCGGCACGTTTGGTACGCAGAATAATCTCGTCGTTGTGGTCTCTTGCTATCTTCTCTGAGAGGCGCAGTAACTTGTTGAGTGGTTTAATTTCCCTTGCCACACTGCTTTGGCACAGCAGCAAAATGATAATCAATCCGATGCCAATCAGTGCAGCAATAATATATACCAATTTATGGTAACTCCAGAGAATGTCTTTGTCGGGACATACCAATGCGAGACTCCATTCTGTACCAGGTATGGGACGGTAACATACATGACAATCCACGCCGTCTATCGTAGCCTTCATGACACCTAGATTACCCGCAGTCATCTCATGTCCCAGTGCTATCAGATCAGTATGTTTGTTGGGGTCGGCATTGGAGAATATGGTCTGCTTGTAGAGCCTTGTAGTGTCGGGATGGATGTAATATTGTCCGTCGCTACCTACCATCATATAATATGCGTGTGGATAGGGGACGGCAGCACTATCGACAACGGCTGCTATGCGACGCATGGACAGGTCGCAGGTGATGATGCCTGCCAGCTGTCCGCTTTCTAGGAAAATGGGGCGGCTGTATGATGTGATCTGGTCGGTAGCCACCACAGTCCCTTCGGTGTCGTCGGCATAGGGCTTCACCCAGCAGGCTTTGCCCAATTCGCGGGCAACACTATACCAAGGTTTCTCGAAATATTCATAGGGAGCGTCTCGTACGGTGATAATGGAGTCTCCCTCTCTCAGCGTATAGGCATCGAAATAACGTCCGTATTGTTGGAACATGTTCGGCTCTGCGGCAATGCAACACCCGTTGACATGACTGTTCAACATAACAACGAGTCGCGAGATAGCCAATAGCGAGTCTGGTTGGAAATGTTCTTCGGCGAGCCACGTGTTGGCATTGGTGGCAGTCTCTATGGTACTCATCATACTTCTGACGCGCTGCACAGTCGTATTCAGCATGTTGCTGGCACTTTTCTGTGCTTCTTGACGGATGAAGAACTGCGACTGCATAAACATTCCGCCCAATGCCAGAATGAACACTGGTGCAGCCATCAGCAACATACCGATGGTGAGTTTTCTGGACAGGCTATGACGTATCAGCTCTCTCATACGTGTTCCTCCTTTCCTTTTTCACTCTCGGCAGTTTCTATCAAACTGTTAAGCAGGTCTGTAATGATCTGTCCCTCTTGTTGTATGATGTCAACATTGTCTGCCGTTTTTTGTCGTGTATTGTCGTGATAGTGCTCACATAGTTCTGTAACGTTTTTGACGATGGTGTCCGCAGGACCTGTCATTTGGTTTGTCATGTTGTGCAGGAAGGCGGTCTTCACGCGGTCAGCCTCCTGCGTCTGGGTGTATGTTTGTTTAAGCACCTCATTTCGTTCCTGCAAATTATCTTTCAATTGCTGCAACTCGCTCATGCGTTCTGCCAGTGCACGTTGCATCTGCTGGAAATGAAACTGCAAACGTCCTATCTCGTCCTTGCGTCGTGAGTCGGGAATGGTTTCTCCGTAGTGTCCGCGGGCAATTCGCTCGGCCGATTCTGTCAACAGATGCAAGGGCTCCAATTGGCGGTGGGTGATGAGTGTACAGAGCACCCAAGTCAGCAACATACCGATAATGGCAATGACCAACACGATAGTCAGTAGCAAGTTATAGTCACCGAAGATGTCTTCCTCAGGATATACTACCCCTACGCTCCATTTCAGTTCCTCCATGGCTCGGCCTGGTACTGCGGAACGTTCGAAGGGACGATAGAATACATACCAGTCTTCACCGTTCATCACAAACTGTTTATAGCCTCGCTCGCCGTTTACCATTGCTTCTGCGGCTATTCGTACCGAGGGGTCGGCACCGTTCTCACACTGTGTGAACACCGTTTCATGAGATAACTTGACGGGATCTGGATGTACAAGAAACGCACCATTTTTACCCAGTAGCGTGCTATAGCCGTTAGCCGACGGTTTTGCGTCGAGTACGATTTGAGAAAGCAGGGCAAGGGACACATCTACGGACAGTACGCCAATAGGTTTCCAATTGCCGTCGTAAAGTGGTAGCGAGAAGCATGTCACCGCATCGTCGTTAGGTGTATCCTTCACAGGTTCCATCCAGCATGCGTGTCCTTCTGTGATTGGTTCTGTATACCACGTCTGTTGGGTGTAAGGTTTTCCACCGAATGCTTTAGCCATAACCAGTTCTTCGCTCTCGTTGTTGAAACCTTTGCGATGAACGTAAGCCATGAACGGCTTCTTATCTTCGTAGAAGTTGGGATCCATAGCAATGGCACAGCCGACAATATAGGGATTGCTCTCAATGACAGTCTGACAATAGTGGAACATTCGTTCGCGATTGTTCATTTTACCCAGAAGGTTCCAGTAGATGTTGCCAGTTGCCTGTTCTACGCTTAAAAGGATATTATCTATATGCTGTACCGTCGACTCCAGCGTCTGCTCGGCATTACGCATAGCTTCTGCTTTCAATGTCTGACGTGCGAAATAAAACATTACTGCTAGCGCTACAAATAACAACAGCGCTATCTCGCAGACAACCATCAGACTTAACTTGACTGACAAGGTCTTGTTGATTATTTTAGGCCATTTCAGCATAGTTCAAGGTCTTCTGGCTGCAAATTTACGAAGAATTGGTTATATTTCCAAAAGTATATGTATTATATCTTTGAAAACACTGTTAAGGAATTATAAATACTGCTTGTTCGGTTTGACTTTCCTGTCAAATTAGCGTCTTAGAAACAGACATAAGAACTTGATTGGATGAAAGAGAAGAGTAAACGTTTTTTACTGACAACGCTCTTCATGGCGTGTTGTCTGTGTTCATGGGCGCAGACAGATTCACTATGGACTGTAAGAGGCCGTGTAACTGATGCCAAAACGAAGAAACCACTGGCATCAGTTAGTGTGATGAGTAATCGTGTTGGTACTGTAACGAATGCCGATGGTGAATTTGTGCTGAAGTTGAGTGCTGCTCCCCGTGAGGTGGTATTCTCATGTCTGGGCTATCAGACGCGTCGTCTGACAGCAGCAGCGTGTCGGTCTCTGGAGCAGGAGGGCAATCCCGTCCGTTTGCAGGCCAGCAGCGTAATGCTCGACGAAGTGGTGGTAGAAGGCCACGAGGCACGTGATATCGTGCTGAAGGCCATTGACCGTATAGAACGCAACTATCCGAACAATCCGAATCTGATGCGTGGTTTCTATCGTGAGACGGTACAGAAGCGACAGCGTTTCATCAGCATTGCCGAAGGTGTTGTGGACATCTATAAGACTGGTTACCAGAAGAGTGATGCTGGTGATGGTGTGAAGATCCTGAAGGGTCGTCGGCTGCTCAGTCAGCGTGCCAGTGATACGTTGGCCGTGAAGCTACAGGGTGGTCCTGTGCTTCCCATAATCCTTGACGTAGTGAAGGAGCGAGATATACTGCTAAACGAAGAGGAATTGTCGAAATATACCCTGCGTCTTCGTACTCCGGAGATGATGGATGGCCGGATGCAGTACGTGGTGGAACTGACGCCCAAAATTACTGAGACGTACGCTCTGTGGACAGGCCGGTTGTATGTCGATCGCGAGACACTGGCCTTCACCAAGATAGATCTCTCATTGGATATGCGTAGTCCCGCCAAGGTGACAGCAATGATATTGCGCAAGAAACCCTTCTCATTACGTTTTACACCCTACGAGTTGTCGTTGACTGCCGACTACACGACAGACGGAGGTGTGACGCGGCTTAACTACATCCGAAACGTTATCCGGTTCCGTTGCGACTGGAAGCGACGTTTGTTTAAGTCGAATTTCAATATTGTTTCTGAGATGGTTGTCACTGACCGCCAAGAGGGCACAGATATTCGCCCTATCCGCGTACGTGACTCATTCTTCCGTCATGACAACTTTTACGACAAGGTGATATATTTCAACGATCCTGATTTCTGGGGCTCTGAAAACATCATTGAACCCACGGAGGACCTGCTGAAAGGAATCGATAAGATAAAGAAAAAGATGATAGATAAGTAAGAACTTTCTGAATGTCAGTCTGTTACTTTATTTTACAGACTTATTAATTCCGTCAATATAGTTGAGCACGTCGTCGCGTCCTGTTTTCTTTTCGGCAGAGGTGACAAACATGGGGGGCAGCTCCTCCCAAGTTTCTGATAACTTCTTTTTGTAACCATCAACAGCCTGATTACATTTATTGGGCGTCAGTTTGTCGGCCTTTGTAAAAATGATGCTGAAAGGAACGGACGATAATCCCAGCCACTCAATGAACTCGAGGTCTATCTTCTGCGGCTCCAGTCGGATGTCAACCAAGACAAAGACATTTACAAGTTGTTCGCGCTGGAGAATGTACCCGCGAATCATTTGATCCAGGCGGTCTATTTCTTTTTTTGAACGCTTTGCATAGCCATAGCCAGGCAAGTCGACTAGATACCATTCCTTATTAATAATAAAGTGATTGATGAGTAGTGTCTTACCGGGCGTGGCACTGGTCTTTGCCAGTTTGCGGTTGTTGGTAAGCATATTGATAAGGCTGGACTTGCCCACGTTCGAGCGTCCAATGAACGCATATTCTGGTTTCGTGTCCTTTGGGCACATCGACACTACAGGTGCCGATAGTGAGAATTCAGCTTGTTTGATTTCCATAATTCTTCGTTTTGTCTGCAAAGATAGAAAAAAAAGATGGACTAACCAAACGTCAGTCCACCTTTTTTATGAATGTTTTGCCTATTATGCGTTATATTCCTGCCAAGACTTAATCTTGATGTCGTTCTGAGAAAGTGCCGTGAAGGCTTCGATGAAGGCTTTGGCCAGACGGACATTGGTCATCAAGGGAATGTTGTGGTCTATGGCACCACGACGGATGCGGTAGCCGTTGGTCAACTCGCGCTTGGTGTGGTTCTTCGGCACGTTGATGATGAGGTCGAACTGATGGGCAGCAATCATGTCCATGACGTTGTTCTGACCTTCCTCGTCGGGCCAAGCGACTGCGGTAGCCGTTACTCCATTGTCATTGAAGAACTTGGCGGTACCACCAGTAGCATATACCTTGTAGCCTTTTTTGACCAGTTCCTTGGCGGGTTCCAGCAGACTGACCTTACCCTTGGCACCACCTGAAGAAATCAGGATGCTGCCACCATCCTTAGGAAGACGGTAACCAGTGGCAATCAGCGAGTTGAGCATAGCCTCGTTGAGGTCGTCACCCAGACAGCCTACCTCACCGGTAGAGCTCATATCGACGCCCAAGACGGGGTCGGCATTCTGCAGACGGGCAAACGAGAACTGAGAGGCCTTGACGCCGATGCGGTCGATGTCGAACTCTGACGAGTCGGGGCGAGAGTAGGGGGCGTCGAGCATGATCTTCGTAGCAGTCTCGATGAAGTTGCGCTTCAGGATTTTCGATACGAAGGGGAACGAGCGTGATGCACGCAGGTTGCACTCGATGACCTTCACCTCGCGGTTCTTGGCCAGGAACTGGATATTGAACGGACCGCTGATGTTGAGTTCGGCGGCAATCTTGCGGGCAATCTTCTTGATCTGACGGATGGTAGAGAAGTAGATGTGCTGAGCGGGGAATACCATGGTGGCATCACCAGAGTGTACACCGGCATACTCTACGTGCTCGGAAATAGCGTACTCGACAACCTCGCCCTTGTCGGCAACAGCGTCGAACTCAATCTCCTTTGTCTCAGTCATAAATTTCGAGATAACTACAGGGAACTCCTTGCTGACCTCGGTGGCCATATTGAGGAAGCGATGCAGCTCTTCGTCGTCGTAGCAGACGTTCATGGCAGCACCCGATAGCACGTAGCTAGGACGTACGAGGACGGGATAACCTACCTGATTGACAAATTCCTTCACATCCTCGAAAGAAGTCAAGGCACGCCATGCGGGCTGATCGATGCCGAGTTTGTCGAGCATGGCAGAGAACTTGTCACGGTTCTCAGCACGGTCGATGTCGACAGGACTGGTACCCAGAACGGGAACACCCTGACGGTGCAACTTCATAGCGAGGTTGTTAGGTATCTGACCACCTACAGACACGATGACACCACGAGGCTGTTCGAGGTCCATAACATCGAGAACGCGCTCCAGAGAGAGCTCGTCGAAATACAGACGGTCGCACATGTCGTAGTCGGTAGACACGGTCTCAGGGTTGTAGTTAATCATAATAGACTTGTAGCCCAGCTTGCGAGCGGTATTGATGGCGTTGACCGAGCACCAGTCGAACTCTACCGACGAACCGATACGGTAAGCACCAGAACCGAGCACGACAACAGACTTCTCGTTCTTGTAGTAGTTGATGTCGTGTTTGGGAGCGTACTGTTCACCCTCAGGATTTCCGAACGCAGGTGTGTGCGTGTAGGTGAAGTAGAGGTAGTTGGTGAGTTCAGGATGCTCGCTGGCAACGGTAGGAATACGCTTGACAGAAGGCAGGATGCCCTTTTGCTTACGGTATTCGCGAACCTGCAGATTCTCCTTCTCCATATTGGTGGACTTGGTCTTCAGAACAAAGCGGGCAATCTGGAAGTCAGAGAAGCCACACTGCTTCACCTCCAGCAAGAGGTCGGTGGGCAGGTCTTCCAGTTTGTTGTACTTCTGCAACTCGTGCTTCAGGTCAACGATATGCTTCAGACGCTCCAGGAACCAGACGTCAATCTTGGTGAGCTGCTCGATGCGCTCAACGGTGTATCCATCCTCCAAAGCCTGTGCAATAGCAAAGATACGCAGGTCGGTGGGGTTAGCCAGTGCGTCGTCGAGGTTGTCGAACTTGGTGTGGTCGTTGCCCACGAAACCGTGCATGCCCTGACCAATCATGCGAAGACCCTTCTGAATCATTTCCTCGAAAGAGCGACCGATAGACATAATCTCTCCGACAGATTTCATGCTGGAACCAATCTGACGGCTGACACCGGCAAACTTGGTGAGGTCCCAGCGGGGAATCTTACAAATCATATAATCGAGCGACGGAGCAACGTAGGCAGAGCTGGTGGTACCCATCTCACCAATCTGGTCGAGGGTATAGCCCAGCGCTATCTTAGCAGCAACGAAGGCGAGGGGATAGCCGGTAGCCTTAGAAGCCAGCGCAGAAGAACGACTCAGACGAGCGTTGATCTCAATGATGCGGTAGTCGTTGGTCTCGGCATTGAAGGCAAACTGGATGTTGCACTCACCGACGATACCCAGATGGCGGACGCACTTGATGGTGATATCCTGAAGCATTTTGACCTGCTCATCTTTCAGTGAACAGGTGGGAGCGACAACGATAGACTCACCGGTGTGAATGCCGAGGGGGTCGAAGTTCTCCATCGAGGCAACGGTGAAGCAATGGTCGTTAGCGTCGCGGATGGTTTCGAACTCAATCTCCTTCCAGCCCTTCAGCGACTCCTCAACCAAAATCTGGGGAGCAAAAGTGAAGGCACTCTCAGCCAGTTCCTTGAAAGCTTTCTCGTCAGGACAGATACCTGATCCCAGTCCACCCAGCGCGTAGGCAGAACGAATCATGATGGGGAAGCCAATCTCGTGGGCTGCCTTGAGGGCGTCTTCCATATTTTCCACGGCGTGGCTTACGGGGGTCTTCAGCGCAATTTCGTCAAGTTTCTTAACGAAGAGGTCGCGGTCTTCGGTGTTCATGATAGCTTCGACGCTGGTTCCCAGAACCTCTACACCATACTCTTCCAGAATACCCTTTTGGTAGAGCTCAGTACCGCAGTTCAGAGCGGTCTGACCACCAAAAGCCAAGAGAATGCCGTCGGGGCGTTCCTTCTTGATAATCTCTGTAACGAAATGAGTGGTGACGGGTTGGAAATAAACCTTGTCGGCAATACCTTCAGAAGTCTGAATGGTTGCGATGTTGGGGTTTACTAACACGGAAGAGATACCTTCCTCGCGCAATGCTTTAAGTGCCTGGGAGCCAGAATAGTCAAACTCGCCAGCTTGTCCGATTTTGAGGGCACCCGAACCTAAAACGAGTACCTTTTTTAATTTTTTGTTCATATATCGATGCTGCTTGTTGATTGCATTCTGGGCTGCAAAGGTACAAATATTCTTGCAAAAGACAAAGCAAATCAGTGTTTTTTTTGCACTTTTTCGCGCTTTTTATTGCTTTATTGAATATTTATTCGTACCTTCGCAGCCTGAAAGCAGTGTTCCGGTCTGCCGCTGGTGTTCAGCAGAGCACGAGAGGAAAGTCCGGGCAGCACAGGACACTCCACTGGTGAAAGTGCCAGCAGTTGGTGACAGCTGGAGCCGGGAGAAGAAAATTACCGCCCGAAAGGGTAAGGGTGAGAAGGTGGGGTAAGAGCCCACCAGCCTGCGGGTGATCGCAGGGCTGTTCCGTCTGGAGGCTGCAAGTTCGCGTAAACCGTCGGTTGAGGGTTGTCCGCCCAAAGCCTTGTGCTACGACGGAGGGTAGAATGCTTGAGCCGTGGGGTAACCTGCGGAGTAGATAAATGGCAGGCATCTCTTTCGGGAGAAACAGAACCCGGCTTACAGGGACAGTGCTTTCTTTTTTAGTTGATAGTTAGGAGATATTAGATAATAGTTGTTGTGCACAAGGTTATACAGTTTCTAAAAATCGGCATTTGGCGAATTACGCGAGGCGATGTGTCGTCCTTGCGCTATTTGGGTGTCGAGATATTGAAGAAAGTGTTACTTGCTGTACGTTTCTTTACGGCAAAACGTGTCATGACCAAAGCCTCGGCGCTGACTTATTCAACGTTGCTGGCCATCGTGCCTATTCTTGCCGTTGTCTTCGCCATAGCTCGCGGCTTTGGATATAATAAATATATAGAGGTATGGTTTCGCGATTCGTTATCGTCGCAACCTCAGGTGGCAGAAACGATTATCGGTTTTGTTAATAGTTATCTGGTTCATACCAAGAGTGGCATATTCCTTGGTATCGGTCTGTTGTTCATGTTGTACACGGTGTTGATGCTGGTGAGCAACATCGAAGATGCGTTCAATGAAATATGGATGGTAAAGAAAGGACGTTCAATGTTCCGCACATTTACCGACTATCTGGCCATGTTCTTCGTGGCACCGATTCTTATTGTGTTGTCGTCGGGTATCAGCATTTTCCTTGCTACAGCGGCTAAAGAACTGCCAGACTTTATGATGTTAGGTACAGCCGTACGATACTTGATTGATCTTTCACCCTACGTGCTGATGTCAGGCATGTTCATCGCACTTTACATCTTTATGCCTAACACGCGAGTGAAGTTTTCGAGTGTGATAGTTCCTGGCATTCTGGCTGGTATTGCCATGCAGGGCTTGCAGTTTGTATATATCCATTCGCAGATTTTCCTGTCGAGCTACAACGCTATCTACGGCTCCTTTGCGGCACTGCCGTTGTTTATGTTGTGGATGCAAATCTCGTGGACTATATGTCTGTTTGGTGCGGAACTGTGCTACACCAATCAAAATCTCGATTATTACGACTACGATGCCCATTCCGGCGAAATCAGCCACCGTTATCGGATTCTGCTCTGTGCCCTGCTGATGAGCCGTATCAGCAAACGTTTTTCCACAGGAGGGAAACCTTATTCTCTGCTTGAATTGCGTGCGGAGACGTCTATCCCCATTCGATTCGTCAATGAACTCGTATATGAATTGATTGATGCTGGAATGCTCTTGGAAATTACCAACGACGAGAAAGGTGAAGAGAGCCGTTTCATTCCTACTATGGATACACAGGCGTTGACGTTAGGCACAATGGTTGATCGTCTGGAATCGCGTGGACAATGGAAAATAGATTTGGATATTAACGAACTGTTGAGAGGCGATTGGGCAAAAGCATTAGAAATTCGTTCAAACTACTTGAAAGACGCACGCGGCATTTTATTGCAAGACCTTTAATGCCAACAATTTACGCGATACGACAGAAAATTTGCCTATTTAATATTTTTTTACTAAATTTTTGCAAGTATGTGGAAGAAATTTCGTATATTTGCATCGAAATCATAATTAATTATCAACAAGTTAGGGTTATGACAAAGTATAACATTACCGCAAAAAAGGAAAAAGAGGCTCACTATCGTAGTCTCGTTAGCCCTAAACTGATGGACGAGTTGAAAGAAAAAATCAACCGTATTGTTGTGATGGAGAAAAAGTACAAAGACAAAGATTATTCAGCCAAGAAACTTGCCGAAGAATTGGGAACAAACACTCGCTACATTTCTGCTGTTGTCAATGTGCGCTTCCACATGAACTATACGTCGTTCATCAACAAGTTCCGTATTGAGGAGGCCATGGCTATCCTGGTGGATCGTAGGTATCAGAAGCTACGCATGCAAGAAGTCAGCGATATGGTCGGCTTCTCCAACCGTCAGTCGTTCTACGCTTCTTTCTTCAAACTGATGAAGATGACGCCTCGCGAGTATCGTTTGAGACATCTTGCCCAACATCCTTCTGAAAAATTGAAGCCCGAAAAGAAAAAGAAGGCTACAGCGAAATGAACTACTTAGGAGATAGCGTGTCACACTTCGATTATGTCGAAGACCGCTTTGCAGATTTACAGTTGCTCAGATACCGCTTAGAGGGATTTGAGCAATTGTCTTTATGTCAGAAACAACTGATCTACTACCTGTCGAAGGCTACGCTTTACGGTCGCGACATCACCTTCGACCAGTTTGGTAAGTATAATATCCGCATTCGCAAGATGCTGGAAGCCATATATACTAGTGATGCGATTGACCACGAGTGTGACGATTTCAGGGCGATGGAAATCTACCTGAAGCGTCTGTGGTTCTCGAACGGCATCTATCACCACTATGGTTGCGACAAGTTTGAGCCCGGCTTCAGCCAGGAATGGTTAAGGCAAGTAATCTGCCAGATTGAAGTAAGTAAACTGCCACTTTACCGTCATGAAACTGTCGGTAATCTGGTGGATGAACTTTTCCTTGTCATCTTCGACCCTAACGTTCTGCCCAAACGTGTTAACAAGGCTGATGGTGAGGACTTGGTCGTGACTTCAGCCTGCAACTTCTACGACGGCGTGACACAGGAGGAGGCAGAAGCATTCTACCAACAGCAGAAAGATGCCGCCGTTGATGACAAACAGCCTGTTTCCTATGGTTTGAACTCTACGCTGGTCAAGGACGACAAGGGCATCCATGAGGATGTGTGGTCGGCCAACGGTCGTTATGGCAGTGCCATCCGACAGATTGTCTATTGGTTGGAGAAGGCCAAGACGGTGGCCGAGAACGAAAAACAGGCTCTCGTGATAGAACACCTTATTAATTATTATAATACAGGCGACCTGTGCGTGTTCAACGACTACTGTATCGAGTGGGTTGGGGAACACGAGGGTAGGATAGACTTTGTCAACGGATTCATCGAGGTGTATGGCGATCCGTTGGGCCTGAAAGGTTCGTGGGAGGGCATCGTGGAATACAAGGATCTGGAGGCCACCAAGCGAACTCAGACCATCAGCCAGAATGCCCAGTGGTTTGAGGACCATTCGCCCGTCGACCCGCGCTTCCGCAAGCCTCATGTCAAGGGGGTTACGGCCAATGCCATCTGTGCCGCCATGCTCGGTGGCGAAGAATATCCCTCGACGGCTATCGGCATCAATCTGCCCAATGCCGACTGGATTCGTGCAGAGCACGGTTCGAAGAGCATCACCATTTCTAACATTACCGATGCCTACAACAAGGCCGCTCACGGCAATGGCTTCAAGGAGGAATTCGTCATCGACGAACCTACGCTCGCCTTGATAGAGAAGTATGGCGACGTTTGTGACGACCTGCATACCGACCTGCACGAATGCTTGGGTCATGGTAGCGGACAATTGTTGCCCGGTACCGACCCTGATGCGCTGAAGGCTTACGGCAACACCATTGAGGAGGCGCGTGCCGACCTCTTCGGACTCTATTATATTGCCGACCAGAAACTCATCGACTTGGGTCTTGTGCCTGATGCCGAGGCGTATAAGTCGCAGTATTACAGTTACATCATGAATGGCCTGATGACCCAGCTCATCCGCATCGAACCGGGTCGACAGATAGAGGAAGCCCACATGCGCAATCGTGCCCTGATAGCCCATTGGTGCTACGAACAGGGTGGGGAAGTGATTACGATGGAGAAGCGCGATGGTAAGACCTATATACGTGTAAATGACTATGAAGCTTTACGTGAACTGTTTGCACGTTTGTTAGCTGAGATTCAGCGCATTAAGAGTGAGGGAGACTACGATGCAGCCCGTCAGTTGGTGGAACGCTATGCCATCATGGTCGATGCCGACCTTCATCAAGAGGTGTTGGCTCGTTACAAGAAACTGGACTTAGCACCTTATAAGGGTTTCATCAATCCCCGACTCATTCCCGTTCTCGATGCCGACGGAGAAATCAGCGACGTTCAGGTTGACTATTCCGAGAGTTATGTTCACCAAATGCTACGCTATGGTCAAGAGTACGGGACGATGTAAGATGGAAGATGTAAGATGGAAGATGTAAGAGATAAAGTAAAGGAAATCAAGCAGTCATTCCGTCTGATGATGGATGGTGCTGTTGCTCAGTCGATGCGCGACAAGGGTTTGAACTATCATCTCAATTGGGGCGCCACGCTCCCTCGTCTGAAAGCCAAAGCCGAGGAGCTAAAAGCTAACAGCCAAGAGCCAAAAGCAATTCGCAACGCCACACTCTGCTCTGCAGAGAATAGCCAATACGACCTTGCCATTGCCCTTTGGAAAGAGAATGTCCGCGAGTGTAAGATTCTGGCTACGATGCTGATGCCACCCGAGCAGATGTTGCCCGGCGTGTGTGATATTTGGATGGAACAGATTCCCTCGCAGGAGATTGCCGAACAGGCGGCTTTCAACCTGTGGCAATATCTACCTTACGCGCCAGAGAAGGCCTATCAATGGATTGCCAGCGACCAGGAATACTACCAACTCTGTGGCTTTCACGTGCTGTCACGATTGTTTATGAACGGACAGGAACCTAACGAGCGGGGCATCAATGAGTTTATCGACCAGTCACTCTCTGCACTTCAGGGCCCGTATATGTCAGTTCGCAAGGCGGCTATGCAGAGTCTCCAGCGCTTTGCAGAACTGGGTCTTGTGTATGAGAGAATGGCCAAAAGCGCAACGAAATCCATTAATTTAGAATTTTTATAAACTATTTTTGCCTTTTTCTGAAGAAAAAGTAGTAATTTTGTGCGGTTTTAACCGAAATAGCCACATAAAATGAAAGAAAACGTCAAGACTACTGTCAGGAATATTCTGGCCAATTATTTGGAGCAGAACAACTTACGCAAGACTCCTGAGCGTTTTGCCATTCTTGATGCCGTCTACGATACACATGAACATTTCACGTTGGAAGAGTTGGGCGAGAAACTGAACGACGAAGACCGCTTCCCCGTCAGTCGTGCAACGCTATATAACACGTTGAAGCTGTTTATGGAATTGCGCCTGGTTATTCGTCACCGCTTTCAGGGTGCCACGAAATACGAGGCTTGTTACGACAACAACAGCCACTGCCATCAGATTTGTACAGTTTGCGGTAAAGTGACGGAGTTTAAGTCCAAAAAGATTAATGACGCCATCAGGTCGCTCCACATGAAGAGTTTCCGCATGGATGGCTTCTCGTTATACGTCTATGGCCTCTGCAAGAGTTGTCAGGTAAAACAGGCAAAACATACGAAGGATGAATCAAGGTAAAGTTGATGTCCTGCTCGGTTTGCAGTGGGGCGACGAAGGAAAAGGTAAGGTGGTCGACGTGCTGACCCCGCAGTATGATGTGATAGCCCGTTTCCAGGGCGGTCCGAACGCTGGCCATACACTCGAGTTCGAGGGCCAGAAGTATGTGTTGCGCTCTATACCCTCGGGTATCTTCCAGGGCGGTAAGGTCAACATCATCGGTAATGGCGTGGTGCTGGCTCCCGACCTGTTTATGGACGAAGCCAAAGCGCTGGAGGCCAGTGGTCATGCGCTGAAGGAGCGCCTGCATATCTCGAAGAAGGCTCACCTCATCATGCCTACCCATCGCGTGCTCGATGCCGCTTACGAGGCCCAGAAGGGTAAGAACAAGGTGGGTACCACGGGTAAGGGCATTGGTCCGACCTATACCGACAAGGTCAGCCGCAATGGTCTGCGCGTAGGCGATATCCTCGATGGTTTCGAGGAGAAGTATGCCGCTGCCAAGGCTCGTCACGAGGCTATCCTGAAGTCGCTCAACTTCGAGTACAACATTGACGAAGTTGAAAAGAAGTGGCTCGAAGGCGTGGAGTATCTGCGCCAGTTCCCCATTGTCGACAGCGAGCACGAAATTAACAACGTGTTGCGTTCTGGCAAGAGCATTCTCTGCGAGGGTGCTCAGGGCACGATGCTCGACGTTGACTTCGGCAGCTATCCCTTCGTAACTTCTTCGAACACCATCTGCGCTGGTGCCTGCACGGGCTTGGGCATTGGTCCCAACAAGATTGGCGAGGTATTCGGCATCATGAAGGCTTACTGCACACGTGTGGGTGCTGGTCCATTCCCCACAGAGCTCTTCGACGAGACTGGCAAGAAGATTCGCGACCTTGGCCACGAGTATGGTGCCGTCACAGGTCGTGAGCGCCGTTGTGGTTGGATTGACCTCGTGGCCCTGCGCTATTCTATTATGGTGAATGGCGTCACCCAGCTCATCATGATGAAGAGCGACGTGCTCGACGACTTCCCCACCATCAAGGCTTGTACGGCTTACAAGGTGAATGGCGTTCTGACGCGCGACTTCCCCTACGATATCGAGAAGGGCATCGAGCCCATCTACGAGGAACTGCCTGGTTGGCAGACGGATATGACGCAGTTCACCAGCGAGGACCAGTTCCCCAAGGCTTTCAAGGACTACATCGCATTCCTCGAGCGCGAACTCGAAACCCCAATTAAGATTATCAGCATCGGTCCTGACCGTGCTCAAACTATCGTGAGAAAGTAAAAAGGTAAAAAAGTAAAAAGGTAAAAAACGATATGGCACAAAAGCCAAGTATTCCAAAGGGAACGCGCGACTTCGGCCCTGTTGAGATGGCCAAGCGCAACTATATTTTCAACACCATCCGCTCCGTTTACGAGCTCTATGGCTTCCAGCAGATTGAGACACCTGCTCAGGAGACGCTGGCAACGCTGATGGGCAAGTATGGCGAGGAAGGCGATAAACTGCTTTTCAAGATTCTGAACTCAGGCGACTACCTCAATAAGATTGACGACCAGGAACTGACGGAGCGCAATACGCTTCGTTTGGCGTCGAAAATCTGCGAGAAAGGTCTGCGCTACGACCTCACCGTGCCTTTTGCCCGCTACGTGGTGATGCACCGCGAGGAACTGCAGTTGCCGTTCAAGCGCTATCAAGTTCAGCCCGTATGGCGTGCCGACCGTCCGCAGAAGGGCCGCTATCGTGAGTTCTATCAGTTTGATGGCGACGTCGTTGGTTCCGACTCATTGCTCAACGAAGTGGAACTCATGCAGATTGTCGACACCGTTTTCACCCGCTTTGGCGTTCGCGTGCAGATCAAGATCAACAACCGCAAAATCCTCACGGGTATTGCTGAGGTCATTGGTGCTGCCGACAAGATTGTGGACATCACGGTGGCCATCGACAAACTCGACAAGATTGGTATCGACAACGTCAATGCCGAGTTACGCGAGGATGGCTTGACGGACGAGCAGATTCAGAAACTGCAGCCCATCATCATGCTCGAAGGCACCAACGAGGAAAAGCTGAACACCATCGCCGAAGTCTTGAAAGACAGCGAGACCGGCCTGAAAGGCGTTGAGGAAACCCGTGCTATTCTCTCACCTCTTACCTCTCACCTCTCACCTCTCAACAACGAACTCCAGCTTGACCTCACCCTTGCTCGTGGCTTGAGCTACTACACAGGCGCCATCTTCGAAGTGAAGGCCCTTGATACCCCGATGGGTTCCATCTCTGGCGGTGGTCGCTACGACAACCTCACGGGTATCTTCGGCATGCCTGGTCTTTCGGGTGTGGGCATCTCGTTTGGTGTCGACCGTATCTACGACGTGCTCAATGCCCTCGACCTCTATCCCAAGGATTCGCTCCAGACCACGCAGGTGCTCTTCATCAATTTCGGTGAGAAGGAAACCGCCTACTGCCTGCCTATAATAAATAAGGTACGCGCGCAAAGCATCCGTGCCGAAATTTATCCTGACGGTGCGAAGATGAAGAAGCAGATGTCGTATGCCAATGCCAAGCAGATTCCCTTTGTGGTGCTGGCGGGAGAGAGCGAGATGGAGGCCGGCAAGGTCACGCTGAAGAATATGGAGACAGGCGACCAGCAGATGCTCTCGCCAGACGAGCTCATCACGAAATTATCGTAATCTCGCGAAGTCGTAATACCGATATACCGTAATACCGATATAACGTTATCTCGAAAAAATTAAACAAAACAAAAACAATGAAACAAATCAAACTACTTGCTGTATTGATGGCCTTGGTGCTTGTGTGCACCTCGGCCACCAAACAAAAAACTACTACTATTTTTGTCATTGGCGATTCTACTGCCGCCAATAAGGATCTCTCGAAAGGCAAGACCGAGCGTGGCTGGGCCATGATGCTACAGGCATGCTTCGATTCCACCTACATCCGCGTCGACAATCATGCCGTCAACGGACGCTCGTCGAAGTCGTTTATCGACGAAGGCCGTTGGGACAAGGTGCTCTCGCTCATCAAGCCTGGCGACTACGTCATCATCCAGTTCGGTCACAACGACGAGAAGCCCCAAGCCGCTCGTCATACCGATCCCGGCTCGACGTTCGACTACAATCTGGCGAAGTATGTGCGCGAGACGCGTGAACGTGGAGGCATTCCTGTGTTGATGAACCCCGTGGTGCGTCGCAATTTCCTTGTGAAGGCTCCTGAGAATGATGACGACGAGAAGCTGCGCACGCAGACTTTCAAGGATGGCGCGAAGATGGTGGAGGGCGACTCGCTCGTCGATACCCACGGACTCTATCGCGTGGCACCGCGTGATGTGGCCCAGCGCATGAACTGCTATTTCGTCGATGCCAACCAGATTACCCACGACCTCGAGCAAGGCTTGGGTACTGAGGGCTCAAAGAAGCTCCACATGTGGTATCTTCCTGGCGAAGAACCCACTGAACCGCAGGGCAAACAGGACAACACCCACTACAACATCTATGGTGCCACCGTCGTCGCAAACCTCCTTGCCGACGCCCTCTGCGACGAAATCCCACTCCTCAAGCCCTACCGCAGGAAGTAATTCTGTGCCGCACAAAGTGATACAAGAAAAGCCCTACGCGGGCTTTTTTTGTGTACTTTCGTAAAAATGTAGAAGAAAGTTTGGAACTTTCGAAATTATTGCCTATCTTTGCCTGCGGAAATAGAATAACGATATGGAAACAGCCACATTGAACCCAACACAAATGCACTTGCTGAAATTGTTCGCATTCAACAACAGCGAGGAGTACGCCCGTGAAATTCAGATGGTGCTTACACGGCATTTCCAGTCTCGTCTTGACGCAGAGGCTGACCGCCTGTGGGATGAAGGCATTCTGAATCAAGAAAAGCTGGACGAACTTCGCCACAAGGATCTGCATGTCGAATAATAATCAGGAGGCGATGGCAAGACTTGTTGTTGATACAAACAGCCTGATACAGTGCATTTCCGTCGTAGCAGATACCACGATTTGTGGTTGTCGTTCCTCGACGGAAGGAATGTTATGTGTGTGTCTACGGAAATCGAAGCCGACCCTGATGACGATAAGTTTGTAGACTGTGCTGTAGCATGTAATGCAAAGTTTGTGGTAACAGACGATAACCACTTTGATGTGCTGAAGAAGATGGACTTTCCGAAAATAGATGTTATTGGCTTGGACGAAATAATCCAGCAGATAAAATAGAATGTTGAACCCTAAAAACGATGATGCCGAGAAATATAACACAGTGACATATAAAAACAGCAGGCTCCCCATCAGGAAGTCCACTTCCTTTTGGTCTGATGTGGTGCACCTGTTCTTACACTGCTGGCAGGTTGTGCGCTTCTGTTATTTATAGTACCCAATTCTGACAAAGTGGCGGGGGGCGGCGAAGGGCGTCCAGGAGATGTGGAGCCAGCCGGGGCCGGTCAGCAGTTGGTCGGTATAGGGGCAGGTGCGGAGGAAGTCAACCAGTCGCTGGAACTGCTGCGGGTCCCTTGGACGGATGTCGGCAGCCTGGCCGAGCAGGTGCTGCGAGTTGCGGACTCCGCCGACCTGCCGGTTGTAGGCCTCGTTGCGGTAGCCGCTATTGACGATGATGGCTCCTACCTCGCGGCGGGCGGGCTCCAGCAGATACTGGCAGCCGTACTTCAGGTTAAACAACACCTGCACCGAGGGCAGGTTGTCGGGGTGCTTCTCCAGGTTGAGAAACTCTGTCAGCTTAAAATGCTGAGACAGTCGGATGTCATTGAGCTGTGTGTTTTCCATTGATTTTTCGTGTGATGAGTTTAACATAATAGTCGAGGCCGAAGATGCTGGCGACGAGCAGGAAGGCCTGAGCGACATAGACCAGTAGACCGTTCGACACGTCGTCGATCATGATGACCTGATACGCAACCAGCGCAATGCTGCTCACGATGAGCAGCACCGCACAGGCGTACTGAGAGATTTTAAAGCGTGTGTTTTCCAAACACGAATCTCTCGAATTACACGAATTTTTTCTGTACTTGGATTATTCGTAAGATTTGTGAGATTCGTGTTCGTCTTTTACATCATCACGGCTTCGCCGGCTGCGCCGAGGAGGGCAGCGATAATGTAACCGAGGACCTTGAGTACTGTTTTTACTGTTTTGTTCATAATTCTGTGTGTTTTAAATGTTAATAAATAGGGTTAATTCTGTAGCTTTAACTACCCTACAAAATTACAAAAAAATATCGAGAAAACCAAATGTTTTCCCGATTATTTTTCAATAAAAACCGTATTTTACTTTATCATCTCATCCAGCTTTACTGGTTGCATGCGCATGTCCCAAATGGCATCTATGAATACGGTATCGGCATCTGCGTCATAATAATGGATTAGCTGAAAGTTTGTCATGATGGTAGCGCCACGATACGTCTTATCCCGATGTTCCAAAAAAGGCACTTTGGGGTAAGATAAAGGCTGAAGAGTTATGCGGGACTCTATACGCAGAATGTCACGATACCAGTTACGCACACACTTCTGCCCAAACTCCTCTAATGCGTAGTCAAGATGTGATTCAAGTTGTCTTGATGCCAACTCGTCCCAAACTATCTTAGCCATGGATATTTTTGTTCAAGACGGGTATGGAACTCTATCGACGACACCCATTTCGACGGATCGTTGCGCTGAGCATCGGCCCGGTCAAGTGCGGCATCCAATTCCTCGAGGGTGTGAGGATAGCCAAAGTCACGATTACCAAACGTGTAATCAACCTCTTTCAGCTCTGTAAGAGGCATCTCGGCCAACGATGGTTCTTGAGCCATCATCCCCTCTAATTCGACATCATTCTTATTCTCTTCCATAGCCACATTTTTCTATTCACGCTGCAAAGATAGTGCAAATTGAGTGAAAAAACAAATTTTATCCTACCTTTTTATCCTTCTTCCCCCTACACTGGGGGATAAGAGAGGGTCTCGGACGAAAAAACGGAAGCCGCGATTGGACTTCCGTTTCCTGTTTTATTCTTTAATTCTCACAAGGGGACTGTCCCTGCGTGATAATGATTTAATTCTCACAAGGGACTGTCCCCGCGTGAGCCCGAAGGACGATTCCTTCTTGACAGTGGTCAAAAAGTTAACATGAGCAGGCTCGACCATAGGCAAGGCGAAGCAGCTGAGACGACAAAAAAAACTGCGGACATTGCTGTCCGCAGGGCTAATGAAGAGTATTGCCTCTTCGAGTCTATAGATCACTTATGACCATTAAAAAGTTCCTAAATCATATGATCCCAAGTCGTATATCTTTCCGGCCTCGAAGGTGACGCTACCGCTTTTCGTTATACTATTATCATCATTCCATTCATTATATATGTGAAGATTGAAGCCTGTATAGGTGCCTGGGGCAATGGCTACATATACGGTTTTTCCACTGGAGTAAGTGCTAATGCCACTAGAATCATAACTATCAGTACCCACAGTAACAGTTGTGCTTCCCGACGTCGGGGTCAGTGTACCTGTTGAAGTATCGAGGCTGAAAGTTCCTGCCAATGGCTCGTTGGCAGATATCGTAAAACGACCCCAAAAATTTGCAAAGGGGAATGTGACTTTCAGAATGGCGCATGCGTTTTGGAATGTAAGTGAAGAGCCTGTGGTGGTGGCATAGGCGATGGGAGCCTTCGGGTCCCAGCCTGAAAAGTCACTGTTCGAATTCCAACTGCTGTTCCACTGGTCGGTGGGAATCTTGACACCCGTGATGGTGGTGCCGCTGAGGGCCAGGCCGTCGGTGTAGGGATAGACGGCGTAGAACTTCGAGTCGGCCGTAGCCTCACCTGTGAACGTGGCCGATGCGCCGCCAGCCGTGGTGGTGAACTTCGTGTTGGTGTTGTTGGCGCTGAGGATGCTGATTTCGTCGTCTGCGTCAAACTTTACCTTCTTCATATTGTCGTACAGAGAGGCGCGTGTCAGGCCATCATCGCCAAAGCCGGCGGTGAAAGTCATCTGTCGGGGAGCGTTTTGCGTGGTCTGTTCATTGTCGTCGTTCGAGCAACTGCTGAGTGCAAGCATACCTGCCACAGCCATAAAGATATATTTCTTCATTGTCTTCTTTTGTTTTAAAGGGTTATTACTCTTCTTCCCATGAGAACACGCCGTCCTCATAGTCTTGGATACTTGCGCTGTTGGGTGCGGGATTACTGCCAGCCAGCAGTTGCGGCTGTTGTTTCAACTGGACGACCTGCATCGTCGGTCTTTCATACTCTTTTTTCTTCATACTTGTTTAATTTAAAATGTTAGTAATATAATGAATTGTGTTTAGTTTTCGCAAATTCAGGTTGCAAAGGTACAAATAATTTTGTTAAAGCTTGTTAGCCCCCCCTAAATAATGTTAAAATAATGAATTTCGTGTGCGGAGGTGACAGTAGAGGGGCCCTAGTATGATACTAAAGGGTGTTTAGTGTGATACTGGAGGTCGGTGATGACGGTGTCAGGGTAGAGGTGGTAGAGGTGGTTTTTAAGGAGGAGAACGA
>ONKX01000104.1 GCA_900318555.1 uncultured Prevotellaceae bacterium | reverse complement strand
CTATTTGAAGAAGCTGTCAAGGCTCTGGTTGAAATGGGTAACTGTTCGTCTCAGCGCCATCTCAACAAAAAACAGGCTGATGCAATCGAAGCCTTCATCAGCCAAGATGGTGGTGACAGGGATATGCTATGTGTTGACCTCTGGGAAGCCGCAAATCCTAAGATAGAATACTATTGGCGTGACGGAACCTTCGATGCACTTGAAGAACTGCGAACAAAGGAACTATACAATCATAGTTACATTCGTGGCCGCAGTATATAGGCTCAAATTGTTTCATAGATGGCCTCCCGCGTCAGGAAAGGGGGAGGCTACCTATTATTCTATCACTCCCTCTTTGTCCTTATTCACAGACGGTATCATGGCACAGCCTCGATGTCCCCCCGTCATCATTGCATCTTATAGCACTCGTATTCATATTTCATGCACTCCTTCGTTTCGTCCAGACGCTCCTGCCGGAATTCCTGAGTACATGTGCGGATAGGACACATTACGAGTCGGATACACTGAGGATAATAGGGACAGGTGGCACAAGCCTCTATATCGGCTTGATGTTCCTTGAACTTGCGGATGATGGCTTCGTCGCGCTCTTCGCGGTCGATATGCCCGAAGAACTCGCGGTCGATATAGTGCTCGCATTTGCTGAGGTGACCTTCAGGAGTTATTAATACGCTTTCGTCGTCATCGGCCATGCATTGATTCAGTTTGATCACCCTCTGCAATCCCAATAGCCGTTGTCCTTTGTAGCCACACGCTGCTATCTGCTGCTTCAGTTGCATCCGCTGGGCAAATAGTTCGGCATTATCTTCCGGTGCACGCTCACCATACAATTCATGGGAAAAGACCAAGAGATGCTCGTTAGTGCCAAAGCGCTGATGCAGCAGTTCTGCCAATTCTGTGGATGCCGGCAGCGGTCAGCATGCCGATGTTCTCCAGCACGCGCTCAAAAGCATTCACACCCCGATAGACATAGTCCTTCACGCGGTTGTAGGTCTGCGCCATGCCGTCGAGCGTAATCTCCACATGCTGCAACTGCCACAAATCCTTGGCTCGCTCTACCATGTCGGCATCCATCAGGTAGCCGTTGGAAACCATCGAGGAACGGAACGGTACGCCTTGCTCGCGGAGTTCCGTACAAATCTGGTCGATGACCTTGACGTTGACCAACGGCTCACCACCGAACCATCGAATCGAGACGTTCTCATCACCACGATGTGCCACAATGTAGCGCACCACCTTGCTTGCCGTCTCGGCGGTCATCACGACGGGCTTCGTACCCTTTTCGTAGCAGTAGAAGCAGCGGGCGTTGCAGCCGGTTGTGGTGAGGATGACATAGGTGGTGACGGTATTGGTGGCGGGCTTAAGGAGTGCTGCCATCTCGCGAATTTCATGGCAGGCTTTCCGGTCGTCGTGCTCCTGCGGCACCAAAAACCAGCGGTCTATCAGTTCCTGCTGCGCCGTGATGTCGGCGGCCTCGTCGTGCGTCAGCAGCACGAGTGAGCAGGTCAGGATGTTGTAGAGCAACTAGGTCATCAGTCGGTAGCACTGACCGTCAGCACGTTTCTGTCTGCCAATAATCCGTTCAATCAGCGGTGTTGTCGGGATGATGATTTGCATTGTTCTCTTCAGTTTCTAAGATGGTATTCCATGTCAACTCGGTCGCCTCCTTGTTGGGCAGGTTCCTGAGGTGATAGAATGGTATTTCGTCGGCGAGCCTGCCCATCAGGGGGAGGAGCAGCGTCATGGCAGCATCGTCCCAGACGGGCTTCATCACCTGATTGAGCAGCACCATCATCGCCTCCTGCTTCGTAAGGCGGCGGATGCTGTTCTCTGGAGCTTGCTCCAGAGAGATGAACGCGCGGATGGGTACCTGCTTCTGTTGTTTGATGCGGTCCTTGCCGTCCCACGGCATGCCGAAGCCTATCCACTGGCCGTCGATGCGACGCAAACCCGGACGGTCACCGTTGATGAAGTCGGCACCTTGGTGCTCCGCCCAGAGTTTCGCCTGTGTCGATTTGCCCATGCCCGAAGGGCCGAGGAACATCACGCCGTAGCCGTCTTTCTCTACCAGCGCAGCATGCAGGATCATCCCGTCGCGCATCGTCATGCCAGCCTCGAAGGCGACAAAGAGGGGTATGGAAAAACCTGCCGTTGTCCATCTTTTTATTCGCTCGACATAGAAAGGGTGACGGGAGATGTAGAGCGTCATCTCGCTATAGTCTCTGGCGCATATCAGCACACGTCTGATGCTGTGCTTGATGTCTTCGTCCATCAAGGATACAATGGCCCATGAGTCATGCAAGTCGTGGACATTTATAAGATCTGTTTCACAGACAACAGGATAGGAGATGGCCTCTGCATACTTACGATCAAGCAGGGCTTCGTCACCCATGCGCAGGGTAAAGGTATGGGTAGCAGGCATCTTCTGGCTGAAGCCGGCAAGGAATTTCATTTTCCAACCACTACTGATTTCATCATCCACCAGCAGGCGGTAGTTGGCAAAGTAATATTCGTGCATGGGTTAAATATAAATAATATGGTGGGTTCGCCGATAGATGGCAAGCAGGTATCGTCTTACAGGGCGGATATACCACCAGACTTTGGCTGCCCACCTCTGCCTCTTGCTGTACAAATCATACGTACGTCCTTTGACATCGACGACATGCGTGGCCAATGCCTTTACGTCACTGAGCGTACACGTTTCCGTACCTCTCAGGTTGCCGTCGCCCATCAGCGTGACACGCTCACCGTCGATACGGATGATGCGGTGTAACACATAGCGGCGACCTTCTACCCAAGCCACCACGACATCGCCGACTTTAGGATGAGCCGCTTTCTGCAAGATGACACAGTCGCACCAACCCACAACGAAAGGGAGCATGCTGTGCCCATTCACGGGCAACATCACGCACTCTTCGTTTACAGTTCGCCGTATGGCTTCCGCTACGATTTCGTTGTAGTTGCTCAGCATTGTCAGGCAATTACGCCTGCCTCCCGCAGCAATTCGATGGTTTCCTGCACATCGGCAAGGGCTGTCTCTGGCGTGACATCATATTTGGTCACAAGGGCGGCAACCGTATCTTCGACGGTCTTGCCAGCCTGCAGCTGCTCGAAAATCAGTGCAGCGGTATCGTTCAGATTCAGTGCGCCGCCAAAGTCCTTGACCTTCGCTCCCGTTGGCAACACGACATTCAAGCCGCACACCTTGCGGAGCACAAAGTCTTTGTTAAATTGTGGCTTGTTCATTAGTTCATCTCACATATCTGACAATGTTCAAAAGCACCATAAGTTGCTCCGCAACCCGAAGCGGCAATACCGGTCTTGTAATCGAACTCTACCTTCTGAATGGTTGGTTTCTCGTAAGTCATTTTTTCTGTTTTCATCTTTTTAAAATTTTATATTTGTAAAACAATATGACCTTTCGGTCACTAATATTATTTTTCTGTCTTTTCTGTCGCTCTGAATTTTTCCTTCAGATTGTTGCAATAATCTGGGTCACACTGGTGCTTGGCAGCAAACTTCTGATGGTGCACTGGGCAGTAATGGCACTTGTCATTCAGTTCGCAACTGTGGCATGCCTTGGGCACCTCGTAGTTCTTCATTACTTCGTTCACCTCGCTCCAGGCTTGATGGAAGCCATCGTGCAGCGGATGGGCACACACCATATCCCTGGGGAATGACAGGCAGGGAACCATGACACCATCCCAATTGACGACAAAACCAGAGCGGCCCGCACTGCAATACAATCCCTTGTCAGACAGCATAGGGCGATTCCGTCGTTTTATAAAGAATTCATGGTCTGCAGCGTCATACAGCGGGGAAAGCATTTCCCGCTTCCTTTCCTTGATGCTCATATCCTCTTCAAGGGAGAGGTCGAAGTCGGCCTTCTTCCTGCCCGTATTGTCATACGGGTCAACGAGTTCATCATTCACCATCACACCCGCGCCAAACGAACCCGCCAACTTCATCACCCGCTCCGTCCACGGCGACATATAACGGCTGGGCGTAACCATGATCTGAATCGTCAGTCCAGCCTCGACGGCCATACGGATATGGCTCACTACCTGCTCGTAGGCATCCACACCCGTCACCGCCACATACGACTCGCTGTCGCAGCCATAGAGGGAGATGTCTATTTTAAAAGGTCGGTATGCTTGAAACCGTTTGATAGCCTCCTCGTTCAGCAGGATGCCATTGGTCTTGATGGTAGTCTTGATGCCGTGGTTGATGAGATACATATAGATATCCCAGAAGGCAGGG
Organism: uncultured Prevotellaceae bacterium; assembly: GCA_900318555.1. Taxonomy (GTDB): domain Bacteria; phylum Bacteroidota; class Bacteroidia; order Bacteroidales; family Bacteroidaceae; genus Prevotella. The sequence continues at coordinate 718 of ONKX01000104.1, read as the reverse complement.
TGTGTCATGGCCTCGCCGCCCGTGAGCATCGCGGACATCATGCCCTCGTCGATGGCCTGCTGGATGAGCGATATCCATTGCTCGCCCGACAGCATTTGGTGCTTCACCGACGGATCCTGAAGATGCACATAGCACATCTTGCAGTCGAGGTTGCACAGCGGTGTCAACTCAAAACTGCCACTATACGGGATGTCCGCCTCGCGGGTCCGCTCCTGTATCATCGCCAGGAATTCTCTATAGGGTAATTTGTCCATACTCCTTTTATCTGTTTACTATCTGCTGGGAGCACTGGCACTGACCATATGGGCATAAAGAAAGCGCAGGCCCAGTCCATATATCCACTCAGGCCTGCGACAGCCTCTAATCATCTATGGATTGAAGTCTGCGCACTAAAGCGCAGCTCCAATGATGATTAGATTTGCTCGTCAAATCCCTTTCGAGGTCGCAGTTCGAGTGGATAATTGAGCAATAAAAGATTCGTGACTCATGCGAATCACGGTGGCAAAGGTACGAATTTTCTATGAATAAATGCACAGAAATTTAGTTTTTTTGCTGTTTTACCTATTTAAAAATATATAAAAAGCAAATTTGTGGATGAAAAATGTTGTTTTTTGCCGAAATTATCGTATCTTTGCCAGCGCAAAGAAGCAAATGAGAATAGATAATAAGTTTGTCGAACTCGCCAGCGAATCGCCTTTGATAGTCTCAGACCGCGCGG
>ONKX01000086.1 GCA_900318555.1 uncultured Prevotellaceae bacterium | reverse complement strand
TGTGGATGCTTTCGCACCTCGTCTGTCGTTCTTCTGGGCTATCGGTATGAACCACTTCATGGAGATTGCCAAGATGCGTGCAGGCCGTCTGCTGTGGGCGAAGATTGTGAAGAGCTTCGGTGCCAAGAATCCGAAGTCGCTCGCGCTGCGTACCCACTCTCAGACATCAGGTTGGTCACTCACCGAGCAGGATCCCTTCAACAACGTAGGTCGTACTTGTATTGAGGCTATGGCTGCTGTGCTGGGTCACACCCAGTCGCTCCACACCAATGCGCTCGACGAGGCTATCGCCCTGCCTACGGACTTCTCCGCTCGTATCGCTCGTAACACCCAGATTTACATCCAGAACGAGACCAAGGTCTGCAAGCAGATTGACCCGTGGGCAGGTTCTTACTATGTTGAGACCCTAACCAACGAGTTGGTGCACAAGGCTTGGGAGCATATCCAGGAGATTGAGAAACTGGGCGGTATGGCCAAGGCCATCGAGACGGGGCTGCCCAAGATGCGTATCGAGGAGGCTGCTGCACGTACTCAGGCTCGTATCGACTCAGGCGTTCAGACCATCGTTGGTACCAACAAGTATCGCTTGGAGCACGAGGATCCTATCGATATCCTCGAGGTGGACAACACCGCTGTGCGCAAGCAGCAGGAGGAGAGCCTGAAGGAGGTTCGCAGCAAGCGCGACGAGGCAGCTTGTCAGGCAGCCCTGAAGGCTATTACCGATTGCGTCCGCGACTTCAACGAGGGCCGCAAGAGCGAGAACAACCTGCTCGACCTCGCTGTCAAGGCCGCCCAGCTGCGTTGTACGCTGGGTGAGATTTCAGATGCCTGCGAAGAAATCGTAGGCCGTTATAAAGCAGTAATCAGAACAATTTCAGGCGTGTATAGTTCAGAATCAAAGAACGACAGCGACTTCGAGTTGGCTTGCAAGCTGACCGATGAGTTCGCAGAGAAGGAAGGTCGTCGTCCTCGTATCTTCATCGCAAAGATGGGTCAGGACGGTCACGACCGTGGTGCAAAGGTTGTAGCAACGGGCTACGCAGATTGTGGCTTCGACGTGGATATGGGACCGCTGTTCCAGACGCCCGCTGAGGCTGCCCGTGAGGCTGTCGAGAACGACGTGCACGTAGTTGGTGCTTCGTCGCTGGCTGCTGGTCACAAGACGCTGATTCCTCAGTTGATTGAGGAGTTGAAGAAACTGGGTCGTGAGGACATCATGGTGATTGCCGGTGGTGTGATTCCCGCTCAGGACTACGATTTCCTCTACAAGGCTGGCGTCGCAGCCATCTTCGGTCCTGGCACCTCTGTGGCTAAGGCCGCTGTCGAGATGATGAAGATTCTGCTCGACAAAGAGTAATACCGACATGAATAACAAAAAGGATCCCCAGCCAACGGTTGGGGATTCTTTTATTTGGATGATTTTCTATCTTACTTTTTGAACTTCTCGCCCATATTATAGAGAATGAACGAGTAGATGTCGGCTTGTTCCTCGAGGACTTTGGCGAGGGGTTTACCACCACCGTGACCAGCCTTGGTGTCGATACGGATAAGAACGGGATTCGGACCCTTGTGACACTCTTGTAGTGTAGCGGCAAACTTAAACGAGTGGGCAGGCACTACGCGGTCGTCGTGGTCGGCAGTGGTGACGAGGGTGGCAGGGTAGGCCGTACCCGGCTTCAAATTGTGCAGGGGCGAATAACCGCGAAGGTATTCAAACATCTCCTTCGAATCCTCGCTGGTTCCGTAGTCGCTGGCCCAGTTCCATCCGATGGTGAACTTATGATAGCGCAGCATATCCATCACACCTACCTCTGGAATAGCTACGCGGAACAAGTCTGGACGCTGTGTCATGCAGGCACCGACGAGCAGTCCACCGTTCGAACCGCCCACGATGGCCAGCTTCTCCTTGGAGGTGTAACCCTCTTTAATCAGGTATTCTGCAGCTGCGATGAAGTCGTCGAACACGTTCTGCTTCTGCATCTTCGTACCTGCCAAGTGCCACTCCTCGCCATACTCGCTACCGCCACGCAGATTGACCTGTGCATAGATGCCGCCCTGTTCGAGGAATGGAATACGCGTTGCCGAGAAACCAGGCCCGAGGGGAATGTTGAAACCACCATAGCCGTAGAGATAGACGGGATTCTTGCCGTTACGCTTCAGTCCTTTCTTATATGTAATAAACATAGGTACGCGCGTACCGTCTTTGCTGTTAAAGAAAATCTGCTTGCTTTCGTACTCCTGCTGCTTGAACTTCACGTTAGGCTGTGCGTAGAGCGTGCTCTCGTTCTTCGCCATATCGTAACGATAGATGGTGCCAGGCATGGTGAACGATGTGAAAGTATAGAAGCACTCGGGCTCTTTCTTATCACCTGTAAAACCTACGCTGCCCACCATTGGAAGTTTGACTTCGTGACGCATCTTTCCGTCAAGACCATAGACGTAGGCGTGGTCGCAGGCGTCCTGCGCATAAGTGAGGATGAACTGGCGATTAATGATATCGACGCCTCCCAGCACGTTCTGCTGTTCAGGAACGAGCACTTGCCAGTCGTTGACGCCTGGTTTGTTGATGTCAGCCACCATGATACAGCCCTTCGGTGCATTGTAGTTGGTATAGATGTAAATCTTGTTACCATCGTCGTAGATGGGCGCATATTGATAGTCCATGTTATCAGTCATCTGGATGAACTGCGAGCCCTGCTGGCGCAAGTCTCTCACAAGCAGGTTGTTGCCAGCACCAGCGCCAGCTTCGTACATATACATCAGCGTCTCTTCTTCGTTCGTGGCCACCTCGAAGAAGACCTTGGGTTTCATGGGGTTTTGATAGAACAGCACATCCTGCGACTGAGGCGTCCCCATCTTGTGATAGTATATCTTCATGCCTTCGTTGACGTTCGAGAATTCCTTGCCCTCTGTCGGACGGTCGTAGCTGGAATAATAGAATCCGTCACCCTGCCACGCGGCACCTGAGAATTTGGCCCACTCAATATGATCCTGAGTCAGTTGGCCCGTCTTCAGATCGATGACATAGAACTCCTGCCAGTCGGAGCCTGAGCGCGAAATAGCGTAAGCCATCCATCGTCCGTTGTGCGAGAAGTAAGTTCCTTTCAGCGCCACCGTGCCGTCCGTCGATAGCGTGTTGGGGTCGAGAAATACGCGTGGCGTGCCACCCAGTTCGTCCATTACGTACATGACATACTGGTTCTGCAGTCCGTCGTTTTTGTAGAAATACCATTTGCCGTGGCGTTTGCGCGGAGCACCGATTTTCTCGTAGTTGGCGAGCTCGGTCAGTCGTTTCAGCAACTTTCCGCGGAAAGGAATCTTCTGCAGGTAGGCATTCGTCACCTTGTTTTCCGCCTCCACCCATGCTGCAGTCTGTGCCGACGTGTCGTTCTCCAACCAGCGATAGGGGTCAGCGACCTTCACGCCAAAATATTCATCTACTGTGCCGTCCTTAGCGGCTTTCGGATACTGCAAATCCTGTGCTTGCAGTAAGTTCGTGGCTATCATTGCCATGCTCATCAATAATGTTCTTTTCATTGTTTCAAAAATTATTTTGCTGCAAAGATACAAATTTCTCTAAACTTTAAACGCTAAACTCTAAACTTTTTTGTACCTTTGTCGGCAGAAAACTTAAAACAAGATGAAAGATATCAAGCGAATCGTATTGACGGGTGGTCCCTGTGCTGGCAAAACAACAGCGCTGGTGCGCATTATTGACCATTTCTCTAATTTGGGCTTTAAGGTGTTTACTGTGCCCGAAGTTCCCACGATGTATAGCCAGGGAGGTTGGAGTTATCTGACACCGAATCACGACCTCTACTACGAGGGCGAGCTGGCCATCCTACGTACGCAGCTGGCGTTGGAAAACTCGTTTATGCGTTTGGCCGAGACCTGTACCAAACCCACTTTTGTGGTGTGCGACCGCGGCACGATGGATATCTCGGCCTATATCGACAAAGCGATGTGGGAAGAGCTGTGTGAGAAATGTGGCACCAATTCCAACGAGTTACGCAAACGCTACGATGCCGTGCTGCACCTGGTGAGTGCTGCCGATGGTGCCGAGCAATACTATACCACAGCCACCAACTCGACGCGTTACGAACAAGCCAACGAAGAAGGTTTGCGTATTGCGCGCGACTTGGACAAAAAAGTGAACAAGGCGTGGACGGGACATCCGCATCTGCGCGTCATCAACAACCACGATAATTTCGACATGAAGATCAACCGTGTGCTGAAGGAGATTTCGAACGTACTCGAGATTCCACAGCCCATCGAGGACGAGCGTACGTATATCGTTGAGTTGACGGGCCAGTTGCCTGAAAGCATTGAGAGCGAGATAACACAGACCTATCTCGTGGCAGATCCTGATTGTGAGATACGTCTGCGTCGTCGTGACTGGGGTGGTGAGGTGGTCAACGTCCACAAGACCAAGAAGCGCATTTCGGCGACGGAAGTGTTGGAGACGGAGCGTCAGGTGAGTAACGCCCTTTATGAGTCGTTGTTACAACAGGCTGACCCCTATCGTGCCACCATTCGTAAGACACGTCGTAGCTTTATCTGGCGTGGACAGTTCTTCCAAGTCGACACGTTCCACGAACCAATCAATAATCTCGTCCTTTTGGAGACGAAGGGTGTGGCACAGCAAGAAAGTGTGAATTTCCCGCCATTCCTCCGTGTGATTGAGGACGTAACGGGAAATCCACAGTATTATAACTACAATATTGCCCTTAGGCGATAGTAGCGTTTAGGCGATAATCTCACGGGCACGAGCCAGTGCGAGATCGATGTGGCTCGTGATATTCTCAGCGCCCAACAGCTTGTCGAAGTTGTTGCGGCGAAGCACGGCATCAACCTTTGGCGTGACACCTGACAGAACGATGGTCGTTCCATCCTTCTGACACATACGACACATGTTTTCAAGGTTGTGCAGGCCCGTCGAATCAATGAACGGCACCTTACGCATACGGATGATGCGCACCTTCGGATGATGACCCCAGCGAGCCATGAAGTCCTCGAAGCGCGTGCCGGCTCCAAAGAAGTAAGGACCATTGATTTCGTACACTTCGACACCCTCGGGAATGGTCAAATGTTCCAGATTGCCTGCCTTCATCTCTGCATCCTCGTTGAGGTCGATCTCGTTGAGAATGGCGTGAACCTCAGTGGTTTCAGCCATACGTCGCATAAAGAGCAGACAAGCACAGATGAGTCCGAACTCGATGGCCACCGTGAGGTCGAAGATGATGGTGAGGAAGAACGTTATCAGCAGCACGGTGACATCGCTCTTGGGATTGCGACGAGCCATTGCCAGGAATGAACGCCAGCCGCTCATGCCGTAAGCTACAACTACCAGCACTCCTGCCAGACATGCCATCGGAATGTACTGTGCGAGCGGCATGAGGAACAGGAAGATAATCAGCAGTACAACAGCGTGAACGATGCCTGCAACAGGCGTGCGACCACCGTTATTGATGTTGGTCATCGTACGTGCAATAGCGCCTGTAGCGGGAATACCGCCAAAAATGGGCGATGCGATATTGGCAATACCCTGTCCGATGAGTTCGGTATTAGAGTTGTGATGATCACCAATGACACCGTCAGCAACGGTAGCTGAAAGGAGTGATTCGATGGCGCCCAACACGGCAATGGTAACCGCAGGCCCTACGAGTCCTTTGATAGTCTCCCATGACAGTTCCGGCACAACGGCTCCAGGCAGTTGCGACGAGATGCTGAAACGGTCTCCGATAGTCTCAATACTGGTGATGCCAGCATATTGCTTCAGCAGCAAGGCCGCAACAGTCATCAGAATGATAGCCACCAGCGAACCAGGCAATGCACGCAGTGGCGACAGGTGGAACTTACGCGCCAACATGGGCCACGAGGCAATGAGTGCGACGGAGACGATGCCTACCAGCGCACTCCACCAGTCTATCGTACCTATATTATATATATAGGCAATCCACTTTTCGATGAAATCACTTGGTACCTTGTCCATCGTCAGCCCCAGCAGATCTTTTACCTGCGTCGTGAAGATGGTGACGGCAATACCGCTTGTAAATCCTACTACGATGGGGTAGGGAATGTACTTGATGATGGTTCCCAGACGTAACACACCCAACAGAATGAGGAATACACCTGCCATCAGCGTTGCAATGGTCAGTCCCTGCATGCCGTACTGCTGGATGATGCCGTAGACGATGATGATAAAAGCACCCGTAGGACCACCAATCTGAACCTTCGAACCTCCGAAGAGCGAGATGGCCAATCCTGCGACGATGGCGGTGATGATACCCTTCTCAGGCGACACACCGCTGGCAATACCGAAAGCAATGGCCAACGGCAGCGCTACGATACCGACGATGATGCCTGCCATGAGGTCGGCAACGAACGTCTTCTTGTTGTAATTCTTAACGGCCGAAACCATTTCCGGCTTGAAATCTAAAGTCTTCATTATCCTAAAAATTCGATTTTCGTTTGCAAAGTTACGATTTATCGAGAGCAAAACAAAATGAAATTCATTTTTTTGCCGAGATTTAGTAATCTTCGCCAATTTTTTGGCAAAGTTATGCAAAAAATATAAGGTGGCAAAATAAATTACCACCTTGTATTATAATATATGGCGTTTTCTTGATTTACTTCGCCTCCAGCAGGTCGCGAATCTCGGCCAGCAGCTCTTCCTGAGTAGGTCCTGCGGGAGCCTCGGGCTCTGCGGGCTCTTCCTTCTTCTTGTTCAGTTTGTTGATGCCCTTCAGCATCAGGAAGATACAGAAAGCGACAATGAGAAAGTCAACCGTGTTCTGAATGAAGGTTCCGTACTTCAGCGTAGCGGCCATGTCGCCTTCGCCAAAGGCAAATTCCAACTTCGTGAAGTCTACGTTGCCGGTAATGGCTCCTACCAACGGCATCAGGATGTCGTCAACGAGTGAACTGACAATTTTACCAAACGCACCACCGATGATTACACCGACAGCCATGTCCATTACGTTGCCCTTCATGGCAAACTCTTTAAACTCTTTAATAAATCCCATAACACTAAAATTTAAAAGTTTAACATATAATGTATTACTTTTCTAACTCCATTTTGCAATCTGCATTTTACAATCTCGGTCATTTGACCTTGATATATCTCATTTTTTACAATCAGTCATTACTTTTCACTTTAATTAAGACTGAAATCACGTGCAAATATAAGAATTTTTTTATAACTTTGCACTCGAAATCAGAAAAAAGTGTCGAAAAGACGAAAAAAAATGAGAATTTTTAGTATAACCCATTTAAATAATTAAGTAAAATGACAAAAGTTGCAATTAACGGTTTTGGCCGTATCGGTCGCCTCGCTTTCCGTCAGATGTTCGAGGCTGAAGGTTATGAAGTAGTAGCAATCA
>ONKX01000005.1 GCA_900318555.1 uncultured Prevotellaceae bacterium | reverse complement strand
CGTTCATTGCTGTACTCTTTGCGTGCAAAGGTACATACAATATTTGAAATATCAGACTTCTAAGCTAAATTTTCAACACAGGGTTTTGCAAGTGACCCAGGATTTTTCTCTTTTTTTTAATCCCTGCATTGAACTATGTTCGACCTCGAACGCGACTTGGCCATTGATGCAAGCATCATGGCGCTCACTGCTCTCTCGGTTATAGCCGCCCCTTATCATTGCAACGCCACACTCCATACCTTCAGGTTGGAGAACCATGATCCTTTCATCATCATTTTCAGGAATCCCTTGCTGCTTGCAATGTTTTGCGCGATAAACCGACTAAATCAGTCGTTAGACTGTTCTTTGGCGGCTTTTTTAGCGGCTTTGGCAGCGGCTTTTTCTGCTTTGCGCTGGGCTTTGGCTTCGGCTTTGGCCTGTTTTTCGGCAGCCTTGGCGGCGTCTTTGGCGGCTTTGGCCTCGGCCTTGGCGGCTTTTTCGGCGGCTTTCTGCTGTTGCTTCTCTGCTTTGCGGACTTGTTTCTCGGCATCAAGGGCGGCACGGTCCTCACGCTTCTGGGCCTTGCGGGCTTCCTTGTCGGCACGCTTCTGCGCCTTGCGGGCTTCCTTCTCAGCCTTCAGCTGGGCTTTCTCCTCGTCGGTGAGGTCGCTCTTGCCGAAGAGGTGGAGCTTCATCTTGGGCTTGATCTTCGTCTTTTGCATCTCGTTGGTATTGGTGAACGAGAAGGTGCAGCTGAGGTCCATCCACTTGCCGGGGGCGTCAAGGTTACCTTCGGCGACGGCACCATTGCTGACGATGTTGACGGTGAGATCGCGCGTGCGAACAAATTTATAGGACGCGCGCGAGACATGCGCGTGGACTTCGCCGATGGGCAGCTTGCCGCCGAGGCGCTTACGCATGATGGCGGTACGGGGCTTCGAGATGTCGATTTTGAAGGTAGCCGAGGCGGCGACGGGACCGATGTCCTTCATATCCATGACTCGCCCGATCTCGAGGGAGTCGGTGGAGGCACGGCCGGAAAGGTATTTGTTGTTTTCGTCGAGAGCGAAATAGAAATTGAGTGCGCCGGCGGCGGTAGAGAGGCGGCCCTGGAACTCCTCCTTCTTATAGAGCACATTGAAGGAACCGGCATAGTGGAGCGTGCCGAGGGCGTGGAGCTGTTTCATCATCAAGCGCTTGACGGGGAACTGCTTGATGATGCGTTCTTTGCTGCCGCCTTTGGCTTCCATGCGTTCAATATCGAAATGGACACGCAGCTGTGTCTTGTCCTTCAGACCAGTGATGGTGCCGCGGGCAGCAACCTGCAGCTGCTTGTCGGCGGTGTTGACGCGGACATTGTCGAAGCGCAAGGTGGTGGCATCGCCACTGAAGCGCACGCTGAGCAGGAGGGGTTCGGTGAAGTCCTTCAGCACGGGGGCGAAGGGCCGCGAGATGTCCTTGAGGATGGCGCGGCCATGGATGAACGACGTGCGGAAGGTGAAGGGCCGTCCCTGCTTCTTGTTGGGCAGCTGGATGAGGGCCTTGTCGAAGCGCAGCGTGGTGTTGATCTGCTGGACGAAGAAGTCGCGCAGGTGGAGACCGTCCTTGTTGTAGAAGAAGTCGGTATGGAGGTCGCGGATGTCGGCTCCCATGACGGTGTCGCGCACGGTACACTCGGTGAGGCGTCCGAAGATGGAGTCGGGCTTGGTATAATCGACGTTGAGCTTCATGTCGGCATAGGCGTTGACATGCTCGGCATCGAAGAAGCCGCGCTTGGGCTTGCCGGCATTTTTGCGCGGGTGGTGGTTGTTGTTGGTGAAATGGACGCCGTGGATGTCGGCCAGCACCTCGCCTTCGCGCTCGCTGCGCAGGGCGATGGTGGCGATGGTGGCGGCATGGCTGACCTGCCACCCTTTCTTGTTGGTGCGGTCCCAGTGGGCGGCGACGCGCTCGATGTTGACACCGAGCTTGTTGTTCTTGCCTTCCTTGAAGGCGAGGGCACCGAGGGAGAAGCGGTACTGGTTGAACTGCACGTCGATATCCTCGGCGGTGAGACGGCTCATGGAGAGGGCGATTTTCTGCTTCTTCTTCTTCAGCTCCTTGCGCACGGCCTTCTGGTCGGGGTTGTGGTCGCGCTTGAAGGCGTCGAGGATGAACTTGTAGTTCGGCACGGAGTCGATGGAGTCGTGGCGGATGTGGTGAATCTCGGCATGGATGCCCTTGAGGCGTGCCTCCTCGATGCGTACAACGCCATCGATGATGAGCGGCATGAGGTCGGCCTTGACCTTGAGGAGGTTGGCACGGAGCATGGGTCGCTGCTGGCGGTCCTCGACGTAGAGTCCGTAGAGTTCGGCATTGAGCGTGACAAGGTTGATGCTGACGCTGTCAATATCGACACGCGTCTGGAGCTTGTCCTGAAGCATGGTCTTGGCACGACGGACGAGCTCGTTCTGGACGGAGTTGGAATTGACGAGGCAGAATCCTGTAACGAGCAGGATGACGACGAGGGCGACAAGCGCGATAACGGCGCGGAGTAACCACTTAAACACGGACTTCATAGCGAACACGAATCTCACGAATGATACGAATTGTTTTAGGAACACGAATTATTGGACGAACACGAATCGCACGAATCTCACGAATTATTTTAGGAGTTGTCGGATTTTGTCTTCGAGCTGTTGGGGAGCGAGGTTGCGGGCCTGGACGACACCGCTGGCATTGAGGATGATGTTGCCAGGGACGTCGCAGATGCCCAGGCGCGAGATCAGTGGCGACTGCCACATGCGGCCGTCGCAGACGGTCTTCCACGGCAGCGAGTCGCGCTCGATGGTCTGGCGGCACTTCTTGGCGTCGGCATCGAGACAGATGCTGACGACGGCGAGGCGGTCACCCTCCTTTTTCTTCAAGGACTGCAGGCGGCGCTGGATATCGGTGCTGGGATAGCTCCACGACGCCCAGGCGGTGATGACATTGACCTTCGCCTTGAGGTCGGCGAGGGACACGCTGCGCCCTTTGACGTCGCTGGCGGAGAAGTCGGTGAGGCGGCCGTTGACCTGCGTATGGCGCATGGCGTCGAGCTGCTGCTTCCACGTGGCGAGCTGTTCGTCGTCGGGGTTCTCCTTCTGGAGGAGGGCGGCAAGGATGTAGGCCTGTTCGAGGTTGGCCTGCGGTTCGGCGAGGAAATAGCGCTGGAGGAGATAGCGGCTGACGCGCGAGCGGGGGTGCTTGTCGATGAATGTCCCTACGGCCTTGGGGACGTCGGGCGGCATGAGTTCGTTGAGTTGCATGCGCAGCTCCGTCATGTCGTCGTTGTCGTCGGTGCCCTTGATGATCATCTCCTTCATGTGTGAGGCGTTACCCTTGATATCGACCTCTTCGCCGGGTTCGGCAAAGACGGGCTGTTCGGAGAAGTTGGGGAAGACGACAACGAAGGTGGCGGGATGGCGCAGTTCGGTTTCGTAGGAGAACCGTCCGTCGCGCACGGGGATGGTGTCGATGCCGCTGATGGCTCCGTCGGGGCTGTAGATAAGGAATTCGGCCTGATTGACGTTACGCAGTCGGCCGGTCAGCCGGAACTTGTTGCTGTCGACCCCACAGGACGACAGCAACAAACCGACGAAGAAGAACACGAAGGTTCTTGTAACGAACACGGATCTCACGGATAAAACGGATTTTTTTACGAACACGAATCGCACGAATCTCACGAATTATTTTAAGACCACGGATCTAACGGATCTCACGGATTTATTTTCCGACGTTGCGGAGCTCGAGGTCGTTAGCGGAATAGGTGGCGAGCTTGCCATCCTTATCGACGGCCTGACGCAGGAAGAAGCCTGCCATGCCCTCGTTACCTTGACGGGCGCAGACGATGGCCTGCAGGTAGTCGGTGAGTGCGTCGGCGGGTTTCACGGCACGCAGTGTCTGAGCAGCCGAAGCATAGTCCTTGGTGAGGAGCTGTGCGAGCGCGGCACTGTTGGACACGACATTCTGGAGATCCTGAGCGGCCAGCGTGTAGTTGCCCTGTGCGAGGTGGAGGTTACCCAGAGCCTCAGCGAGGTTGTAGGCGCCGGCAGCCTTGCTGATATAGTTTTCGGCAGCCTGGAGGTCACCCTGTTGGAGTGCGAGCATGCCGAGGTTGGCAAAGACTTCGGGGCAGTTGGGGTTGACGGCCTGTGCCTTGTCGAGCCACTGGCGTGCACCGTCGAAGTCGCCCTGCTGCCAAGCCAGTGTGGCGAGGTTGTTGTAGGCGCGGACGTCCTGAGCATACTGACGGACGGTCTGCTGGAAGATGTTCTTTTTCTCAGCGGCATCGTCGGTAAGCGTGGCGGCATAGAGCATCTCCTCGACGCTGAGCTGTGAGGCGTCGTCCTTGAACTGCTGCTGGATCTGCTGGTCGTCGCGACCGATGGTCTCGTAGTTGATGGTGAGGCGTGCACGGCGCAGTTCGGGGAGGATGCCGTCGGCGAGCTCGCGGAAACCGGCACTCATGTTCTTGATCTGCTGTTCGCGCTCCTCGGGATCCTTATACATCGAGAGGACGCGGAGGATGACATCCTTGTCCTGGATGTTGGAAGCAGCGACGAGCTGCTGGAAACCCTCCCAGTCCTGGGCGGTATAGGTAGCCTCGACATTGTCGGTGAGCTTGGCCTGCTTCATCTGCTGCTTGACATAGCCCTCGGCATTCTGCTGACGCTTGTTGGCGAGTTTCTCGTTGAGGGCGAAACCACCGTCGGGCGAAGCGTATGCTGACACCTCGACATTCTGGAGGTTGAGGGTCTCGCGGTCCGTGCTGATGCGCTTGAGCATGGCGACAAACTCCTGTACGGAGCCGCTCTTCAGCTCGCTCTTACGCAGCTCGGCCTGCTGGATGAGGAACTTGATGTTAGCCTCCTGCTTCTGGGCTACGATGCGCTGGTAGGCATCCTGAGCGGTGCAGCCGGCAGACTGCAGCAGCGTCTGGTGCCACAGTTCGCTGGTGGCGATGACACCGTCGGCTACCTTGATGGCAGGTACCTGCACCTGCTTCTTGCCGATCTTGGCATCGAAGGTGAGGTAAAGCTCACTCTTCTGCATGGCGTCCTGATAGGGGAAGGTGGTCTTCATCGTGTAGTGGCCACCGAGGAGGTAGGAGATGGTCTGGTCGTTGCCAAGCACCTTCTCACCCTGGAATGTGGCGGGCTGACCCTTGACGGCCTGCTGTGCGCCATTCTGCGTGAAGCGCAGTTCGGGGACGACCGTCACGACGGCCTTCTTGTTCATGTACTTCTCGGGGAATGTGGCGTTGACGGTCGCTGTGACCTGTCCGGCCTCTGCCTCCAAGGGGTTTGGAGTCACTTTGAAATTGTCACTTGTCAGTTGTCCTAACTTTCCTGAACACGAGGTCAAGAGCATGATGCCCAGACCTAAAATCAATCCTTTTGTCTTCATATGATTCTTTTTCAAAATTGAAATTTGCCGCGAAGGTACGAAAAAAACGAGGAAAAACGACGTTTTTTACTGTTAAATAAACTTATTGTTGTGCAATGCCTTCCATTGATAGGCGCGCAGGGCTATATAATAGAATAGTACGCCCGTGAGGAGTCCGGCGATGGCATCGATGGCATAATGGGCATAGATGTACACCGTGGAGAGGCACATGAGGACGTAGAACGGCAGGATGACGAAGGTGAGCCAGCGGCAGTGGGTGCGTTGTGCGAGGAGCAGTACGACGGTGGTAATGCCGACATGGCTGCTGGGGAATGCCGCCGTGGGCCGTTCGCCGGCATCGTGGGTGATGTCGAGCAGGTGGTAGAAGAAGCCATCGCTCCACCCCGGTGCCGCCATGCGTTCGCTGTGGGTAAGGAACCAGTCGCCGATGTTGGGGAATATGCCGTTTGCGATGTTGTCGGTGCCTACTGCGAGGTAGTAGAACTGCGGTCCTGTGACGGGGAGGAATATGAATATGAGGTAGTAGGCGAAGAAGGATATGAGGAGGACGAATGCCGCCATGGGGAGCTCATCGTAGCGGCGGAAAAAATAGTAGAGCAGCAGAAGCGTCATGAGCGGGAAGTAGCTGACGTAGCCGAGGCACATGAGTTCGGAGAACCATCCCCAGGGGACGTACTGCGAGAATAGAAGCGATGGCTGGCAGGAGAAGATGGCCTGTTCGCAGGCGGCGAAGAGGTGGTCGAGATTGGGGAAGATGCGGTTGAGTTCATAGGTGTCGGGGTACCACCACGAGAGGAATACCATCTGAACGATGACGCGCAGCAGCAACACGAAGCGGGTGGGGCGCAAGTAGTAGATGATGAATGCGGCCACTGTCGCCTCGATGTAATAGAGACGTAGTGCCATCATGGACTTGAAATCCGCATATTCGGATAGGTTGAAGACAATCAGGATAAGGGTGAAGAAGGCGTAGGCGAGCCCCACCAATTCGAAGGCGAGGGGATGCTGACGGAACCGGTCGGACCTGTCGTCGCGCGTGAAGAAATCCTTTATAGCCATTTGTTTTCCTTGTACCATTGAATGCTACGACGGACGCCTTCAGGGAGCTGTACCTGTGGACGGAAGCCCAGTTCCTGACGTGCGGGTTCGATGTCGCACCGCCAGTTGCGCTGTCGCATGATGTTGTATTTGTCGTCGTTGAGTGCCGTGACCTTGCCGGTACGGCGTGCGATGCGTTCGCCGACGAAGGTGATGACGCGCAGGAGCCAGAGCGGGGCGGTGATGCGAATCCACCAGGGGTTGCCGAGTTCCTTGCGGATGAGGTCGCTGAAGGTGGACGACTGATAGACTTCGCCGTCGGAGAGGAAGTAACGACGCCCTGTGACGCCTTTCTCCAATGCGAGGAATACGGCCTGTACGACGTCGGTGACATAGATGAAGGTGATGTCCTGCTGTTTGAAGCCTACGGCGAAATCGGTGTGAGCCTTGATGCTCTTCGCCATCATGAAGTAGTCGCGTTCGCGAGGACCATAGACCCCCGTGGGACGTAGGATGACGTAGGGCAACGGCTGTTGACCGTTGGCAATGAGGTGATTGTTGTTGTCTTCGAGCCATCGCTCGGCATCGAGCTTGCTCTGACCGTAGGCGGTGTTGGGGTGGGGGGTGTCGCTCTCGCGGATCTCGGTATAAGGCTGCTCTTCACGGATGGCGCCCATGATGCTGAGACTGCTGATATAGACGAAACGCTCGATGCGCATCTGGAGGGCTTCCAGGACGTGAACGAGATGTTGGGTGCCCTCGGTGTTGATGCGATGGAAGTCGGCTTTGTCGAGACATTTGGTGACACCGGCGGCATGCACGATGTAGTCGAACTGCAGCCCTGTGAGTTGTTCGGTGAGCTGCGTCTCGGACGAGAAATCGAGTTCAATGAAGTTGATACGGTCGTCGGTAAGGAACTGCCGTGAGCTGCTCTTGCGTACTGCAGCCCACACTTCGAAGCCCCTGCGGAGAGCCTCTTCCACTATGAATGAGCCGATGAAACCACTGGCTCCTGTGATTAATATCTTTTGATTCATACGCTTCGGACTAAAAAAGGGACTCCGCTGAGTCCCGAACCTTTTGTTAACCTTAAATCTAATACTATGAAAAACACGCTGCAAATTTACGAATTTACGTGAAACCTAAAACGCGAAACCCTAAAAATATGAGGTACGAGAGATGGTTTCTTGACTTAAATCAACTTTTTTTTAAAGTTTTTTGCCGAAAATTTGGTCGGTTGGGAATTAATTGCTATCTTTGCAAACGGAAAAAGACATGGTAAAAGCTTAGGATTCCGACAGAGTGAAGAGTCGGGATTCTTTCTTTTTTACGTCTGAAGACTGAAACATCAAATAAATTAAAATATATACATTATGGCATACATGTCACAAGAGGGCTATGACAAGCTCATAGCCGAACTGCACCGCCTGGAAGCGGTGGAACGTCCGAAGGCTTCGGCAGCCATTGCTGAGGCCCGTGAGAAGGGCGATTTGAGTGAGAACAGCGAGTATGATGCCGCCAAGGAGGCCCAGGCCCATCTGGAGGATAAGATCAACAAGCTGAAGGCAACGATTTCTGAGGCAAAGATCGTGGATACGTCGCGTCTGAGCACTGATTCGGTGCAGATTCTGACGAAGGTGGAGATGACCAATCTGACGAATAATGCGAAGATGAGTTACACCATTGTTAGCGAGAACGAGGCCGACCTGCGTGCCGGCAAGATCAGTATCAAGACGCCGATAGCTCAGGGTTTGCTTGGTAAGAAAGTGGGTGAAGAGGTGGAGATTACGATTCCCCGTGGCACCATCAAGCTGCGCATTGAGAACATTTCGATTGCATAATCATCGTAATAACGACAAAAACTATGGATATTTTCGCAAAGATTGCTGCCGGTGAGATTCCCAGCTATAAGTGTGCAGAGAACGAGGAGTTCTATGCTTTCCTCGATATCAATCCGTTGGTGAAGGGCCATACGCTGGTCATTCCCCGTCGTGAGGTGGACTATTTCTTCGATATGGACGATGCCGAACTCGCTCGTTATCAGCAGTTTGCAAAGCGCGTGGCCGTGGCCATCAAGAAGGCGTTCCCCTGTAAGAAGGTGGCTCAGGTGGTGTTGGGGCTGGAAGTGGCCCACGCACATATTCACCTCATCCCGATGCAGAGTGAGGCCGATGCCGACTTCCGTCGTGAGAAGCTGAAGCTGAGCGAGGAGGAGTTCAAGGAGATTGCTGCTAAAATCCAGGCTGCATTCGTATGATAGGAGTAATTCTTGCAGCGGGAATGGCAAAGCGCCTGCGTCCGCTGACCGATGCGTGTCCGAAGTGTCTGCTGAAGGTGGGCGAGCGCACGTTGCTGGCTCGTACTGTCGATGCGATGATTGCTGCCGGCATCAACGAGTTGGTGGTGGTGACAGGCTATCGTGGAGAGATGTTGCGTGGTTTTCTGACGGAGCATTATCCGCAGTTGAACATCCATTTCATCCATAATGCCGACTACGAGCACAACAACAATATCTTTTCGCTTTGGATGACGCGTCCTTTTACCGATGGCAAGGACTTCCTGTTGATGGATAGCGATATCCTGTGTGATCCTGAGGCCGTGCGGCGGATGGTGAATGAGCAGGGCACGGCCCTGGCGCTGAACCGCCATGAGTGTGGTGAGGAGGAAATCAAGATCATCACCGACGAGACCGGTCGTGTCGTGGAACTCAGCAAGACGTGCAGCATTGCCGATTCCATCGGTGAGTCGGTGGGTATCGAGCGTATTGCCGCTGACTATTCGATGGCATTGTTCCGTGAGTTGGAGCAGATGATAGAACGCGAAGGACTCATCGACATTTTCTATGAGCGTGCCTTCGAACGACTCATTCCCCAGGGACATCATTTCCGCGTGGTGGATACTACCGATTTGTTCTCCATTGAGCTGGATACGGTAGAGGATTTTGAGCGTGCCAAAGAGTTGATTCCCAGCGAGTTGTATTAATCCCAAGAGCATGATTCTGCTGAGTTTTGACACAGAAGAGTTTGACGTGCCTCGCGAGCATGGCGTCGACATCTCGTTGGAGGAGGGCATGAAGGTCAGCATCGAGGGTACGAACCGTATTCTGGATGTGCTGAAACAGAATGGCGTCAAAGCTACATTCTTCTGTACGGGTAACTTTGCCGAGCATGCGCCGGAAGTGATGCAGCGCATCATGGAGGAAGGCCACGAGGTGGCGTGTCATGGTGTGGACCACTGGCAGCCCAAAGAGACTGACTTTGAAGTGTCGAAACAGATTGTGGAACGCGTGACGGGACGTACGGTGTATGGTTATCGCCAGCCCCGTATGTTTCCTGTTAGCGACAGTGAGATTGAGCGCGTAGGTTATCGCTATAATTCGTCGCTGAATCCCGCCTTCATTCCAGGGCGATATATGCACCTGACAGCACCGCGCACATGGTTTATGAAGGGTGGGGTGATGCAGATTCCCGCCTCGGTGACTCCTTGGATCCGGTTCCCGTTGTTCTGGCTCGCCTTGCATAACCTGCCGGAGGGGTTGTACCACTGGCTCGTGCGTCGCACGGTGAAGCACGACGGCTATTTCGTCACCTATTTCCATCCCTGGGAGTTCTTCGACCTGAAGGATCACCCGGAATTCAAGATTCCCTTCATCATCAAGAACCATAGCGGTCGGGAGATGGTGCAACGACTGGATAACCTGATAAAAATGCTGAAAAAGGAGCATGATTTTATAACCTTCAACGAATTTGTAACGAGCCGATGAAAAAGGTCACCATTATTCTTCCTGCTTATAACGAAGAAGCATCGTTTCAGCTTATTCGAGAGCGCATGGGGCAAGTCGTCAAGCAAAATCCCAGTTACGATTGGGAGTTTCTTCTTGTCAATGACGGCAGTATGGACAATACGCTTCAGCAGATGATGAGGTTGCATGATGAAGACCCGCATTACAGCTACCTTGACCTTTCGCGCAACTACGGTAAGGAGATTGCCATGATGGCGGGTTTCGACTATGCTACGGGTGATGCCGTCATCGTGATGGATGCCGACATGCAGCATCCTATTGAGGTGATTCCAGAGATGCTAAAGTATTGGGAAGAGGGCTATGACGACGTCTATGCCCAGCGCCAGGGCAGTAAGGAGTCGTGGTTGAAGCGTAAGACCTCGCATTGGTACTACAAATTGCTACAATCGGTTACCAAAGTCCCTATTCAGAAAGATACCGGCGATTTCCGCCTGTTAGACCGGTCGTGTGTGGAGGCCCTGAAACAGATGCGTGAAACTGAAAGGAACACGAAAGGCATGTATTCGTGGATTGGTTTCCACAAAAAAGGCATCACCTACCAGCAATTGGAACGACAGGAAGGTGTCAGCAAATGGAGCACGAGGTCGTTGGTGAACCTTGCCCTGAACGGTATCATGTCGTACACCACAGCGCCCTTGCGACTGGCGTCTGTACTGGGATTGCTGGTGTCGTTTATCGCTTTCCTGTATCTTATTTATATCATTATTGTCACCAATCTGTATGGCGAACCCGTTCAGGGCTATCCAACTATCATGGTGACTGTGCTGTTTCTGGGTGGTGTGCAACTGCTCAGTCTGGGCATTTTGGGCGAATATCTTGGAAAGGTGTTCAACGAGGTGAAAGGTCGCCCGGGGTATTTCCTGAATTCGTATAACGGACAAAGGAAATAGGATTCATCGTGTTGGGCGCAAGCCTTTGTAATCCTTGGTATACATCTCCCAACAGAGTTTCAGCCATATCAATGTTATCGGCAGCGCCTTCAGCGCGTAGGGCTGTACCCATTCCTTGCGTAAATAGGCTGGGAAGAGGTCGCTAGGTGACAGGCTGCTTAGCACAAAGGCAAAGACCAATAATGCGACATCCCAACCAGTGCGTTTCCAGGGTGCCGCGGTAAACCAGATGACGACTCCCACAAACGGAATGATGTAGCCGCTGGACTCGCTGCCCGTCGAGAACAATACTACGAACATCAGTACGGAAGCTAATAGCGTCTGGCGGAAGGCCACATGCTTGTATTGCGAGAAGCGCAAGTATGGAATGGCGAACAGCAACATGCCAGGAAGAATGAGCCAAAGGTCGCTGAATGCCAGGCCCGTGGTACGATGCATCATGCCCAGCAGGGAGATGTTCTGGGCTATCGAGTCCAAATTCTCGGTGTTTTTCTCCGTCAGCCATACAAACCATTCGTGATACTGACTGATGATGTAGTCAGGGTTGGTGATGAGCATTGGCAGTGCAAACAAGAGGATGCTCCAGCCGATTAATGACAGGATGAACCTGATTTTGTGCTTGGAAAAGAAGAAGAAGGCCAGTCCCACGATGCCATAAAGTTTCACCAGCGTTCCTACCACGATGAAGAAAGCCGCCTCGGTGTCACGTTCTTTCTCTATAAGGAAAAATGCCAGCAGGATAATGGCCGCGATAGCGATGTTAAACTGTTGCATGAAGAGTGCCGTCAGCAATTCGTGGGCGCAGAACCAGAAAATAAAGATCTGCTGGTATTTCGTCATGTCGGAACGTCGCACGGCCACATAAAGGAACAATGACAGTATGACGCACCACAATACGAGGCCTAACCATTCCGGCACGACAGCAAAGGGAGCGATGATCAGTGAGAATAGTGGACCGTAATAATTGGCATCGAAATATTCGGCAGGATACAACCCGTAGAGTGACACCTGATTCCAAGCATGCCAGAAAACGCCGCGGAATACCAAAAAGTTGTTGTGACTATGCATTTTTGCCAATGCCGATACGATGCCTAATATCAGCCATAACCCCAACAACGTGCGATAGTCGTGGAAGAAGGGTTTTGCCAGAAAAGCCTTACATTTCTCTATCATAATCGGAAATTTTGTGCAAAGATAACAAATAATTACCAATTGATAACTGATATTTGGGATTTATTTTGTAATTTTGCCACAATGAATGAAGAGAAGAAGATATCGGTGGTCATCAACACCTATAATGCGGAGCAGCATTTGCAACGCGTGCTCGATGCCGTAAAGGACTTCGACGAGGTGTTGGTGTGTGATATGGAAAGCACGGATTCAACATTGGAGATCGCCCAGAAGAATGGTTGTCGAATTGTGACATTTCCCAAGGCGGACCATAAGAGTGCGGAGCCGGCAAGGACCTTTGCCATTCAGTCGGCCTCATCGCCGTGGGTGCTTGTGGTGGATGCCGACGAGATAGTAACCCCTGAACTCCGCGAAGCCCTTTACCGTCATATCCGGCAGGAGAAGGCGGCAGAGGGACTGTATATTCCTCGTCTGAACCAGTTTATGGGGAAGACGATGAAATGTGCCTACCCCGACTATCAGTTGCGCTTCTTCATTCGCGAGGGTACGGAATGGCCTCCCTATGTGCATACTTTCCCCAAGGTGAACGGACGTTTGGATTATCTGCCGAAGGAACAAAAGGAACTGGCCTTTGTCCATTTAGCCAATGACTCGATTCACACCATCATGGAGAAGGACAACCGTTATAGCGACAACGACGTGGACAAGAAGGCCGGGAAGAATTATGGTGCGGGGGCCCTGCTCTGGCGTCCGTTCTGGCGGTTCTTTAAGTGTTATGTCATGGAGGGCGGTTGGCGTGACGGCATTCACGGGCTGATATATGCCGGATTGAAGGGTGTCTATCAGTTTGAACTCGTGGCAAAAATCATTGAAAAGAAACAATCGCAACAACAGGCATAAGATGGGAAAGCTGGTCTATTATCTTGTTTACGGTGTCCTATGGCTGTTTTCATTGCTGCCGCTGAGGATACATTACGTCATTTCCGACGGCGTTTTTCTTATAGTATATTATTTGGTTGGTTACAGGAAGAAACTGGTGCGCAAGAATCTGGCAGACAGTTTCCCTGAGAAATCGGCAAAAGAACTGTTGACGATAGAGAAAGCGTTTTACCACTGGCTCTGCGACTATTTCGTAGAAACGGTGAAACTGCTTTCCATCAGTGCGGAGAACCTCAAGCGGCATATGGTCTTTAAGGGGGCCGAAAAGGTGAACGAGATAGTGGAAACAGGACAGTCGTGTGCACTTTATCTGGGGCATTACTGCAATTGGGAATGGATTACTTCCCTGCCACTCTGGTTCACGCCCAAAGCAAAATGCTGCCAGGTGTATCATGTGTTGGAGAATCCTTGGGCTGACCGTCTCTTCCTGAAGTTGCGTGGACGCTTGGGTGCCATTTCCATACCGATGTCGGAGGTCCTGCGCAGGCTTGCCACATTCCGGCAACAAGGGCATCCGGTAGTGATAGGATATATTTCTGATCAGGTGCCTTTCTGGAACAATATCCACCACTGGGTGGATTTCCTGCATCACGATACCCCCGTGCTGACAGGGACGGAACGTTTGATTCGTGGTACTGGTCAGGCTGTTTTCTATTTGGATGTTCGCCGTGTTCGTCGCGGTTACTACGAGGGAGAATTCAAATTAATAGAACAGAATCCGAAGAATACGAAGGATTTTGAACTGACGGACGCCTATTTCAAACATCTGGAAGCCAGTATCGTCCAGGCCCCACAATGTTATTTGTGGACGCATAATCGCTGGAAACGTACGCGTGAGGAGTTTAATATCCGTTATGACGAGGAAACGGGACGGGTGAGTTTGGAAGATCTTGAAACCATCAAGAAAAGAAAGGGACTGCTATGATATTTGTTCACGACAAAGGTCGCATGGCTAACAACATGCTGCAGTATGGCCATTTCTATGCCTGGGGACGCGAACATGGCCGCAAGACCATGTCGATGCGCTTTGCCTATAAGTACCAGTATTTCCATATTTGCCACACGCGCTATCACAACTTTCTTTCTTATGTATTTGCGAAGTATGCAGCTAAATGGGGGCTGATTCCTACGCTCCATTTCGACGATAAAGACGCAGACTACAGCGATTATGAGCAACAGATGCTGAAACGCCGTTTGTTGGTCGTTACGGGGTGGGAGGCACGCTGGTATGATTTGTTTTTGAAATACAAAAAGGAAATCGTCCAGTTGTTTGCTTTCGACAAAGCCGTAGAGCAACATACGAGTAGCTTGCTGCATGATGGTCTGCGACTGGGTGTCCATATCCGGCGTGGCGACTATGCCAGTTTTCATGGAGGGCGCTTTCTCTATAGCGACGAGCAATATGTAAGTGTGATTCGCAGTTTTGTCCAGCTACATCCTGACAAAGAGATAATGGTATATGTATGTGGTAATGATCCCAATCTGAATCGCGACTATTACCGTCAGCAACTGGATGGTTGTGAGGTGGTGTTTCCTGATGGTAATCCTGGTGAGGACATGTGTCTCTTGTCGCATTGCCATTACCTGATTGGCGCTCCGAGTACCTTTACACTTGTGGCGTCGATGTATCGTAATCTGCCCCTTTACTGGATTGAAGACCCAGCCTTGCCAATGACGGAGGAGCGTTTCAAGACATTCGATTATTTATTCCAACATATCTATTAAAGCTATGAATATCCTATATATTGTGTTCGGCGACAAGCTTGACTATCATCTGCAGGCCTATCTGTCCATCAGAAGTATTCAGAAACAGATGAAAGAAGACGATCAGTTATTCGTGGTAACCACTCGTCCGGAATATTATCGTCACGCTTGTGTCACAACGCTTGATATTACCGATAAGGAGATTGAGGATTGGAAGGGACCGCACCACTTTTTCTTCCGTGTCAAGATCAAGGCTATGGAACTGTTGGCTCAGAGATATCCTCATCAGCATATTCTGTATCTGGATAGTGATACGTTCCTTTATGGCGACCTTGACGTGTTGAAACAACGGCTCGATAATGGCAATGGTATGATGCATTGTCGGGAGGGTCATCCGAGCAAGATGAAAAGCGGTTCGTTGAGGTTATGGAATACGGTGAAAGGACATACCTACGCAGGTATTACCATAGGAGAGCAACATGATATGTGGAATGCTGGTGTAGTAGCTGTTCCCAAAGACAGACTGGACAAAGTGATTTCGACCTCTCTGGCCATCTGTGACGGAATGCTTGACGATGGTGGTAACTGCTTTATTCTGGAGCAATATGCACAGTCAGTCTGCATGCATGAACAGACCCAGTTGATGGCAGCGGATGACTGTATAGGTCATTTCTGGGGTAATAAGCCAGAGTGGGAATCGCTTTCCAGGGATATGCTGCTGCGCTCGTATATGAAACAAAGCTCCCTGCAGGAGGAACTGGATACGATTACTGATGAGTTGTTGAGGAATACACCTATTTATATCCATAAGTCGAGTACGGCGGAAAAGCTGCACAAACTGATAGACAAACTGTTTCCCCAGCGTAACTACCGTTATATAAAATAAGGGATTACTGATTAAGCGGTTTCTATTCCGTTGACTTTATCAGACTGTCGCAATCGATGCTTTCATTCAATATTCTCTTCGGACAAACGTAGTCAGAAGAAAGCACGTCGCGCGTCTTATTGTAATAGGGCGTTTTTAGGTCTGACAGGTGGAACAGCAGCTGACAGACGTTGTCGAGCATTGCAGGACGCGACGTGGCGTTTTGCAGTTGTTTGATGATGTCAGGATGTGTTGCTGCATATTTGTCGGAGCACCACACTACGAAGGGAACCATATACTGCCAACGGAGCACTTGACGCGGATCGCTGCCCATTCCCCAGTCGTCGCGTCCACTGTTTTCGCGGTAGTCGTAGACCTCTTCACCGTGATCTGACAGATAGACGACAATGGTGTTCTGCTGGTCGTAGAGGCCGATGATCTGCTGAAGTACATGGTCGTTATAGCGTGTGGCATTGTCGTAGTGGACAATATCTTCACGCATGTCTTTTGTCAACCAAGGTTCCTTGCGGAAACTGAGGCTGTCCTCATTGAAATAGGCGAAGTTTTTCGGATAACGGTATTCAAAGCCTACATGCTGTCCCAGTAGATGGAAAAGCACCAGACGTTTGGCACTGGGCGTCTGTCGTTTCTGGTAATCATCCACCATCTGTCCATCGAATTCGAAGGTACTGTCGTTGGTTTCGTGATAGCAGGCCTTCATGATTTGCGGATGATAGAGATAGGTGTTGAGAGAGTAGGCAAAGACGAAGCCCATGTCGAAATTCTTCTGGTTGTCGTACATGGTTACGTGATAGCCGTTCTTCTTGTAGATTGCTGTGAAAGGTGGGGCCGATGACCAATCCTCATGATGTCCGAGACTGTTGCAGCTAAGCAGATTGCGAATGACGCGCGTGGTCTGGTTGTAGGGACTTACCATATCTGTGAAGACGAACAGTCGTCCTTCCTTTTGCTCGTTCGAGAGGAAGGGCGTTGTCTGTAGAGGATAGCCGTAGAGGGCAGCATGTTCGCGGATATAGGATTCGCCGATGACGACAATCACGTTCAGCGAGTCGTTGCTTGCACTTTGTGGCAGGGCTTCCACCTGTTCTGCCAATGTGATGACCCTCGACATCTCCTTCTCGGCAATGCTCATATCATAGAAAGATACCACCACCTTGGTGACGAGGTCATCGGGATTTCGCATGTGACTGCGCCATTCATCGACTTCGTTCATCTCGTCGCTCAAGAACAGTTTGACGTAATTGTAGCTGAAGATGACGCCTCCGACCAACAGGATGATTGCTATTCCTCTGAGGACTTTCGTGGTTTTAGGTCCCTTACACCATTGATTGACCCTCAGGCGATTCTTCTCAACGATGATGTTCAGGACAATCATGCCTGCGACGCATAGCGGCACTTGCCAAAGCTGAGGCTTGTCGAGCATGGATTCCAGAAACTCCTTGCTCTCGCGGGCGTTGGTCTCTACGAACAGCATGATGACGTTAGGAGAGATATTCATGCCGAAGATCCATTCAAGGGTAATCTCCGTGGTGAATAGCACGTAGATAACAATATATGCCAGCGCCTTGACCACCTTGCTTTTGCTAAAGGTGACGACAGCTGCCAGCATATAGGCGTGAAGGAAGATCAGCATCCATCGTGGGATGGGGTTCTTCGTCACAGAACTCCATCCGATTAACACGATATAGGCCAGCATCAGTGGCCACTGCTCCACGATGGGCCTCATGAAGGACTTCATGAAACCACTTTATGCGTCGATGTTTGCGTAGGTGGCGTTCTTCTCGATGAACTGGCGACGAGGTTCTACGTCGTCACCCATCAGCATAGAGAAGATCTCGTCAGCCTCAGCGGCATTCTCGATAGTTACCTGCTTCAAAAGGCGGTTCTCAGGATTCATGGTGGTCTCCCAAAGCTGTTCTGGGTTCATCTCACCAAGACCTTTGTAGCGCTGTGTATGCAGGGCTGTAGCGTTCTCGTCGCCAGCGACATACTTGTCGATGAAGGCCTGACGCTGCTGCTCGGTGTAGCAGTACTCAGAGAACTTCTTGAAGGTGCATTTATAAAGAGGTGGGGTAGCGATATAGAGGTGACCCTCCTGAATGACCTTCGGCATGAAGCGATAGAAGAGTGTCATGATGAGCGTGTCGATGTGAGAACCATCGACGTCGGCATCGGTCATGATGATAATCTTGTCGTAGCGCAACTTGTCGATGTTGGCCTCTTTTGAATCTTCGCCATCAACACCAAAGCGAACGCCAATCGACTGGATGATGTTCATGACAGACTCAGCCTCGAAGACGCGGTGCCACTGAACCTTCTCGACGTTCAGGATCTTACCACGCAAGGGGAGGATAGCCTGGAAGTGACGGTCACGGCCCTGCTTGGCGGAACCACCTGCGGAGTCACCCTCGACGAGGAAGATCTCGCAAACCTTGGGGTCTTTCTCTGAACAGTCAGCCAGTTTACCAGGCAGACCACCACCAGTCATCGGGTTCTTGCGCTGAACGCTCTCACGGGCCTTGCGGGCAGCGATACGTGCTGTAGCAGCCAGAATCACCTTCTCGCAGATGGTGTGTGCCTCCTTGGGGTTCTCCTCCAGGAAGTTGGTCATGGCCTCGCCTACGGCCTTCTGCACGGCTCCATTGACTTCGCTATTACCCAACTTGGTCTTAGTCTGACCCTCGAACTGAGGCTCGGCCACTTTCACGGAGATAATAGCAGTCAGACCCTCGCGGAAGTCATCCTGTGCCACCTCAATCTTAGCCTTCTCTATCTGCTTGCGCAACTGGTCGTCCTCGTCGGCATACTTCTTCAGCGTACGAGCCAAAGCAATACGGAAACCAGTCAAGTGGGTACCACCCTCGATGGTATTGATATTGTTCACGTATGAGTGAATATTCTCGCTGTAGTCGCTATTGTAGAGCAGAGCCACCTCGATGGGCACACCGTCTTTTTCGGTCTTCAGACAGATAGGCTCGCCGATGATAGAGGTGCGATGACGATCCACGTAACGCACGAATTCCTTCAGACCCTCCTTGGCATGGAACACCTCAGGCTGCTTCAGATTGCCTTCCTCATCAGGACGCAGATCGGTCAGCGTGATGGTGATACCTGCATTCAGATAAGCCAACTCGCGCATACGGCGGGCAATAATGTCGTACTTATACTCTGTCGTGGTGAAAATCGTAGGATCTGGCCAGAATTGCTGACGTGTACCCGTCTGATCGGTATCGCCAACAATCTTCACGTCGTACAGGGGCTTGCCCTTCTCGTACTCCTGCTGGTAAATATGTCCGTTGCGGAACACCTGCGACATCATGTGTGTCGAGAGGGCGTTCACACAGCTTACACCCACACCGTGCAAACCGCCAGACACCTTATACGAACCCTTGTCGAACTTACCACCAGCGTGCAGCACCGTCATCACGACCTCGAGGGCCGACTTGTGCATCTTCTCGTGTTCATCGACAGGGATACCACGTCCGTTGTCCTGTACGGTAATAGAGCCGTCTTCATTGATGGTTACCTCGATGTGCGTGCAGTAGCCTGCCATTGCTTCGTCGATAGAGTTGTCGACGGTTTCGTTTACGAGGTGGTGGAGACCCTTTTCACTGATGTCTCCGATATACATTGCTGGGCGCTTACGCACAGCTTCCAGTCCCTCGAGCACCTGAATATTGCTCGCGGAATAGTTTTGTTCTTGATTCAGTTGTTCTTCTGTCATTTTAATAATGTAGCCTTATTGATTATTTAGGTTGCAAAGGTACTAAATTTCTGGGACTTAAACGAAAGAAAAGTGTTTATTTTTTATAAAAAATAAAAGACCGCGCTTCTTTTTGCGAAGTGCGGCCTCTATGCTTGGGTTATTTTCCTTTATCCCAGCTTGCTGATGTGCAGAGCAAGACTTGACTTCAGGTTAGCGGCCTTGTTCTTGTGGATGATGTTGGTCTTAGCCAGCTTATCCAGCATCTTCTGTACTTTGGGGTACAGGGCGGCTGCCTCTTCCTTGTTGGTCATAGCGCGCAGCTTGCGAACAGCGTTACGCATAGTCTTGGCATAGTAGTGATTGTGCTCTGCCTTCTTCTTGTCCTGACGAATTCTCTTCAGGGATGATTTGTGATTTGCCATTTTAATTTTTGTTTTTTAAATGTTTAACTTAAAGCTTGTGGGTCTTGCGCCTCTTGCGGGCTGCCCTGGGCGGGTTTTTACACCCTCTGCCACCATTCCCCTCACGAGTAGCACTTGGCTGTGCAGATGACAGATTTAAAATCGTGATTAAGCGAGTGCCATCAAGCTTGCTTGAATGGCCGAGCGTGAACGAGTTCAAGCCCGTGGCTTAATTTGTAGTCCCTAGGAGAGTCGAACTCCTCTTTAGAGAATGAAAATCTCTCGTCCTAACCGATAGACGAAGGGACCCCTCCGTACGCAAAAAGTTACCCAATTGCGCAAAAGTGGGTGCAAAGGTACTGCTTTTTTCTTGAATGAACAAATTTTCTTAGAAAAAAATGCGTTATTTGCGTATTTTTGTGTAATTTTGGGGCGATGTTAGTGAAAACGGAAGCCATTGTGCTCCATTCTTTGAAGTATGGAGAGACGCGTCTCATCGTCGATTTGTTTACGAGAGAGGCGGGTCGTTTGTCGTGTATCGTGCCACTTCCGAAGACACCCAGGTCGCGACTGAAGAAGCAATACTTCCAACCTATGACGCTGCTCGAAGTGGAGATAGACCTGCGCCAGCGCCTGCAACTGCAGAAGATGAAGGATGCCCGATTGTTGTCGGCCTATGCCACTATTCCTTTTTCACCAGAGAAGCTGGCTTTGTCGCTGTTCGTTGCAGAGTTCCTTTATCACGCCCTGCGCTCAGAACAGAAAAACGAACACCTCTTCGCCTATATCTGCGATTCCATGCAATGGCTCGATATTGCAGAGAAGAATTTCGCCAACTTCCACCTTACTTTTCTTATGCGCATGAGCCGTTTCCTGGGTTTTTATCCTAATCTCGACGACTTCGTAGAAGGTTGTGTGTTCGACCTGCGTGCTGCAACGTTCTCTTTGTTGATTCCTACCCACCGCGATTTCCTGCAACCAGACGACGCGCGCCGCATCCATACCCTCATGCGAATGGACTTCCCCACGATGCACCTCTACCGCTTAAACCGCACGGATCGTAACCGCATTGTTGACGTCCTGCTTCGCTACTACAGTCTCCACATTCCCCAATTCCCTGAACTCAAGAGCCTCAGCGTTCTTCAGGAACTATGGGCGGAATGAAACAATTAAAGGGAGAAATCGGGGAAAGAAGCCCTGCTACATTTACACTTAGTAGTAGAAAGGGGGAAAGTGCCGTGCAAACAGGGATTTAGTGCCGATGTAACAGGGACGGAGTGCCGAGGTAAACGGATTCGGGCTGCAGCCCGAATTAATTCGGCCTCCCGCCCGAATTGATGCGGGCGGGAGGCCGTAGTATTGCGAGCGGCCGGTCGCAACCGACTTTTAAAGGAGGGTAGGCAGCTCGTAAAGATGAGTGCTGTTCGAACCTTTGATGAGGATGTAACGGCCAACGGGCTGCTCTTGGGCGATAGCCTGCTTCACCTCGTCGACATTGGCGAAGGTGCGGAAGCGGCTCTGTGCCTTTTGGAACTCGGCGCCCACGAGCCAGACCTCGTCAAAATGGGCTTCTTCAAGCAGGGCGATAATCTTCTGGTGCTCCTCTTGCGAGACGTCGCCCAGTTCGCCCATCATACCCAGAATGGCCATCTTGGGCGATACCTCCATCAGTCGGAAGTTGTCTAGTGCGGCCTTCATCGAAGTAGGGTTGGCGTTATAGGCGTCAACGATGAGGTGATTCTTCTCCGTTTCCGTCAATTGTGAGCGGTTGTTGGTAGGCACGTAGCTCTCGAGAGCGTGATTAATCTGCTCGAAAGGGATGTTGTTGACGTAGCCTATCGTGATGGCTGCCAGCATGTTATCCAAATTGTAGGCACCAATGAGATGCGTCTGGACGGTAAACCATTCGCCCACGTAACCAGCATCAGCGTCCTGCTCGCGCCAGCGGAACTTGAGGAAGGGTGCACACGAGATGACCTCGCCACGAATGAGGATATCCTCAGCGTCACTCTGACCATAATAATAGATGTCGGGCTGAGCTATTCTCTCACCTCTCACCTCTAACCTCTCACCTCTCTCTCTTACCATCTTCATCAGGTGCTCGTTGTCGCGATTGACAAAGAGCGGACCATCGTGTGCCAACAGGAAATCGTAGAGCTCGCCCTTCGTCTTGCAGACGCCCTCAAACGAGCCAAAGCCTTGCAGATGGGCGCGTCCTACGTTGGTGATCAGGCCACAGTTGGGCTCAGCAGTCTCTACGAGTGTCTTGATGTCGCCAGGATGCGAGGCACCCATCTCTACAACGGCAATATCGTGGCTGTCGTTGAGGCGGAACAGCGTCTTGGGAACGCCAACGTCGTTGTTGAAGTTACCCTCCGTCGCCATGACGTTATAACACTCAGCCAACACAGCACGAATCAGTTCCTTCGTGGTCGTCTTGCCGTTGGTACCAGTAATGCCGATGACAGGAATGTCGAACTGGCGACGGTGCTCGCGAGCCAGATCCTTATAGGTCTGCAGACAGTCGCCAACGAGGATGAGGCGTTGCTTTAAAGCATCTAGAGGCTCTAGATTGTCTAGATGATCTAGATGTTCTAGATTTTCTAGAACCTGTGGCTCGTCGATAATTGCGTAGCTACAGCCCTTTTCGAGGGCTGACACTGCAAACTGGTTGCCATTGAACGACTCACCCTTTAAGGCCAGAAAGATGCTTCCCTCTGGACAGTTGCGCGAATCCGTCGTGATACACGGATGTTGCTGGTATAGCTGGTATAGTTCTTCTATTTTCATGCTGCGAAGGTACAAAGAAAAAACGGACTACGGAAATATTTCTTCATTTATTTTTCTTCTTGTGGCGTTTTCATGTTGCGAGGATGGTGTTCCAGTATCTGTTGTCGCAGGGTACTCATGTCGATATGGGTGTAGATTTCCGTCGTTCCTATCGATTCGTGACCCAGCATAGCCTGAATGACGCGCAGGTCGGCTCCACCTTCCAAAAGTGCTGTGGCAAAGGAGTGTCGAAGCGTGTGGGGCGAAATAGTCTTGGTGATGCCTGCCTCAACAGCCTGTTGCTTGATCATAATAAGTATCATGGTACGCGTGAGGTGTGCTCCGCGACGATTGAGGAACACGTAGTCTTCCTCTCCGGCCTTGATTTTCATGAGGTTACGGTTCATAAACCAGTAGTTTAGCTCCTTGATGGCTTTGGGCGAGATGGGAACCAAACGTTCCTTGGAACCCTTGCCAAAGACGCGGATGTATTGTTCTTCCAAATAAAGGTTGCTGAGTTTCAGGTTCACCAGTTCGCTGACGCGCAAACCACAGCTAAACAGTACTTCGATGATAGCGCGATTGCGTTGGCCTTCCCACTTTGACAGGTCGATAGATTGTTCTAACAGGTCAATTTCGCTAGTTGACAGGACTTCAGGCAGATGATCGCCTAAGACGGGAGATTCCAGCAGTTCTGTGGGATCGTCGTCACGATAGCCCTCCAATTGGAGGAAACGGAAGAAAGCGCGTACTCCGCTTAGGATGCGGCATTGCGAACGAGGATGGATGCCAATGTCGTGCAAAGATGCGGCAAAATGCTGTAGGTCTGAAAGTTGCACGTCCTGAACGCGTTTCTTTTCTTCTTCCAGGTAGTTCAGCAGCTTCTCTAAGTCGCGCAAATAGGCATCAAGGGTATTTGCAGAATACCCCCGTTGCAGTTTCAGGTACCTTTTGTAGGCCTTTACAACATTATTTGCCTTGCTTTTCTTGTCAGTTTCCATTTAAATTCGTATCTTTGCCGCCACAAAGGTACAAAAAAGTTTTGAAATATGAAAATTCAAATCATTAATGGTCCTAATTTGAACTTGTTGGGTGTTCGCGAACCAGGCATCTATGGTTCTTCGTCGTTCGAGCAGTATCTGCCGCAGTTGCAGGCAAAATATCCTGATGTTGAGATAGCTTACTATCAGAGCAACGTTGAGGGCGAACTGATCAACAAGATGCAGGAGGTTGGCTTTTCTTTCGATGGAATCGTGCTCAACGCCGGTGCCTATACCCACACTTCTGTGGCGCTCCACGACTGCATCCGTTCGTTGAAATGTCCTGTCATAGAAGTACACATCTCCAACGTCCATCAGCGCGAGGAATTCCGCCACCATTCGTTCATCTCTGCTGCTTGCAAGGGTGTCATCTGTGGCTTTGGTCTCGACTCTTACCGTCTGGCCATTGAGGCTTTGCTGGTATGACCCTCGACGACTATATCCTTCAGCACATCGACCCGGAGCCCGATTACCTCTATCGGCTTTGGCGTGCTACGAATATCCATATGCTGCATGGTCGGATGGCTTCAGGCCATCTGCAGGGGCGCTTGCTGAAGATGCTGGTGACGATGATTCGCCCCAAAAATATCCTCGAAGTAGGCACTTTCAGTGGCTATTCGGCCATTTGTATGGCAGAAGGACTGGAGGAAGGAGGCTTAGTCTATACTTTTGAAATCAACGATGAACAGGAGGATTTCACGCGTCCTTGGATTGAGAAATCTCCTGTTGCTGACAAAATCCGTTTTATCATTGGTGATGCTGTGACGGAGGCTCCACGTTTAGGCGTGACGTTCGATATGGCTTTTATTGATGGTGACAAACGTACCTATCGCGAGACCTACGAAATGGCGCTTTCCGTGTTGCGTCCTGGTGGTTTTATCCTGGCTGACAACACGTTGTGGGACGGTCATGTGGTTGATGCTGCCTACGATCGTGACGCACAGACGCAGGGTATCGAGACCTTTAATGATTATGTGCTTTGCGACCAGCGTGTCGAACGTGTTATCTTGCCTTTAAGGGATGGTTTAACGCTCATTCGGAAACGATAAGTAGGCAAAATGCACGATTTTTACATATTTTAGTAGCAAAATGTTGCTAGTTTCAACAAAAATGCGTACTTTTGCTTACAATTTGTAAACTAACAACGAAAAAAGAAATGGATAAGATTGACAATCTTGACAAAAAGATACTCAGTATCCTGTCGAAGAATGCGCGCATCCCGTTCAAGGATGTAGCCGCAGAGTGTAACGTGTCGCGAGCTGCCATTCACCAGCGTGTTCAGCACCTCATTGAGGGTGAAGTCATCATGGGAAGTGGTTTTGACATCAATCCCAAGAGTCTGGGTTACTCTACCTGTACCTATGTGGGTATTACGTTGGAGCGTGGTTCTATGTATAAGACAGTCGTCGAACGCCTCCAGCACATTCCAGAGGTGGTAGAGTGTCACTTCACGACAGGCCCGTACACCATGATGGTGAAGCTCTATGCCCGTGACAATGAGCAGCTTATGCATCTGCTGAATGGTCGCTTGCAGGATATTCCTGGCGTGGTGGCTACTGAGACGCTGATCTCTCTGGAACAGAGTATTAAGCGTGATATTCCTGTTAACTTAGACGAATAACAACCGATGGACAATCGCTTTGACTGGCAGTCGTATCTGACGACAGCCTATGGTTCTTTTCCGGAAGCCAAGAGGAAACCCGTGATTGGTTTGACGGGTAACTATGGTGAATTGGCTTGTAAGCTCAACGAGGGCTACTACAAGTCTATTTGGCGTGCTGGCGGCGTGCCTGTCATCATTCCGCCTATTGCCGATACTGATGTGCTCATCAATACGCTTGAGCATATCGATGGTCTGTTGTTGACGGGTGGTGCTGATTTTAATCCGCTCTATGCTGGCGAGGAGCCTTCTCCCCGTTTGGGTGGTATCAATGCGGAACGTGACCTGCCTGAATTGCTGATTACCCAACTGGCCTATAATCGCCAGATTCCTATGCTGGGCATCTGTCGAGGTATCCAGACGTTGGCAATGGCCCTTGGTGGTAAGGTTCAGCAAGATATCAGCGACGTTGCGCAGATTCGCCATTCGCAAGATGCCGACCGTTCGGAACCAACTCATAGCGTTACCATCGAACCTGACTCCACCTTATTTAATATATATAATAAGGAGAAGTTATTCGTTAACTCCTTCCATCATCAGGCCGTCTGTGACCCAGGCGAGCGTTTCCGAGTGATAGCCCATTCCGCTGATGGCATCATTGAAGCGATAGAAAGTCGTGAGTATAAAAGCATCATCGGTGTCCAGTGGCATCCAGAGTGTATGTCTGCGGAAGATGGTTCCCCCATCTTCTCCTGGCTCGTTCGGCAGGCTGCTGACTATCGTCGTACCTGCGACCTGCATCAGCGCATTCTCATGCTTGATACCCATTGCGACACGCCAATGTTCTTCCCTCAAGGTGTCGATTTCGGCAGTCGCGACCCACGCATTCTCGTTGACCTCCATAAGATGTCGGAGGGTCATCAAGATGCGACCATCATGGTGTGCTATCTTCCTCAACCTCAGCAGGATGAGACCTTCTCATCGAAGGTCGATTTCGACGTCAATGGCCCTACTGAATATGCTGACCTTATCTTCGACAAGATAGAGACTATCGTCGAACAAAACAAGCAGTACTTAGCTATAGCTCGTACGCCTGCCGACCTCTATGCCAATAAGCAGCAAGGGCGCAAAAGTATCATGCTGGGCATTGAGAACGGTCTGGCACTCGATGGTCATTTGGATCGTCTGCAGCATTTTGCCCAGCGTGGTATCGTCTATATGACCTTGTGCCATAATGGCGACAACGATATCTGCGATTCTGCGCGTGGCAATCATACGCATAACGGCATCAGTCCTTTTGGAAAACAAGTAGTTCGTGAGATGAACCGTCTAGGCATTCTCGTTGACCTCAGTCATGCTGGCGAGAAGAGCTTTTATGATGCACTGGAGTTGAGCAGTCAGCCTATTGTGTGCAGTCATAGCAGTTGTCGTGCGCTTTGCGACCATCCGCGTAATCTGACGGATGACCAGATGCGCGCTTTAGCTGCAAAGGGTGGGGTGATGCAGATTACCATGTATAATGGTTTCCTCGTGAAGGATGGTGAAGCTACTGTCCTTGATGCCCTGCGCCATTTGGCACATGCTATCGAGGTGATGGGAATCGATCACGTAGGTATCGGTACTGATTTCGATGGCGATGGTGGTGTGCGTGGAATGGCTAACTCATCGGAATTGCTGAACTTTACCCGTTTACTGCTGGCTCGTGGCTATAGCGAACAGGACATCGAAAAGATTTGGGGAGGCAACTTCCTGCGTGTCATGACCCAAGTACAAAGTGTAAGAGAATAGTATGAAAAGAATCATCTATATATTATTGACTGTGAGCCTGTTGGCAGCTTGTGGCACTACTAAAAAAAGCCAGGCCACACAGTCTGCGGTGGCTCTGACCTTTAATGCAGACTCGGCCTATGAGTTTTGTGCAGCACAGTGTGATTTTGGACCTCGTACGATGAATAGTACCGCCCACGAACAATGCGCCCAATGGATTCAACAGAAGTTCGAGCAGTATGGTTATCAGGTAACCCTCCAGAAGGCTGACCTGAAAGGTTATGACGGTACTATCCTCAAAAGTACCAACATCATCGCTACTTCACCGTATGCTGCGGCATCGCCGCAGCCTGCTCCCCGCATCTTCATCTGCGCCCACTGGGACAGTCGTCCCTGGGCTGATAACGACCCTGACGAAGCGAATTGGCGCAAGCCCGTGATGGCGGCTAACGATGGCGCCTCGGGTGTCGCTGTCATGCTGGAATTGGCTCGTATGCTACAGCAAAACGATTCTGTCCGCCTGGCAGTTGATTTCATTTGTTTCGACGCGGAAGACTGGGGGATTCCCCAATGGGAAGAAGACGTCAATGGCGATTCTTGGGCTCTTGGTGCCCAGTATTGGGCCGCTAGCGATGAGGCAAAATCCAAAACCTACCAATATGCCATTCTGCTTGATATGGTTGGTGGTCAGGGTGCCAAGTTCTATCGTGAATACTACTCTATGCACTATGCCCGCAATATTGTTGAGCGCGTCTGGCAGGCCGCTAATACTGCTGGTTACGGCAGCATCTTCCCTTATAAGGATAGCGGTGGCGTCACTGATGATCATGTGCCTGTGAATGAAAAGGCGGGTATTCCCTGTATCGACATCATCAATCACTATCCTGACTGTGAGCAGAGTTCCTTCGGTCCTACGTGGCACACCGTCTCTGACGATATGCAGCACATCGATCGTAATACCCTGCAGGCTGTAGGACAAACGTTGGTGCAACTCATCTATTCTGAATAGTATATGAGAAAGGTCTTGCTAATAGGATTGTTGTTGGTGCCTGTTGCTGTGATGGCACAGAAGACCAAAGCGGAGAAGGTCGATATGGACAGTCCGACTTTCGTTCCTACCGTGAAGGTCGGCAAGGTCTATGAGGGGGGGGACAGCATTCAGTATATGGAAATGAACAATGTCTATGTCTTTCCGCCCGTCACCTTTGAGAATAAGAAACAGGAAGGTGCCTACATGCGTCTGGTAAAGAATGTCAAGTTGGTGCTTCCCATTGCAAAGGAGGCTAATATGATCATGATGGAAACGGCGGAATATCTGGAAACGCTGCCTGATAAGAAAGCAAAGGCGGAACACATGAAACGCGTCGAAAAGAGCATCATGAAGGAATATAAGCCTCGCATGAAGAAACTGACCTATTCGCAAGGGAAACTGCTGATTAAACTCATCTATCGCGAGAGCCATTCTTCGAGTTATGAACTGATTCAGGCCTTCCTCGGTCCTGTACGCGCAGGTTTCTATCAGGCCTTTGCCTGGGCTTTTGGCGCTTCGTTGAAGAAAGAATATGACCCTGAGGGTATCGATCGTTTGACGGAACGTGTCGTCCTCATGGTTGAGGCTGGACAATTGTAACGCCATGCGTATCCTCCTCTCACTCCTCTTTCTTTCTGCTCAGTATGTTGCTGTGTCACAGCAATATACTGTCCCGTATGCTGCGGCATCGCCGCAGCCTTCTAACGACTGGCAGGAAGCCTTCCGCTCCTGGCTCTCTGCCGATGATGCTGACGAAGGATATAGCGAAGCAACCTTCGAACTCCTTTCTGCTCTTGCGGAGAACCCTTTGAACCTCAATCAGACTTCGAAGGCTCAACTCGAACAGTTGCCTTTTCTTTCTGCTGAGCAGATAGAAGAACTCGTGGCTTATATCGATCGCTACCGTCCCCTGCGCTCGCTGAGTGAACTGCAGATGATAGAGAGTCTGGATCGCGATACTCGTCTGTTGCTGAACTATTTTGTCGTCATTGGCGATACGCTTAGCCCAACCCGAAGCGCTAAGTCCGTCTTGTCACATTTGCTTCACGACGGACATTTCACGTTTGAAGGTTCATTACGTCAGCCACTTTATAAACGTAAGGGCGATATCAATGGCTATCTGGGTTATCAGCAGCGCCACGATTTGCGACTGCAATTCTCTTCCCACGACCAGCTGAAATTTGGTCTGACGGCAGCACAGGATGCAGGCGAACCCTTTTTCTCTGGACGTAACCGCTGGGGATACGACCATTATTCCTATTATTTCCAACTCCGTAAGATTGGTTGTATAGAAGCTTTGAATCTTGGCATGTTTCGTGTGCAATTCGGCATGGGATTGGTTATGAATACGGGATTTTATCTCGGCAAACAGGCCACCCTACAGTCTTTGGGACGCAGCACGCAGACCTTGACGGCTCATTCTTCACGCTCTGTGGGGAGTTATCTGCAAGGTGCGGCTGCCCAAATCCGTCTCGCACCCGCATGGAGCGTAACAGCCTTTGCCTCTTATCGTCCCATAGATGCCACGCTTAACAATGACGGCACCATTCGTACGCTTTTGACTGATGGTTATCACCGTACGGAAACTGAGATGGAAAAGAAGCATAACAGTCATGAGACCGATTTGGGCTTTCGCGTTACTTACCATCCAAACTCTCCTCACAAAACCTACAAGCCCACTCTCTCCTTCAACGCTGTCTATACTCATTTTGACCGATCTCTTGTTCCGTATATTGCTGTGTCACAGCAATATAACTACCGCTCCTACGCCCCTTCCGGCACATCTTTCTTTAATGCTTCCCTCGACTATGGGCTGACCTCTTCCCGTTTTTCTTTTATTGGCGAAACGGCACTTAATGGTGATGGTGCCTTAGCGGCTATTCATACAGCGAGTTTCCGTGCTACAGACCAACTCAGCCTCATGTTGCTTCACCGTTACTACGACAAACGGTACACTGCCCTTCATGCGCGTAGTTTCGGTGAGGGTTCTTCCGCGCAGAACGAGCATGGGCTTTATCTGGGTGCCACTTGGTCGCCTTCACGTTCGTTGTCGTTCCAAGGTTATGTGGACTACGCCCATTTCCCTTTCCTCCGTTATCAGGTCGGTGCTCCGAGTGATGCTTTCGATGCTTTCCTTCGCGCGCGTACATTATTTAATATAGGGGTGCTGGAAACTCACTATCGTTTTCATGTCAGGCAACGCGACAACGATACCCATTCCTACCTCAACAATCGCTATGAGCATCGTGCCCGTATCTCTTTCGCCTATCCATCTTCTTCAGCGTCTGTTGCAACGGTGTCGCAACCTTCCCTCAATTTCAAGACCCAGCTCGATGGCGCCATGCTTGCCTGTCGCGAACAACAGACTTCCCGTGGCATCATGGTAAGCCAGCAGATAGTCTTCCGTTATCGTGCCTTACGACTGAATGGTTTTGCAGGCTGGTTCCATACCGACGACTACGATAGCCGTCTTTATCAGTATGAACCCTCTGTACCTTACGATTTCTCCTTCCCTGCATTCTATGGACATGGCATCCGCTATTCCCTGATGGCACGAGCAGACCTTGGACGCTGGTCGTTTTCAGCAAAAATCGGCACGACCGACTATTTCGACCGTGCCGTTATCTCCAGTGGTTATCAGCAAATCAATGCTTCCTCCCAGACGGATCTCCTCTTTCAGTTCCGCCTCAAGCTATAGTGTGCCGCTGTCGCTATAGAGTGTGTCGCGGTTCTCCCGCGACAGCCTTGTACACCTCCGCAACCTGCCCTGCTACGTCGCGCCCCTCAAACCGTTTGATATATTCGCGGCTCCTGGCTATTCGTTCCTCTCTATCACGGGCACCGCGTAGCGACATCTTTAACGCTTCGGCCATACCGGTCACATCGTCTGGACCCACATAGCGGCAATTCGGGCCACCGGCTTCTTCCAAACACGATCCCGTGCAGGCTACTACGGGTAGTCCGGCAGCAATGGCTTCAATGATGGGAATGCCGAATCCCTCGTAACGCGATGGATAGACGAAAGCCTCGCCCAAAGCATAGATAGCTGCCAGGTCTTCATCCGGCACACCGCTCAACAGGTGGATACGCTCATCCTTCGGTAATTCCTGAACATAGGCCGTCTGCCTACCTACCGCCACCAGATGTATGTCTTTTGGCAGCAGGTCCAGTGCTTCTATTGCCAGCAGCAGGTTCTTCCGACGTTCGATAGTACCTACGTTCAACACAAAACGGGCAGGCAGTCCGTAGCGTTCTCTTACCTTGGCTTTCCTTTCTGCTGTTACCATGGTGGAAAACCTTGGCGCAAAACTCTGGTAGATGACGCTGATGCGGTCAGCATATTCTGCTCCGCCCAATTCGATGATGTCTTGTTTGGTACGTTCACTGATGGCAATGATGTGTTCTGCCTCGCGCAGTGTCTGGCGAAATTTCCATTCGTAGATTTTCGTGTCTATCCAGTTGTAGTATTCGGGATGTCGGAGGAAGATAAGGTCGTGGATGGTGACTACTCCGTGGATGCCGGCTTTGCGCAAACCGATAGGCAGTTCACCGGACATACCATGATACACGCAGACACCGTCGCGTTTTAGGTCTTTCACGATACCCTTCGTCCGCCACCACGCCTTCCGTATGGCGCCTGGTTTCCCTGCTGGGTAGCAAAATTGGGCGCCTTCTATGATCTGCCCCCTCAGTTCCTCTTTCCCTTCGTCGGGTGCATAGAGCCGTAGATCTAGTGTGCTGTCGCCACACCGTAACAGATCGTTCACCAATGTCCGCCCGTAACTGCCCAGTCCAGTTCCGTTGCGCACTATCCGTTTTGCATCAACCCCAACGATCATAACCAATAAACGTTAACCAATAACCATTAATCATTAACCGTTAACCCTAAATAAACTCGTCTCCGAATTTAATCTGTACTTCGTTGACATATTTCCTGACCAGTGCCGACGAGTCACCCTTTTTGCATATCAGTAGCACATTATCCGACTCTGCCACGATATAGCCGTCCAGCCCGTTGATGACCCCAAGTCTTCCTTTAGGCAGTTTGATGACGTTGTTGTGAGAGTCCTCTATCATCACTTCTGAGTCTACCACCACGTTGTCACCATCTCCGCGTTGTTTACATTCGTAGATAGAGTGCCATGTGCCGAGGTCTGCCCATCCGAAGTCGCACTTCATGACGCAAACATCTTCACACTTTTCTAGCACGCCCTTGTCAATCGATAGGTTGGGGTAGGCGGGGTAGTGTTCGTTGACGAATGCCATCTCCTGTTCAATGGTGTAATGTTCCAGTTCACCGTCGAAGCGCTTCAGCACATCAGGGAACAACCTGCGGAAACAGATGTTCAGATAGCGGGCGTTGGCCAGGATGACTCCCGTATTCCACAGAAACTCGCCCGAGTCCATAAACATCTGGGCGAAGTCACGCTCTGGTTTCTCGACGAACGACTTTACGTGGCTGATCTTTGCCACCTTCACAATTTCTGGCATAATTAGTTCTCCCTGCTGGATATAGCCATAGCCTGGCTCAGGGCGGGTGGGCTGGACACCCAGTGTCAGCAGATTGTTATGCAAGGATACAAATAGCAAAGCTTCCTTGATGTTATCGTAGAAGGCTTCTTCGTTCAGCACAAACTGGTCTGAGGGTGTAATCACCACGTTGGCATTGATGTCGCGACGGCATATACGCATGTCAGCCCACGCTACGCTGGGAGCTGTGCCGCGGTTCACGGGTTCCACAAGTAGGTTCTCCTCATGCAGGTCCGGCAACTGTTCTCTTACCAAAGGTGCATGTTCGTGGTTTGTGCAAACGAGTATGTTCTCTTTAGGTAGGATGCGGACGAAACGGTCAAAGGTTTGCTGCAGTTGGGTGCGGCCTATACCGAAGAAGTCCAGAAACTGTTTGGGTTTGTGCTCACGACTGCACGGCCATAGGCGTCGTCCCATGCCTCCTGCCAGGATAACGCAATAGTTCTTGTTACTTTGTTCCATCATATATATTAGAATAAGTGTTTGTTTCTGACTGCTAAGGTACGAATAATAATCCGAATAAACAAAAAAATCAATCTTTTTTAAAATAATTCATGATAATTTGTTTGTTATTCAATTTTTTTGCGTATCTTTGCACCCGCTTAAGCCCAGATGGCGGAATCGGTAGACGCGCTGGTCTCAAACACCAGTGGGGAAACCCATCCCGGTTCGAGCCCGGGTCTGGGTACAAGTTAGGGCGGTTGTTTTGACCGCCCTATTTCATGAGAAAGTAAACGGGAGTTGTGAAACGTAGTTCGTGAACCAATCTCCTATATATATAAATAAGGTGTAACTAAAAAAAACTTTAAAATCGGCTCACAATCTTAAAAATTCAAAAAAATGTGGAAAAAATCCCTATTTGGGCCCTCAACCCCCCTCGAAAAGCAATTTTTTTGCACAAAAATGAAAAAAAAGTTCAAAAATCCTTGCAGATTCGCGAATTAATGCCTATATTTGCACCCAAAAACGTGGCTCCATGCATGTGGAAGGGCCGCGTGGCGTGTGAAATAGCGCGTAAAATGGACGTTAAACAATTATATAAAATTGCATAAAATAGCAGAAAATATAGAGAACAAATAAATTCTTTTTTTATTATTAATTTAATTTTAATCGTATGAACAAAAAAATTTTGAGTGCAATGCTTTCAGTGGCAATTCTGTTTGCCGCAGGAAGTGCGTTCGTTTCTTGTAAGGACTACGATGACGACATCAAGAACTTACAAGGACAAGTCGACCAGCTCAAGGCGACACTTGATGCGCTTCAGAAGTCCATCGAAAATGGCGAAGTTCTGCAGAAAGTTGAGCAAATTGCAGGTGGTGTTAGAATTATCACCAACAAGCAATCTTATGACATCCTTAATGGAAAGGATGGTGCTGCTGGTGCTGATGGTAAGGACGGTGACGTTTGGACTATCGGTGACGACGGTTACTGGTACAAGAACGGTACCAAGACCGAGTACAAAGCCAAGGGCGAGAATGGTAAGGACGGCAAGGACGGCAAGGACGGCCTTGACGGCAAGGACGGTAAAGACGGTAAGGACGGCAAGGACGGTGCTGCCGGTGGCGAGAAGGGCGCTGATGGCGTTTACTACGTTCCCGGTGAGGATGGCTATTTCTATGTAGTTGATCCTAACACTGGCACCAAGACCAAGACTGACATTAAGTGGAGCAACCAGGGTGGTACTGGTAATCCTGTTGTTAACGCAGCATGGGATAGCAGCAACAACACTCTGACTCTGAGCGGTCTGGTTGATTCTAACGGTAACGTTACTGCTGTTACGATTGCTCTGAATGGCACGCTGAAGAGCCTGGTATTCGTTCCCCAGCTCTACCTCGATGGTATTGAGGGTATCGAGTATCCTTGG
This sequence comes from uncultured Prevotellaceae bacterium, assembly GCA_900318555.1. Lineage (GTDB taxonomy): Bacteria > Bacteroidota > Bacteroidia > Bacteroidales > Bacteroidaceae > Prevotella. The sequence continues at coordinate 62,255 of ONKX01000005.1, read as the reverse complement.
ATTGGCGGTCAGTTCTTGGAGAGAAATACAATTAAGAGTGACTGGAAAGACCTGAGCCACCATGGTACTGATGCTAAGGAGCTGCAGGACATTCAGGATCCTCTCTATGACTACATCCCCAACACATTGGCTCGTTACTACGATGTTGATGCTAAGAAGATTAGACCGACTGGCGGTAACAAGTATGCAAAGAAGCAGAAGGCTCTGACTGCTGCTAACGAGTGGATCTACGGTCCCGCTTGGGCTGTTCAGTATCACATGAACCCCGCTTCTGCAGCTGCTGATTACAGCGTTAATGCTCCTAAGTTCAATGTGCTTGAGCCCGACGTGATTTACTATAACACGCGTGCTGCTGCTAATAAGTTGAACATCACCTCTCCTCAGAATTTCTGGGTTGGTGCTACTCCTAAGGCTGCTACTTATGGTATCTATGGTAAGCTTGAGGCTAAGGAATATGGTAAGTATGGTATTTGGAGCCAGAGAAACGGTTCCTTCACCGCATCTGAAGGTGTGCTGACCGCTGGTATCCAGATTGAGCATCCTAACCGTCTCTCTCCCTGGCCTACAGACGAGACACTCAATCCTGATGGACTTGATACAGCTACTCCTACTTATAAGTATGGTGATTGGGACTGGTTCGGTCTGTCAAAGTATGACGCAAACTACAATAACACAGACAATACTGTAGCTCTTCAGCTGAACAATGGTGAGGAGGGTATCGTTACTTCTGACTATGCTCTGCTCGTTCCGACTCGCGTACAGCTCGAAGGTCTGATTTGGTACAATAAGCCTGAGTATAAGGAGCCGAACATGCCTGGCTATAGCTATGGTCCTGGAAACCAAGATGGTGACGAGGAAGGTACTTGCAAGGTTAACAACTTCGATTGTACTGCAAACCGTATCCACGTTTGGGACTCTCCTGAGGAGGCTCTGAACGATCCCCGTGGTGCTGCTCTTGAGCTTTGGGTTGGCGATGAGGTTGACCTGACCAAGTATCTCGGTGTTCACTTCATGAAGGAGAACCTGAAGAAGAAGGAGAAGGCTGTTGCTAACAACAACGACTTCGAGGATGTTTACGAGGTAGGTTGCTGGAAGTATGGTGAGGAAGCCGCATTCGGTCTGCACTATGAGTTCCAATTCGTTGACTACTATAACAGCACTAACCAGACTCACGATTCTCGTTATGCTGCATTTAACGACTGGGATGGTAACTGGGATTCTTGGGTAGCTACCAATAACACTGACAATAATGGTACTAAGATGAACAAGACTGGTATCATTAAGGTTAAGAGTGTAACTGTTGATGGTAAGACTCAGGATGTTGAGAGCACTACTTCTGTTGACCGTGAGCCTCTGGTTCGCGTACTGCTGAAGAACGAGGCCAACAAGGTTCTCCTCGATGGTTATATCCTGCTCCACATCAATCACGAGCCCGATAACTTGGAGATTGTTTATCCTGAAACTGCAAAGACATTCGACCTCTGCAATGGTCTGACTCTGTCTTCTAACTGGTCACAGTTCTCTAACATCGTTCTGCAGACCTCTCTGAACAACGAGAAGATGCTTGCTTTCGATGATTACTATTGGGCTGATTGTAAGACTGGTGGTACGGTCTATGGTGATGACGGTAAGTATGTTTCTCCTGATGCACGTCGTGTTCAGGATGCAGCTGACGGTCACGCTCAGTACCAGCTGAAGCTCTACAACTTCGGTGATAAGTTCGGTCAGAACGTTTCTGCTGAAGCTCTGAAGGCTATGAAGAATGGTGGTGCTTCTGCATACGAGGAGAATAAGATTGCTGGATTCCAGACCAACCAGGGTCTTGGTGTTGTTTACTACAAGCCTAATGGTGAGGGTACAACCAACCACGTATTCCACTGGTATCTGTCTCCTGAGGAAATTGAGTACATCACTCACGACCTGAAGGATGATCAGTATCCTGTAACTGTAACTCGCTGGTTCCGTTATGTTGCTAAGGACGAAAGACGTATGCGTGAGGTGAACAACTATAGTGCTCCTTATCCATATCTGTGGGTGAAGATGACTATGAAGATCACTCGTGGCGACAACAAGGTTGCTTATAAGACTAAGGATACTAACTACTGGTATCACTGGAACACTGGTGCTAACAACGTTGGCATTCCTGCTGAAAGTGCTGTGAACTGGTCTGCTCTGGCTTGGGATATCCAGGCTCCGAGAAACGACTTCCGTATCACGACCTTCAACCGTACTATCCTGAACTCTGTTGTTGGTAACAAGTGGAATGTTGGTGGTAAGAAGTACAAGCACTACTTCGCTCCGAAGCCCGAGAAGCTCGAATTCTACACCTACACCAGAACATCTGATGGTAGCACGAGAATTTCTGAGGCTATTGCTGCAAGTCCTTATGTACAGGCTGGTACTGTAATCGCTCCGATGACTATTAAGTCTGTTGTTGAGGACTTCGAGAAGCTGCCTGCTGATCTCCAGACTAAGTTGCTGAAGAGCGGTAAGGTGAAGAAGGAGACTCGTTGGATTACTCCTCAGGCCGGTGGAACGTTCAATGCTGATGGTGATTGGGATTTGATGTACTGCAAGTATGTTTGGACCCACGATTATAATAACCTCGATCCTAGATTCGAAGCTGAGCCTGTAAGTGATAATATCAAGCAGGATGCTCACAAGTGGATTGAGAGCGATCTGGAGTCTATCATGACTAAGTGTGCTATTGACTACACTCGTGGTGTATTTGCTAACAAGGATCTGTACTCTTACAATCCTGATACCAAGACGTATATCAAGATTGCTGAACTGAATCAGGCTACTGGTGAGATCCAGCTGCTGAAGGCTAACCAGACCAGCTTCGAGGAGGCTAAGCTCGTCCTGAATGCTTATGGTTACGAGGGCAACCACACGAATATCTATAAGGAGCTCCGTACTTGGGTAGGTCTCGTTGCTGACCTTGGTTGTGAAGTTGCTATGTACACCTATCCTGAAAAGACCAACGACAACCTGAATACATTCTTGATTTCTTGGCAGCGTCCTATCAACACCGATGCTGAGCCTATCAAGCCTGCTCTGGATGCTACCACGAACGAGAACTACTTCCACATGATTGACTACCTGAAGCTGTACGACTGGCGTGGTAACAAGCCTAACCAGGGTTACATGTACGAGGATCACTACTGGTTCTGGGCTTACTACCAGTTGAAGTCAATTATTCTGGATCTGGATCCGCTGAGCGTTTACACCAACCTGCACTATGGCAATGCTTACAACACGCTGAACACTATCTCTACAGATGTTGACCTGTGGGCTGCAAGTGATGCATTTGGTGGCGCTGGTAATTCCGGTCTGTCTATCTTCAACTTCAACGAAGGTCCTGATATGACACCTGCTGGCATTGCACGCGGTATCTACAACTTCAACAGCTCATACAAGGAGACCAATATCGAGAACTTCATGGGTACACCGAACTTCGAGAATCCTACTCTGAAGTATCATGCCCAGAAGCAGCGCTTCGGTACAGTCTACTATCAGAACAATGGTCACAATGTACAGATCTTCGATGTTTACATTCCTTACACCATTGAGTATGAGTGGGGTTGGATCACACGCTTCGCTGACTTCGTGATTGACAGTACTCATGGTCAACACTAATTGATGAAACTCAAGATTTTTAATTATAAAAGAATCTAAAAAGCTCTGATAGGAGAGTGCGTCTCGCAGAGAGCGGACGCACTCTCTTTTTCTCTTTAAATAATATTATTCAAGATGAAAAAGATTAATTACATCTTAATTGCTGTGGCAGCTTTGTGCCTTGTCACTGCTTGTAATAAAAAGAAACAAACACGCGAGGAACAGATTGAAGAGTTCCGTAGTATGCTGACAGCATCGGATACCACACAGATGCTGCAGATTTGCGATAATGCCATGGAATTGCTGAAAGGTAAGAAGATTGATGAAGTGATAGCTTCGCTTAACGAGTATAATGACAGCACCAGGGAACTGTTGCCTTTGTCAGACTCTATGAAGAAAAGTCTAAAGCGCCGTTTTAAGCTATTCCCTGTTTTAGATTATCGTCGTGAATATTATTCATTCATGCTGGAAGGCTGTAATGATGTTAAATACAAAGTCACTTTCGCAACGTCCGAACAATCGGGAACGGGAGAGGCTCCTACGACGATGTTTATGTTCAACCCCGTCAAAGTTGATGGAGAATGGAAACTTTGTGTGAAGGCTCCTGAAAAAGAGGTTGATGAAGAACATCTATAATCGAGATTATTCTTTTTAAAATTATTAATACATTCCAATAATGAAGAAAGCACTGTTATTACTCTTACTAGTAGCATCGCTGCCAACACTTGCACAGATACAGTTGACTGCTGTATTTGACTATGCGAATCCGACAGGACTCAATCCCTCCATGACCCCGATGGATTATGAAGGTGGAAAGCTAAATGTTTTCGATAAAATCTTTGAGGATGGGAAAATCAGCATGTCTTTTTCCAGTGGTGTCGCCAGAAATGGTGGTGCACAGATTGTAACCAGAACTGTGGATGGATTAACTTATTCATTGCGTCTGACTTCAGGTACTCTCATTACTTTTACTGCCAAAGATGGTGCTACGATTAATTCGATTACATGGAGTGATGACAGTTCTATGGGTGATTTGTTGAATCGCTCAACAGGTTCAGGAAATCTTGTTGGTCATACATGGACAGCTACCTCCAGTAATGTCACGTCAGTTCAACTCTTCACTGATGGCGGTTCTGAATGGAAGAAAGTCACTGTTAACTATACTGCTTTAAAGAATGCGCTTAAACCATCTATCAGTTTGGCAGGGCAGGTTCCGTCCTTTAAATCTGTCAATCTGACTTTTGATAGCGACATGAAGCAGGTATCCACTTCCGGTATCGGTTTAACGGGTACTGGAATAGATGGTCTTAAGGCTTTAGACGTAAATGTTTCAGGCAAAGTTGTAACCCTGTCATTGCCTGGCGATGAAGAAATTACAACGGATGGCGATTTTGTGCTCCATGTGCCTGCAGGTAGTTTCGAGGACCCGGAGGGTTATGCAAATGTTGAAATAGCACGCGCCTTTAGCGTGTTTGAACCGCGTAACTCGTTGAAGGTAGTTTCAATCACTCCTGAATCGGAGACAATAGTCCAAGAACTACCTGATCCGATCAAGGTGGAATTTGACAAAGCGGTTAAAGTGCCTGCTGGAACAGTACTGAACTTGACATTAGACGGTGAGTATGTGGAAACATTGGAGAATATTTATGTTGCAGCAGGAAATCGCAATCAGATAGTGATTAGAACCAAATCTAACACGAAATATGGAACATACGTCATCAATGTACCAGAGGGAACCGTGCATACGACAGCCTATGGCACAAATCAAGCTGCCACCTACGATCGATGGAATGCAGAATTTAATATTACCTATACCATCCAAGATCCTTATGCTGATCTGAAAGATCTTATAACAGAGGTAAACACGCTGAAGAGTCAGATTGGAAGTGCTATCGGTTATCCTGTCTCAGGAAGTAATGCAGATAAAGCTATCGATCAGGCATTGGATGACACCAAGGAAGGCACGACAAAGACTCATGATGAACAAAAAGCATCGCTGGAAGCTGCTATCGCTGCTTTCTACGCAGAAACCAATGTGGTGATGCCCGCCAAGGATAGTTGGTATTTTATCAAAGGTGTCAATGGTGGTAAGGAAGCTGAAAAGAAGGAATGCTATCTTGCCTATAGCGAGCAGAAGGTGACTGTAGTGACCAGCCAGGAAGAGGCTACACCATTCCAGGCTGTTAAATCTGAAACGAGTGACTCCTTGTTCTTCAAAACGGCTGATGGTCGCTTTATCACTATTTTGCCTTCTACAAACGATAATACTACCCCTGAGCCAGGAAAGAAAAATGGCTTGGACGTCAAGAAATTGCTTATCGACGGTGTAGATAATGAAGATGTGTTTGCTTTGTTCTATATTATAGGATGGCAAGGACGTGACGCAGGAGACAATGATCTTGGCTTTGCCACAGAGGCGATTGACTACACCAACAACGTGATTGTCAATCATCCGCTGGTTGAAGGTCAGCCTGATCTGCACTTTGATGCTGCATTGTCAAGTGCATTCACATTTGTTGATGCCCCAAATCCGACCCTTGTGGATCCGGAAATCGCTCTTTCGGCAACTTCAATACTGACAACGACAGAGAGTATAGTCTTAACCTTCAAGAACTTGTCAAGAGTAGAGCTGAAAGATGTAAAGAAGGTCTATTTCTCTTCAGATGCACTTGGCGAAAAGAAGGTGGAAACAACCAGCGATGTTGACATCTTGACCAAGAGTGATAAGGAAGAAAACAGCTTTATCGTTCATTTGAATGGTCTGAATAATCCTGGCATCTATTATCTGCAAATGCCGATAGGCACATTTGATTATAGCAATAATGACAAACTTGTCACGGATGTCGCATTGACCGCAAAGTTCAGTCTGGCGGAGCCTGAGCCACAGTTTAATACAACTTACGATCTCTATTCTGTTTTGCAGGTGATAGAGAGAAATTCTCATGCTATCGATATTATCAGTGATGTTGACTTGAATGATCTGGTAATTATGGCTCAGGTACCGAGGTTCTATAACGCTTTGGTGCCTAATCCGAATGCCGTAGTAGAAATTGTCAATGCGTATAACATGGCTAATGTGGTGGGCAGAGGACACTTTGAAGAATATCCCACATTTGCTGAGGATTATCCCCAGTATTATGCCGATGGTTATACAGTAGCCATTAAACTGGTGATGGATGAACCTGTTGCTAAGGGTGCTTTGCAGAATAGCCCCGACACTTACAGCTATCATATTCCGGAGGGTGCTTTCGGTGATGCTAATTTTAAGTTGTATCTTGAAAATCCCGAGAGTATCAAGAAGGAAGACTGTATTGTTAATCCCGGTGTTTTATCTCCACACTTCCTTGTGGATAACGACAGGGCTACACCAACAACAAAAACTTATACGCTGAGCATTATTGCAACGGGTAATGGTAGTGCAACGTATGATGAAACATCGGTAAGAAATGAAACCAAATCGTTCACTGTGAATGAAGGAACGAATGCAACGGTTTCTATAACACCTGATGATGGATACAGGATAAAGAGCGTAAAGGAAAACGATTCGGATGTAACGTCGTCTGTATCGAACAATACATACACCATTAGTGACATCAGTAGTAATACGACTCTGGAGGTGGAGTTCGAGGCCATACCTGTACCAACTTATACGCTGAGCATTACTGCAACGGGTAATGGTAGTGCAACGTATGGTGAAACATCGGTAAGAAACGAAACCACATCGTTCACTGTGAATGAAGGAACGAATGCAATAGTTACGTTCTTGCCTGATGAAGGTAATGGCATTGCCAGCGTGATAGTGAACAACAGCGATGTGACTTCACAGGTTTCTGACAATAGCTATACCATCAACAACATAACAGCTGACACGATGCTGACAGTGACATTCCAGGAGGTGAGTGCAATTAGTAATAACGTTATTGATGGCGATTCCTCTAAGGTTATCTTCGACCTGCAGGGCCGTCGCGTTCAGAGTATGAATAAGAAAGGCGTTTACATCGTCAATGGCCAAAAGATCGTGATTAAATAATTGAAAAACAGATTTAGTTCTGCATTTATCAAAACGGATTACAAGGTGTTAGTCTTGTAATCCGTTTATGATGAGCAAACCCTATTAAGAAATAAAATGAAAAAGTATCGTCTCATTCAATTTACTACATTAATTCTTTTGTGTTTCCTGTCCCTGGGTATGACGAGCTGTAAGGATAAACACAAGATAGTAGAGCCCAAGGAGGGACCGGCCCATCTGGTCGTACAGCCTACCGAGTTACAGTTGGGCTCTATTCCGCAGGGGAGCGGGGTTATAGAAAAGGAGGTTGCCATGATCAATGATGGCAGTGAAGACCTCCTGATTACTAACATAGAGAACCTCTGCTCGTGTACAACGACAGAGTTCGTTGACAAGCCTATTGCCCCTGGACATGGTAGAACACTTAAGATATCGTTAGATACCAATCACCTCACTCCAGGAGAATTCTCTCGCACTGTAGTCGTTCAGAGCAACGGTGGAGAGGTTAGCATTGACCTGACGGGTGAAAAGTTGAATTAACGTGGTAATAATAAAAGGGGCTGCTCGCTTGAGCAGCCCCTTTTTTGTTATGTGTACTCTAATTAATCGTTTGGTACAGCAATCATGATAGAAACACGGTTCTTGTCGTTCTCTTCGAACGGCTGCTCGTGTGCACCCTTTGAATCGTAGCTGATGCGCTCGGGAGCAATCTCGTACTTCTCAATCAGTTCCTTCACAACAATGTCAGCACGCTGCTTAGCCAGACGGTCGTTAATCTTGTCGTTACCAGTACCAGCGTCAGCATAACCCACTACGCTAACAGTTGCTTTGGGATACTGCTTCATGAAGTTGGCAATGTCAGAAATCTTGTCAACCTCAGTCTCGCGAATGTCGTATTTGTTGATGATGAAGAATACATCACGGCGCAGAGGCTCAATCTTAACGGGTTTCGGTTCCTCGATGGTGACGTACTTGTAAATGGTATCGTAAACAACAACGTCGCGATAAACCTCATGAGACTCCTCACGATAGGTCTTACCCAAGTTGATGCGCAGACCAACAAGTGCGTTCACGTACTTGTCGATATTGTTACCATACTTAGAGTTGTACTTGTCGCTCAGACCATTGGCGTTACCCTCGAACAGCAGGTTCACTGCATCGCTCAGACGGAACATAGCCTGCAGACCAACACGGCCATAAGGACGGAACTTCGTGCCATCCCACAGATACTGCATCTTGTAGCCTTTAGCATCCAAGTCCTTAGCTTCATCGTTGTCGAAGCCCATGTTAGCACCACCACCAACAAAGAGTGAGAGGTTGAACACGCGCTTGGGGTTCCAGCCAGCAACCAGGTTAGACAGGTTGAAGGTCAGGTCGATACCACCAGCAATATACTTCCACTTGTAATTCATGATTTCGCGGTTGTCGAAACCACCCTTAGACTGCCAGCCGTTGAATGCCAAACGAGCACCAACAACCTTAGAGAACTGATAACCCAAACCAAGCTGGACGTTAGGAGAAATCAGGTCCTTGAACTTGGCCTCACCAATGGTCCACTGGCCACCACCCTGTAAATCCAGGTACCAGTAGGGCTTGAACTTAGTGGTCACGTCAACGTGATCCAATTCCTGCACAGTGCGCTGGTCAACACGGTCAACGACCTTCTCCTGACGCTGTGCCATAGCACTCATACCTACTAAGGCAAGAGCTGCTATCAAAAACATTTTCATTTTCATAATTACTTAATATTAAGTGAATAAAATAAGCTATTTGGTGGCGAAGGTACGAATTATTTTGCAAATATGCAACATTTTTCCTAAAAAAGTGCAAAAAAACATAAAAAAGGGACCCGTTTCGCTCAAAACAGGCCCCTTTTTTATGATATATTACTTACAAATGTGTATCTTTCCGCGGTGAATAAATATACCATGGGTGGGTTTTGCAACCCGAACGCCCTGAATGGTATAGTAAGCATCATCGTTGGATTGCGTGTTCGAGGGCGAATGATTTGCAATGCCGCTTGTTCCTCCACTGTTTTTTGGCTTTATCAACATGATGTCGTCAATGCGGGTGTTCAGTATGTTATTGTTGACAAACGACAGCTGCAGTGCATGGATGCCTTCCGGGACAGTTACCGTAAAGTGATAGGTCTTACCGTCGACTTCGCCTTCCGTAATGACCACACCTTCCGTTTCCGTGCTTATAGATAAGGGATGGTTACTCTTATACGACAATTCGAAATCGCCATATACCATACCGAGAGCAATGATGGCATTCAGTTTGTTGACAGGACGGCCTTGATGAGGTATTAGCAATTCTGGAACTTTTCCCCCGGCAAGATTATCTCTATATATTTTACAGTATTGCCCACCGTCACAATCATAGAAAGCCTGTTCGCTGATGATATCTTCTGCAGCGGTCTCTGCGGTATAGCCATCGAAATCTTCTTTCCAGGCATAGCGCAGCGAGTCGGGCGTGGAAATGAGGGTAACAATTTTGTATGTTGCCTCTGTCATGTAACTCTCATATTCCGCCGTAGCAGCAATTGCCTTGACAGTCACGTCGCTGTCTATCTCCAGGGGCGCAGAATAGATGCTGCTATTCACCGTAGGCGTTGAACCGTCTGTTGTATAATAGATGGTAGCAGCGTTAGTGTCACAGGTCATGCTTAACTGTATGGGCTCGAGGAAGGTGCCACCTTTGTGCGAGAATACGGGGACCTTCACCATAGCACCGTTTATGTAGTCGAATGAGATACTGCCATCATTATGTTTGGTAATGTTTTTAATGCCTTTATGTAGCAGTTTGCTGCCGTCCGTGTTTTTGTTGTACAGTTCCGCGGCGGGTGTCGTCCTGTCGCCGAAAGCATTGTTGCCGTTAGCATTGGGGTAGGCATCCTTGCCGACATGTGTCGGATATATGTCTTCGCCATATCCGTAGAAGTTATAACTGCCATCGGAGGGTATCCATGTCATGCGCTGGTGGTCGGGGTCGTCGTTAGGCTGGTTATAAGCCCATACCATTTCGTCGTAATCTACATGCACGATGAGCAGTCCGCTGCCCGGCAGACTTTTGTCCCAACCTGTCTGCGTACGGTTTTCCAGTATGAAGTATTCATCACGCCAGCCGTCATTATACATTACATAGAACTCACCTCCTTCCTGCAGGCCCTTCATGACTTCGACGGAAACTTTGCCATAGTCCAATTCTACGGGTGTTTTCCATCCTGCCATCCAGCGTTCATAACCGGTATAGCCTGCTGGACAATATCCGTCACCATTGTATGAACCGCTGCTCATCAGATCCCATTCGTCCATACCCTGGCCACCGGAATAGTCAATATCATAAAAGTCGGGATAACCCAGACAGTGGCTGAATTCGTGACACATGGTACCAATGCCTCCTATCTGGTTGCTGCCGTTCAGTTCACTGCCACAGGCATAGGTGTTTACCAGCAGTCCTTCACCGACACTAACCATTCCGGCGCCGCTGGACTCCAAATCCCAGGTATGGGGCCAGATGGTTGTGCTGGCACCACCGTCAGCTTCACCATTACCGGCATAGATGACATATACCTGGTCAACAAATCCGTCGTTATCCCAGTCGTATTGCTCCCAGTCGTTAATGCTGTCTTTCACTATTTCAATGGCCTCATGAATCATTTCGCCAGGATGCTTGTCGTCTCCCTGAGGATTATTGCTGCCATAGTAGCTGTGCTTTTGCGATACGGTGACGGGACCCATGATGTCGAACGTCAGTTCAAACTGGCCTTCGCTTTGGGCGTAGAAATAATCATACATTGACCCCACGAAATTACCTTCCTTGAAATCTTTTTCATTAGCAATACGGTCGTAGAGGGCGCTGTCGTTGGTTGCTTTGAATTTTTTGTCGGTGAAATTGACCAAAACGACCAGTGCCTTCTTGGCGCCGAAGTAAGATCCAACCTGCCCTACACGACGACCGTGTTTTTTCATTCCGGGCAACCGCTGAGCACGACTAACATTGGCAGCCGAACGGCGTGCCTGTGCCTGTTGTTTCACAGCCTCTGCATCAATTTTTGTAAAGTATTCTTGATTGGAGACCTGAATATAGGCATTTCCGTTTTCCGCCAGCCAGAAATGACCGTATTCATCACCTACCAGTCTTGCCTGCATGGTCGAACCGTCTTTCAGGGTAATGGTTCTCGTCAGACCACGCTTCGCAGGAATGGCTAATGCCATGATGCTCATCAATAGCATCGGAATCAGTAATAAAATTGTTCTTTTCATAATCAAACAGACTGCAAAGGTAACTAGAAAAATTGATTATTGCCCGTTGATAATTGATTTTTTTGCATGGCTTTAACCTTATTTATTATTATATGCTCTCTTGAGTTGATTTTTTTGTGTATCTTCGCAGCCGAAAATGAAATATGTGCATCCGTTAGAGAGCAGGATAGCACCGCCAAAGCGGTTTACCTATCCCTTCGCTTACGAGCCGCACCCTTTGTGCCAATTGGCTGCTAAGGCGGTGCAGGCCTATATTGCTAGTCATGAGGAGATTCTAGAGGATGCAGATAAAGGAAAAATGTTTGGAGTGTTGGTGGTGGAGATGTCGCCAGGGCAGCAGGGCTTTTTGGCAGCCTATAGCGGGCTGTTGGCAGGACGGAACGACTGGCCGTATTTCGTACCGCCCATCTTCGACGCGCAACAGCCTGATGGGTATTTCAAGACGCAGGAAAGGGAGATCTCTAGAATATCTAGATCATCTAGATCGTCTAGGGATTCTAGTGACTTTAGCTCTAAGCAGCTCTCACAGGAGCTGCAGACTTGGCTCTTCCACCAATATCGGCTGTTGAATGCTCGTGGGGAGGTGAAGGATCTTATTGATATTTGGCAGGAATATTACAACCGTCCGAAACTGTTGCGTAAATATCCGCTGCCTCCGGGAGGGACTGGTGACTGTTGTGCGCCTAAACTGTTGCAATATGCCTATCAGCAGGGCTTGAAGCCGCTGTGTATGGCGGAATTCTGGTGGGGCGAGACGACGAAGACAGAGCTTCGCCATCATCTGAATTATTATCCAGCCTGCAGGGGCAAGTGCAAACCCGTCCTGACGTGGATGCTGCAAGGGCTCGATGTTGATCCCGACCCGGAGTCGCTGGCTTTCGAACGTCAGGAACTGCCCGTTGTCTATGAGGATGAATGGTTGCTGGTGGTCAACAAACCCAGTGGATTGCTCTCCGCGCCGGGCCGCGTAGAAGAATATAGCGTTGAAACCATTATGCAGGAGCGTTATCCTGGTAGTATGATTGCCCACCGCTTGGATATGGCTACCAGCGGTCTGCTCATCGTGGCGAAAACGCTGGAGGTCTATCGTAACTTACAGGAGCAGTTCGTGAAACACCAGGTGAAGAAAAAATATCTAGCGGTTCTAGAATCTCTAGATGCTCTAGAAAAACTAGATATTCTAGATAAACGTGGCACCATCAGTTTGCCCCTGCGGCCGGACCCGATGAACCGTCCGCGACAGCTTGTGGATCCCGAGCACGGTAAACGCGCCGTTACAGATTATGAATTCCTGTCAGATAGCCTCGTGGCATTATGGCCTCAGACCGGTCGCACCCACCAACTGCGCATCCATTGTGCCCACCCCGACGGTTTGGGTCGTCCCATTGTTGGTGACGAGCTTTACGGCACCCGCGAAAAAGGTCAGCGACTGATGCTTCATGCAGCAGAAATTTGGTTTCATCATCCTGTTACAGGCATAAATATGCACCTTTCTGTCGCTCCAGACTTCCAAAATTAATGTTTTTTAGCGAATTATTTGGTAGTTTCGAATAAAATACTTACCTTTGCAAGCAAAACTGTTTAATATTTAAATTATTATAATAAGTCAAACCAAAACAATTTGCAACATGAGAATTAAAAAATTTACTCTCATGACGCTGACATTTGTAATGATGTCGGTCGTCGCGTTTGCGCAGCAGACTGAGCAGAAAGCTCTGCCAAGTCTGAAAAAGCAGCCGACTTTGAAGCAGCAGATCCTTCAGGCTAAGCGTGAAGGAAAGCAGCTGAATAAGGAGACTATTGCGCAATTCAAGTACAACAAGCCTGCGGCTTCTCAGATTATCAAGAAGCAGCAGCGTAACCTGAATTTTCCGGTTAAGAAGTTAGATGTAGCCGCAGCTACGGCTCAGCAGGCTCTCCGTCGTTCTGGTGGGGGTTATCCCAAGACCTACAATTTCGACGACAGCTCCATGCAAGAGTGGACCACCATCGATGCCGATGGTGATGGCTATACTTGGGTGCTTGGCTCACAAACAGGAGGAATTTATCTGGTAGATGGTGCCTCTCTTGCCGGTACAGGACATAATTCCTCTGAAGATTTTGTAACCTCAGCGTCTTATAGTAATGTGGTTGGAGCATTGACCCCAGATAACTATTTGGTATCTCCTAAGGTGAAGCTGACTGGTTCGTTTACTTTCTACGCCTGTGGTCAGGATGCCAACTATGCTGCTGAAGTGTTCGGAGTTGCCGTGTCTACCACTGGTAATACCGATGCTGCTGACTTTACGATGGTTCAGAGTTGGACGATGACCGCAGCTCCCTCACTTGCTCCAGCACCTTTTGCTAAAGCTAATCAATTCCGCTCTTCGCGCCGCGCACAGGGTACCTGGTACAAATATGTAGTTGATCTGAGTTCCTATGGCGGTGAGGGTTATGTGGCTATTCGTCACTACGGTTGCTCTGACGAGTTCCTACTTGATGTTGACGATATCACCATCGACGATGTTGTTTCAGATACTGCACCTGTTGATCCCCGTGTAACTCCTCCTGCTGGACTGGTAACTGAAGACTGGTTCTTCGCTGGCTACTTCTATGATGGCCAGGATGAGTATCCTACGGAGAAGGCTCTGCAGGTTGGCGTTGACGGTAAAGACGTCTATGTCCAGGGTATTGGTAACTATCAGCCCGAGGCTTGGATTAAGGGTACTTTGAGCGATGATGGCAAGAGCATTACGTTTGCTTCTGGCCAGTATTATGGAGCTTATGCCAATACCTATGACATGTGGTTTGCTGCTGCTGATGCTGAATTCAACTATCTGGAGAGTATAACCGCAACTTACGATGCTGAGAATGGCACTATTACATGGCCTGCGGATGCTTACATCCTTGAGAATGGCGCTGCTGATGAGATGTATGCTTATGGTCTGTACTTCGACGTTCTTACCTTCAAGGGTGCTGCTCCTGCTGTTAATGAAATGCCTATCGGCCTGTTGACCGAAGAGTGGGCACTGAAGGCACAAAGATCTGGTGACGAAGGATTTGAGGAATATAAATCTACTGTAAACGTCGGCATTGCAGGCAATGATGTTTATGTACTGAATATGTTCGAAGGTTTGTCCGATGGTATTGTGAAGGGCACACTCGACCCTGCAACAAATAAGGTAACCTTCAAGACTGGTCAGTGCATGGGTGTTTCTTATGAAATTGACTGGAATACATATTCTCTTATCGAAATACCTATCTACTTTGCAGGTTATGGTGAGAATGGTCTTGAGGATGTCGTGATGTCTTACGATACTGCTAAAAAGACCTTGACCATGGAGTCACCCCTTTACTGCTTTGAGAATGGCTGCTGGCTGCTTGTAAATCCGTATGATATTTATGCGGACGTCGTATTGCAGGCAATTCCTGATGTAGCTGCTACTCCTGCACAACCCATGATTTATGAATCTAAGTTTGTTGATACGTCCTATCCTAATATCTCTGTCAATATTCCTGTTGAGGACGTAGATGGTAATCCCATCCTGAGCGGCAAGTTATTCTACCGCTATTATTATAAGCAGGGTGGTACGGAGTATCCTTTGACACTGACCACTGACCTCTATACAGAGTTGACCGAAGACATGACGGTGATTCCGTATAACTTCTCCGATGATTGGGATGTGTATAACGACCGTCTCTACCTGAACATGGACTTCAGCGCTTGGGATCAGATTGGTATTCAGAGCATCTACTGCGGTGGTGGCGAAGAGAAGAAGTCTGAAATCTTCTGGTACGACGTCTATCAGCCCGAGGATGTAACGATCACAGTTGAACCCGGTACAGATCTCTCTCAGGCTATTAGTAACAAGACTGCTGAGATGAGAGCTGAATTCAAGAAGCCTGCTAACATCACACTTGAGCTGGCTGCTGGTGACTATACCTTTGCAAAGGCATTAAAGGTTCCCGGTAGTCTGACTATCAATGGTAACGGTGCAACGATTACAAGTGCCGGTGACGTAAACTTCATTGAGCTTTCAGGTACGACTGTTTATGCTCCGAAAGCTGATGGAACTAACAGTGATCATTTTGCCGTTGACAATGTGACCATTAAGGACGTTACTGTTAAGGGCTTGAAGAAAGCTATTATTAGAGATCTTCAGAAGTCGTTGCTGAATACACTTGTTATTGATAATAGTGTCATTCAGGTATCTGACGGTAAGCCTTCTATCGATTTTGATGGTAAGGGATATGTTGGTAAGGTTACTATCTTGAAGTCTACCCTCTGGGCACCCGAAGGCAATAACAAGAACTTGGCCAAGTATGGTTCTCGTCCTAAGAATGTCGACGAGGCATTGCTGCAGGAGTTCGACATCCAGAATTCAACGCTCGTTAATATGGGTGCTAACGCTGATCTCAGCAGTGGTCAGAACTTTAATAATCTCAAGCAACAAGGTACCGCTCAGAATGTCTATACTGTAAAGAATAGCATCTTTGTTAACTGCGGCAAGAACGGTCAGACGGTGGTTGGCCTCAATGGCGGTCAGACCAGTGCTACCCCGCAGTGGGATGTCACAAACAACAGCTTTGCATGGAATGGTGTTAGCACCAATGCAAATGAAATTAGCAAGGCCGGACAGAAGGACGGTGCTGACATCGTTAAGAGATGTATTGAAGGCGTGCCCGTATTTGCTGACGCAGCAAATGGCAACTTCAAACTGGGTAACTGTGCACAGAACACAGCCCACATTGGTGACCCCCGCTGGCTTGATGCATCATTAGAGCCTGCACCTGAGAATATTGTTGTATCAGTAGAACCAGGAGCAAACCTCAACGATGCTTTGTTCGATGCTACCACAGCAGTCAACAAGGTTCCCAAGAACATCACCATTAACTTGGCAGCCGGTGACTATACCATTACTGCTTCGATTGCCTCTGCTGGTAACGTTGTCATCAATGGTAACAAGTCAACTATCGACGCTTCTGCTTTGAGTGGTGCGTTCATCGTGCTCGACGGCACTGAGGAATTTGCCAAGAAGGCTGACGGTAGTGACAGTGATCACAAGCTGATTGAGGCTGTTACCGTGAAGGGTGTGACCATCACAGGAATGACTGGCGCCTTCATCAAGGATAACCAGAAGACCCTGTTGGAGAAGCTGACTGTTGATAACTGTGTTATCGAGATGCCTGCTTCTAACAAGAACTTCATCGACTTCAACGGTAAGGGTTATGTTGGCGAGGTTAAGGTTCAGAACTCTACCATCTGGTCTGCCGGCATGAACACAGGCTTCTTCGCCCAGTATGGCAGCCGTCCCAAGAACGTGAACGGTGACCTGTTGCAGGTATTCGATGTTGAGAACTCTGATATTATCAATATTGCCAATGGCAAGAACGTCTGCGACCTGAAGCAGAACGGTACTGCACAGAATGTTTACATCCTGAAGAGCAATATGTTCGTTGACTGTGGTAAGAACGGCCAGACGGTTGTTGGCTTCAACAAGGGCCAGACCAGTTCTACTCCGCAGTGGGATGTTACAGGCAATACCTTCGTTTGGGGTGGTGAATGCACCAACGAGGCTGAGGTTACCAAGGCCGGCCAGAAGGACGGTGAGGATATCGTCAAGAACTGTGTCGACGATGTTCCCGAGTTTGCTAATGCTGCAAGTGGCGACTTCACGCTTGGCGCTTCTTCAATCCACCGCAAGTATCGCGTTGGTGACCCACGTTGGTTCTCTGATAAGTATATCTTCGCCACAGTTACCGATCCCATTGACGTGACGGTTCCCGGTAAGTTGGGTAAGATGGATGGTGAGGCAGGATTTACTGACCTGTATTACTTCCTGGAATACTATCTGAAGGACAGCGAGAATCCTGTTTACATCAAGCTGACGCTGGAGCCTAATGAGATTTATACCATCTCTAAGCCTCTGAATATCATGACCTCTATCGAGATTACCGGTAGCGATGAGACCAATGCTTTGATCTATGCTGACGCTCTGGGTGCAAATCCGTTCGTTCAGATTCATGGCGATTGGGTGCCCACTGACTACACTAACGAGAAGGGCTTCTATGACAACATTAATAAGGTTGTCTTCAAGAACCTTAACCTCGTAGGTATGAAGGGCCAGGTATTCTATGCTAACAAGCAGAAGTATCTGATTTCTCAGATGACGGTTGACAACTGCCAGCTCCGCATGTACAGAGCAAGTAAGAAGACCTTCTTCGACTTCAGCGGTGGTGGCTTCGTTGAGCAGCTGACCGTGAATAAGTCTACGTTGAGTGCAGACGATGATACACAGTGGCAGAATGGTGGCTTCTTCAGCACACAGAGCGGTACCAAGCTTTCAGAGTGCGGTGCTTATCAGCAGAAGTTCGTGCTGACGAACAACACGTTCTACAATGTTGCTAAGGAAAAGACTACTTCTACGCTCCGTGAAAGCGGTAAGGACTTCATGAGCTTCGAGGTGCTGAATAACATCTTCGTCAACAGCGGCAAGAAGGGCCAGTTCATCAAGGGTCTGAATGCTGCAGGCGACAGTAATGATCCTAGCTGGATTGTGAAGTACAATTCATTCCAGTGGAGTACTGACAACGCTACATACGAGGATACCAGCGCATCTGAGGTTGACAATGTGAAGAAGTTTGAGCTCTACGATTGCATCGAGGGTGAAGTTGCCTTTAAGTATAATGCAAACGATGGCGAGGCAGTGCCTTTGATCTTCGTTGGTAACTATACTTTGGCAGACTGCCCGCAGAAGACTGCCAAGATTGGTGACCCACGCTGGCTCGACGGCGGTGCGACCGGTATCCAGACGCTGAATGCTGACAAGCAGGGCGAGGAGGGTGCTTGGTACACCATCCAGGGTGTTCGTGTTGACAAGCCTTCTAAGGGTGTCTTCATCCACAATGGTAAAAAGGTTGTTGTTAAATAATAACAATCATAACTAAAAAAAGCAGCGAACCTTGCACAGGTTCGCTGCTTTTTTATAACTTTCACCCTTGGTGAAGGTACTTCAACTCGAAAAAGTCCAAAAACTTTTGGCTTTTTACTCGTTTATTCGTATCTTTGCAGCATGATTGAGATAAAGAAGGTCGAAGACCGCAAGGGACTGAAGCAATTCGTGCAGTTACGCTACGATATGTACCGCGACTGTCCATGGGCGGTGCCGTTTTTGTATTCCGACGAGATAAACACGCTGAGCCACGACAAGAATGCTGCCTTTGAGTGCTGTGAGGCTGACTATTTCATAGCCTACAAAGACGGCAAGGCGGTAGGCCGCGTGGCTGCTATCATCAATCGCCGCGCCAACGAGCGCTGGGAACGGAAGCAGGTGCGCTTTGGCTGGCTCGATTTCGTGGACGACCGCGAGGTGTCGAAAGCGCTGATGGATACGGTAGCGCAGTGGGGCCGTGAG
This sequence comes from uncultured Prevotellaceae bacterium, assembly GCA_900318555.1. GTDB lineage: Bacteria > Bacteroidota > Bacteroidia > Bacteroidales > Bacteroidaceae > Prevotella. The sequence continues at coordinate 42,966 of ONKX01000005.1, read as the reverse complement.
CGCGGTATGACGGAAATGGTCGGACCTTTGGGATTTACGGATATGGACCGCGAGGGTCTGATGATAGAAGGTTTTGAAGAAGACGCCACGATGTACGTCAACTACAACTACGCCTACTACCAGCAGCATATCGAAGAAATGGGCGGTTTCGAGAAGGACAACGACTATATGGAATACAAGGTGAAGGTGCCTGAGCGGGTGCCTGAGAAGTTCCATAAGATAGCCGAAATGGTGTCGAAGCGCTATAACCTGCAGGTGAAGAAGTTTACTCGCAAGGAGTTGATAGACGGGAATAAGGGTCGTGAAATCTTTGATATCATCAACGAGACCTATAAAGACCTTTACGGCTATTCGCAGCTGTCAGACCGCCAGATTAATCAGTTGGTTGACGAATACATCAAGATAGCTGACTTGAATCTGATTACAGCCATTGAGGATTGGAACACGCCCGAACATAAGATGATTGGTTTCGGTATTACGTTCCCCTCGTTTACGTCGGCACTGCGTAAGACGCGTGATGGGCGACTGTTCCCTTTCGGCTGGTGGCACCTGCTACGCACGCTAAAATGGCACAAGACGAGCGTTGTCGATTTGCTGCTCATCGGCGTATTGCCTGACTATCGCCAGAAAGGCGCCAATTCGTTGATTTTCGACGACCTCATCCAGTGGTTCCAGCGCTATGGTTTCGAGTATGCTGAGGCCATGCAGCAGATGGAAACCAACGACGGCGTTCGCTCGCAGTGGCAGTATCTGGAATCGCGCATCCACCGCAAGCACCGCTGCTATAAGAAAAAACTATAAACTGCGACGCTGTTTTGTCATCCATTGTCGCAGTTTTATCATTCATCGACGCAGTTTTAACGTCCGCCGACGCAGTTTTAACTTTATCTACCCGTTTTGTCCTGTTTTGCAACGGACAAAACGGACTTTTATTACGGGCTAAGCGATTTTTCTCTTCGGGCTCATTGCGCTTTTACTTCCGCCTCGATGAGCTGAAGTAGGCGTTCGACGGCTTCTTCCTCGGGAATGTTCTTCTCGACGCATTCCTTTCCGCGGTAAAGTGATATCTTGCCACGGCCTGCTCCGACGTAGCCATAGTCGGCATCCGCCATTTCACCGGGACCATTGACAATACAGCCCATGATACCTATCTTCAGACCCACCAGGTGGCTGGTAGCGGCTTTTATGCGCGCGATGGTTTCCTGCAGGTTGTAAAGCGTGCGGCCACAGCCCGGACAAGAGATGTATTCCGTCTTGGTGAATTTGATGCGGGCGGCTTGGAGAATGGCGTCAGCAAGGGTGACGAGTTGTTCGCGGCCAAATGCAACGCCACACTTTGAGCCGTGGTCAAAGAACCGCGAACCACTTTGGATAATCAGCTTTGTGGCGCGGCGGTCGATGAGGAGGGCTCCTACGGCCATGGCGGCTGTGAGTTGGAGGGTCTCCCAAGCCTCCTGTTCCGTTTGTTGCTGTGTCACAGCAACATCTTCAACGCCCGACAGGTCAAGGGTGATAGTGTCATCCTTGATGCTGGCTTCGGCTTCGGCGCGCAGGCGGGTGCATTCGGGAATGAGCTCCACTAACTTGCGTGCAACGGGAATTTCGCATTCGGGTTCCTCGCTGAGCGACACGCGGATGGTATCGCCAATGCCCTCGGTAAGCAAAGCACCAATGCCAACAGCACTCTTGATGCGTCCGTCCTCGCCTTCACCGGCTTCAGTAACGCCGAGGTGCAAGGGATAGTGCATGTCCTCAGCATCCATCGTTTTCACCAGCAGACGCACGGTGGTGACCATCACGACGGTGTTCGAGGCTTTGATGGAAATCACAACGTCGTCGAACTGTTCTCGACGGAAGATGCGCAGAAACTCCATACAACTCTCGACGATTCCCTCAGGTGTATCGCCGTAGCGCGACATAATGCGGTCGGAGAGCGAACCGTGGTTTACACCGATACGCACGGCGGTGTGATGCTCCTTACAGATATTGATAAAAGGCACGAGCTTGGCCTCAATCTTCTTCAGTTCCTCGGCATATTCCTCGTCGGTATATTCCAGATGTTTGAAAGTACGGCCCGGATCGACGTAGTTGCCGGGATTGATGCGGACCTTTTCGCAGTACTGCGCAGCGACATCAGCCGTATGTGCCGTGAAATGAACGTCAGCCACCAACGGTGTGTTATAGCCGTCAGCCTTCAGACGGGCAGAGATATTCTTCATGTTCTCCGCTTCGCGAGTGCCTTGGGTGGTGAAACGAACCAGTTCACCACCAGCATCAATGATGCGTTTGGCCTGAGCCACGCTGGCTTCCGTGTCGTTGGTGTCCGTAGTTGCCATCGACTGTATGCGGATGGGATTATCGCCACCGATGGCGATATTACCTACGTGACAAACCGTACTAATTCGTCTTGTACTCATACTTCACTTCTGCTAAGTCCTTATTTGCCTTTTCAATCTTAGCCTTGAGGCCGCTCTTGTAGTCGGCAAGTCGCTGGGCAATGGCATCATCAGTGAGTGCCAGCATTTCGACAGCGAGGATGGCTGCATTCTGTGCGGCATTCACGCCAACGGTAGCTACAGGAATGCCTGGAGGCATCTGGATAATCGAGAGCATGGCATCCAGTCCGTCGAGCATTCCCTTGATGGGTACACCGATGACTGGCAGTGTCGTTGAGGCGGCAATGACGCCAGGCAGTGCTGCGGCCATGCCAGCTGCGGCGATGATGACTTTCAGTCCGCGTTCTTTGGCGCCACGGGCAAACTCTTCTACAGCTTCGGGTGTGCGGTGTGCCGAGAGAGCGTTGACTTCAAACGGAATCTGTAAGTCGTTGAGTTGCTTACAGGCTTTTTCCATAATGGGCAGGTCAGAAGTGCTGCCCATGATAATGCTTACTAATGGGGTCATATTTTTTTCGTTATTTCGTTATATCGTTATATCGTTATTCCGTGATTTCGTTATTCCGTTATTACGATGTTTTAAAGGAAAAGTATCGCTATGGCGGCGCTGAAGAAACCCGTCCAGAATCCGACAACCACCTGAGCCAGCGTGTGTTGGCGCAGAATCATACGGCTGGTGCCGACAATTCCGCCTACGATGAATACCAGACAAAGCCACCACACAGGATTGAATCCCAGATAGTAGGCAAAGGCAAAGAGTGCTCCGCCCACGCCTCCGATGGCTGCCGTGTGGGTGGAAATCTTCCACCAGACGTTGATGAGTGCACAGACAATCTGCAATGTCAAGGCTGCTACCACGATAGAACCCATGAAATGAGGCATGTGGAGACGCTCCATGACATAGATGCAGGTGAAATAGCAGATGATGGAGATGACGTACGGCACCATGCGTCGTTCGCGGTGGCCCAGTTCGATAAGGTTCCAGCCCTGATAGCGGCGGTAAAGGTGGATGAGCAGGGTAGGGAGGAGGATGGTGAACAGATAAGTCAGCAGTAGTACCTGTAGCTTGTAGGGCCAGGAGAACATGCTGAGATAGCTGAACACGAAGAGTGCCACCAGTCCTACGATGGGTAGGTAGAATGGCGTGAACACCATGCTCATGATGCGAGCAACCAAGATGATTTCCTTTTCTCGTTTCATTTTCTTAGTCTTGCTACTGGGATGCCCAGTTGTTCGCGATATTTCGATACGGTACGACGGGCTATGGGATAGCCTTTCTCGGCCAACAGGTCTTTAAGTGTCTCGTCGCTCAGAGGCTTGCGCTTGTCTTCCCCTTCGACGAGTTCCTGAAGGGCGGCTTTGATTTCACGCGTCGAGAGTTCCTCACCATCAGCTGTCGTATAACCGTCGCTGAAGAAATGGCGCAAGGGGAATGTACCCCAGCGTGTCTGGGCGTATTTCGAATTGCTGACGCGTGAGATGGTACTGATGTCCAGTCCCGTACGTTCGGCAATGTCTTTCAGTATCATCGGGCGCAACGAGGCCTCGTCGCCATCCTCGAAGAAACGGTGCTGCCACTGGATGATGGCCCGCATGGTAACGGTCAGCGTGTGGCGACGCACCTGGATAGCATCGATGAAACCCTGAGCGGCTTCGACCTTCTTCTTCGTATACACCAAAGCCTCCGTCATCTGGCGACTGAGGTGTTCCTTGTTGTCCTGATAGTCGCGCAGCGTGTCGGTGAACGACGGCGAGACGCATAGTTCCGGCACTTCGGCAGCATTCAGTGAGAAGGTCACCGTGCCGTCGTCGTGAGTATCGATGATGAAATCAGGGGTAATCTGTTGCAGGGAACGTCCGACTGTTTCACTGATGGAAGAACCGGGTTTCGGATTCAACTTGCGTAGTTCAGCAATGAGCGTCTCTGCCTGCAGGTCACTCAGTTTCAGCACCTGTTGCAGGCGTTGCCAGTGTTTCTTGGTGAAAAGCTCAAAATATTCGCTGATGGTTTTCTCCATGAGGTCTCTCAGACGGGACGGGTCGCGCCGTTGAATCTGCAGCAACAGACATTCCTGCAGCGAACGTGCTCCGATGCCGGCAGGGTCAAACTCTTGTAACAGCAGCAGTACTTGTTCTATTTCGTGCGTCGTAGCGTCGAGATGGTGATAGATGGCCAGTTCGTCGCTGATGTTATCTAGCGACTTGCGCAGCAGTCCGTCATCGTCCAACGAACCAATGAGATATTCCATGATGTCGCGCTGGCGTTCGGTGATGTTGGCCATGTTCATCTGTTCGTTCAGCTGATCCATAAACGATTCCGTCTGGCCATAGACCATTTCCTCGCGATCCTCCTGATTGGACTGGCCGCCTTGATAGACCGGCAGGTCCTCGTCGTCGCGACCAATAGACTCCAAGGCAGCATCCAGAGCAGATTGGCGCTCCTCCTGTTCGTAGTCGTCGGTGTCGTTTTTGGGGGTGTCTAGATTTTCTAGAGGATCTAGATTATCTAGATTTTCTTCTGGGGAGAGTTCCAGCGCAGGGTTGTCGTCCATCTCGGTCTTGATACGTTCCAGCAGTTGGGTAATGGGCAACTCAGTGAGTTGCGCCTGCAACAACTGTTGCTGCGTAATGCTCTGCGTCAGTTTCTGTTGCTGCGTGAGCCGCTGTTCCTGTATCTGTCCCTGTGCCATTTTTTCGTTATTACGTTATTACGACATTACGTCACTCCCAATAGGCAAGTGTCCGCCGTTGTAGGACGGTAGTATTCTGAGTCTTCGAACCTTTTTCCCAATAGGTCAGACTGAGCGAGTTGCTGGTCCAATTGCCGTTGTCGTCGCGTGTGATGTAGTTGTTGCGCATATTGATGGTCATGATGCACTCGCCACTTTTGTCGAACACTTTCTGATTCTGCGTCAACACCTCGTCCTGGTCGTTGTATGTGTAGTCGTTGACATAGCTGATGCCAGCCTCTTCGTTGGTCAGCGTACGTTTGACGAGGCGGTAGCTGTCGTCGTAGGCATAGGTAATTGAGCTGAAACCCTCCTGTTCCTTCATACGTGCCCGAAGCAGATAACCATAGCGGTTATATTCGCGGTCGATAAGGTCGAGATTCTCTATCTGGCCATTTCCGTGGAAGTGCATGAACTGGTCTTCAGCGACGGCATTCTCCGTCACGACCTCCTGAACATCGCCACGCAGTCCCATGGAAAGGGCATCCTTATAATAAGGAGTGGAACCAAGATACAGCACGCGGATGTCGTGGGAACCGTTGTCATTGTCGATGATAGAGAGTTTGATGCTGCCGAAATCGTCGATGTAGAACCAGCTGTCGTCACGCTGCGTGAATTTTCCGTGATCCTTTTCTAACTTATAAAGGAAATACTGCAGGTTCTTGTCTAACATTTTCTGTGTGCTATAAGGACCGATAGTGATGTAGGCCGACGTGGCGAATTTCGTCTCAGGAGCCACGCTGACCATCAGCTTCGAGCGGAAACCGTAGAAATTGCCACGGAAATAATAGTCTTCGCCATCGTCGGACTGTCCCCATTCTGCAAACTGGGCTTCTGCCAGCGTCTGTCGCAGCGAGTCGATAGGTCCTTCGATGGGAATACCCATCAAAGAGATGCTTCGTGGGTCGCCCTGTGGCTGTGCAGAAACGGTCAGTACTGCTACCAACAGGAGGATGATAAACGTTATTTTCTTCATTTTCGCTGCAAAGATACACAATATTTTTGTATCTTTGCACCAAAAATTAGAGAAATATGAAGATATTTGCTGTAGGAATGAATTATATCCAGCACAATAAAGAGCTGGATGGCGCGTTATATAAACCAGAGAGGCCTGTTATTTTCACCAAAGCAGACTCCGCGATGCTGAAGGACCATAAGCCGTTCTTCATCCCCGACTGGAGCGAGCAGGTGGATTATGAGACAGAGCTGGTAGTACGCATCTGCAGGCTGGGCAAGAGCATTCCCGAGCGCTTCGCCCACCGTTATTATGACGCTGTCACTGTAGGTATTGACTTTACGGCACGTGACTGGCAGCGTGAGGCCCGCAAAGAGGGGCATCCCTGGGAAATCTGTAAGGGTTTCGACGGGTCGGCGGTGATTGGCGAGTGGGTGCCGAAAGAAAAATTCCTGGATGTGCAGGCGTTGCACTTCCATCTCGACATCAATGGGACGACGGTGCAGGAAGGCTGTGCGAGCGATATGCTCTATAAGATTGACGAGCTGATAGCTTATATTTCGCAGTTCTTCACGCTGAAAACCGGTGACCTGTTATATACAGGAACTCCTGTGGGCGTCGGTCCTGTTCATATCAACGACCATCTGGAAGGGTGGCTGGAAGAAAGAAAAGTATTGGAATTCAATTGTAAGTGAGACGCTTTATATATATAATAGGTATAGGATTGTTGCTGATGAGCCTGACGGCCAAAGCACAGCAACGATTTTTCAACCTGACTGCTGAGCAGGTCAGGATTGATTCGTTGTTGCCGGTATTCACCCATCATGTGCCGCTGGGACCGGACTATGCCGACTCCGTCTATACTGTTTCCATTGTCTATCCAGAATTTATTCCGATGAGTGAGGCCGACATCGAACGCTGTGAAAAGATTATGTCGAAGTCTCTGCCCGCCATGCCTGAGGTATCGCAGGTCATTAGCGTAGATAGGAAACAGGGAGAATTGACAGTCTCGTTTATTCCGCTGGTATTCCGTGATGGCCGATTCCAGAAACTAGTAAGTTTTATGCTGGATGTCAGGGGTCAGAAGTCAGTGGTCAGAGGTAAAAGGGCTGCAACGCAGCGTTATGCTGATCATTCTGTGTTGGCAACGGGCAAATGGGCAAAAATCGCTGTGCCGTCGACGGGTATCTATCAAGTAACCACTGATTTGATCAAAAAGGCTGGTTTCTCGGATATCAATAAGGTCAAGATCTATGGTTATGGCGGTGGAATGCAGCCCGAGACGCTGACGGCCACCTATCTGGCAGAAACCGACGATCTGATGGAAGTACCGACGTGTGAGGTCGGAGGACGGAAACTGTTCTATGCCATTGGACCAGTCACTTGGGATGCCAGCCATAAACGTATTCGTAATCCGTATTCGAACTATGGCTATTATTTCCTGACGGAAAACGACAGTACTGCGCTGACTATGAGTGAAGCGGAATTCAAGGAAAAGTATTATCCTTTGGCGGACGACTATAACTCCTTGTATGAGGTTGACGACTTCGCCTGGTTCCATGGAGGTCGTAACTTGTATGATGCGACGGCGATAGGAGCAGGCGGAAGCCATACTTTTACCATTGCGACAAAAGGAACAGGCGCTGAAGGACAGATGACAACGGTGGTGACGGCGGATGATGCCGCAAAGGTGTCTATCAGCCTGAATGATGTTCCTCTGGATTCCGTCACAATCACGGCGCACGGCAGTTATGAAAAGATGCGTCAGGCGATGAGTATGAAGGCCGTTCATAACCTGCAGACATCTAACAAGGTGACTATCAAGAATCTCTCTGGCAGCGCTACGGTGCGATTGGACTATATTTCCCTACATGCCAATGAACCCGCTGCAGCTCCAGACTTGTCTGCTACATTCCCCGTTCCGGAATATGTCTATAACATCACGAATCAGGACCACCATGCCGATGCATTTGCAGATATGGTCATTATCATTCCTACGACGCAAAAACTCAAGGCACAGGCAGAACGTCTGAAGACAATGCATGAGCAGGAGGACGGCTTGAGGGTTACTATCGTTCCTGCTGACGAACTGTTCAACGAGTTTTCCAGCGGAACTCCGGATGCCAATGCCTATCGCCGTTACCTGAAGATGCTTTACGACCGCGCAGGGACAGATGCAGATATGCCGCGTTATTTGTTGCTGATGGGTGATGGTGCATGGGACAACCGTATGGCCAGTGCGGAATGGAAAGGCTATTCACCTGACGATTTCCTGCTCTGCTATGAGAGCGAGAACTCGTCGAGTGCCACTGATTGCTATGTAACGGACGACTATTTCTGTCTGATGGACGACGGCGAAGGAGGCAATATGCTGACGGCAAAGGCTGATGTGGCAGTAGGACGTATCTCTGCACGAACGGCTGACGATGCCGCTGGCGTGGTAGATAAAATAGAAAGCTATGTCAACAACGATAATGCCGGTGCTTGGCAAAACCTGCTTTGCTTTATGGGTGACGATGGTAATGAGAATGCCCACATGCAGGATGCCGATAGCGTCGCACGGATGGTGGAACAACTCTATCCGGCTTATCAGGTAAAGCGTGTCATGTGGGATGCCTACACCCGTGTCAGTTCTTCGACGGGAAACAGTTATCCTGACGTGACGCGACTCATCAAACAGCAGATGCAGCAAGGTGCGCTGATGATGAATTATGCTGGACACGGGCGTGCCGACGCTATTTCACATGAATATGTGCTGCGTTTGGCCGATTTCGAGAATGTGTCGCCGCGACTGCCTTTGTGGTTGACGGCCTCTTGTGACATTATGCCTTTTGACGGACAAGAAGAGAATATCGGTGAGACGGCATTCTTTAACAAGAAAGGCGGTGCTGTGGCGTTCTATGGTACGACACGTACAGTATATCAGACTCAGAACCGACTGATGAACCTGGCATTTACCCGTCATGTGCTAAGTCAGGACGACAACGCACAGCTACTCCCCATCGGTGAAGCTGTACGACGGGCAAAGAACGAACTCATAGAAACTGGTATCATCACCGGATATGTGAACGGGAATCCTGTTTACTCCACTGACCGCACGCAGAACAAGCTGCAATATACGTTATTGGGCGACCCTGCTATGAGACTGGCAGCGCCAACGATGAGTATCCGGATTGATTCCATCAACCATGTGCCTTTAACGGATAGTCAGACGCAGATTCTGAATGCAGGATCGACAGCAACCATCAGTGGACATATCCTGGAAGAGGACGGACAGCCCGCTATTGGATTTAATGGCACGCTGACGACGATAGTGCGAGATGCGCTCGAACGGGTGGTTTGTAAGTTGAATGACCCAACGGAGGCTGAAGATCCCTTTGTGTACTACGACCGTCAGAACGTGCTCTTCAATGGTAATAATGCGGTGAAGGACGGACGATTCACGCTGACTTTTGCTGTTCCTAAGGATATCAGCTATTCCGATGCAAACGGACTCATCAACCTCTATGCCGTCAGCAACGATAAGACTATGGAGGCCAGCGGTATTTGCGATCAGGTGAAGATGAGCGGTTCGGGACCGCTTCCACACGATGGAGCGGGACCTAACATCTATTGTTATCTGAATAGTGAGTCGTTTGTCAATGGTGGTAGCGTCAATCCGACGCCTTACTTCGTCGCTCAGCTGAACGACGAGGATGGCATCAATGCGGCAGGTAGCGGCATCGGTCATGACCTGGAGCTGATTATCGACGGTGACATGACGAAGACTTATTCGTTGAACGATTATTTCAAGTACGACTTTGGCAGCTATACTACGGGAACGATAGGCTATAGCATTCCCGAACTGTCGTATGGAGAACATAAATTGCTGTTCCGTGCTTGGGACATACTGAATAACTCGTCGACGGCAGAACTTACATTCAAGGTCGTAAAAGGTCTGGAACCGTTGTTCTTCGACGTTGAGGCAACGAAGAATCCAGCCACGACAACGACATCGTTCCGCATCCTGCATGACAGGACGGGTAGTAATATGGATATTATTTTGGACGTGTTTGACATTTCCGGACGTCATCTGTGGTCGTATACAGAGAACGGCATTCCTGCAGATAACAGCTATTCTGTAGACTGGGATCTGACGGTGGATGGCGGACGTCGTCTGCAAACGGGTGTTTACCTCTATCGGTTGCGTATAGCCAGTGACGGCAGCAGCTATGCTTCGAAAGCTAAGAAATTGATAGTTATAACTCATAAATAAAGGAATATGAAGACAACAAAAAAGATAATCTTATTGACAGCTAGTCTGTTCTTGGGACTGATTGTCCGTGCACAGGATACCAAGAGCCAGTTCAACCCCGTTGAACATGCTGTCATCTCGCAGACCATCGCTCCTGATGCCCGTTCGGCAGGTATGGGTGATGTCGGTGCGGCCACAGATCCTGATGTGAACTCGCAGTACTGGAACCTTGCTAAGTATCCGTTCTGTATCAGTCGTGCAGGTATTGCATTGAACTACACTCCGTGGCTGCGACAGTTGGTGAATGACATCGACCTAGCTTATGTGGCAGGCTATTATCGCATCGGTGACAATGCGTCGATTAGTGGTTCGTTGCGTTATTTCTCGCTGGGTGAAGTGATGACTTCGCTCGAAGATAACGCCATGACGGTGAAACCCTACGAGATGTCGCTTGACGTCGGTGCCGCCCTGATGTTGACTGAGAAGTTCTCGCTGGGTGTGGCTCTGCGCTGGATTTATAGTGACTTGCGTTTCGACTACACGGAGGATGCTTCGCCGGCTTCTGCCTTTGCTGCTGATATTCATGCTTATTACAACAATTATATCAATATTGGACAGCGTGAATGCCAATTGGGCTTAGGTTTGGTACTCCAGAATATGGGTTCGAAGATTACCTATTTCGGTGACGACCGTTCGCAGTTCTTGCCTGCCAATCTCAGGTTAGGTGCTTCACTGATGATTCCTGTTGATGAATACAATCGTTTCACCATTGCTGCCGATGCCAATAAGTTGATGGTTCCCACGGTTCCCAAGCAGAATGATGGCGAAACGAAGGAGGAGTACGAGGAGCGTGTCATCTCTGAATACAGCGATGTCAGCTCATTCAGTGGTATGATTAAGAGCTTTAGCGATGCACCGGGCGGCTTCAAGGAGGAATTGGAGGAGATTCAGTGGAGTGTGGGTGCAGAGTATGTCTATCACGACCAGTTCTCGCTGCGTGCCGGTTATCATCATGAGTCGGAGAATAAGGGTAACCGTAAGTATTTTACAATCGGTGGTGGTTTCCGCATGAATGTATTCTCGCTGGATGTGGGTTATGTCATCTCTACGGCCCGTAGCAATCCTCTGGACCAGACACTGCGCTTTACGCTAGCCTTCGATATGGATGGCATCAAGGACTTATTCAAAAAATAAATCGGAATCACGTAATAACGTAATAACGTAATAACGGAATAACGACATAACGGAATAACGACATAACGCAATAACGAAAACATGATAAGAGTAGGAATGGGCTATGACGTCCACCAATTAGTAAAGGGACGCGACCTATGGATGGGTGGAATAAAGTTGGAACACGAACTGGGTCTGCTGGGCCACAGTGATGCCGATGTATTGATACATGCTATCTGTGATGCTATTCTGGGAGCTGCCAATATGCGAGATATTGGCTATCACTTTCCGGATACTTCAGCGGAAACAGACGGCATGGACAGCAAGATTATCTTGAAGAAAACCATTGAATTGATAGCAACCAAGGGTTATCGGTTGGTGAATATCGACGCAACGATATGTGCCGAACGGCCAAAGATGAATCCGCATATTCCTCAGATGCAACAGACAATGGCGCAAGTAATTGGTTGCGATGTCGACGCCATCTCTATTAAGGCTACGACGACAGAGAAATTGGGTTTTACTGGGCGACAAGAGGGTATTTCCGCTTACGCAGTGGCTCTTATTGAAAAATAAAAAAATACCACTACTCATCAACGAGCAGTGGTATTCAAAAAGCCTATGTTTAACTAAAAATCCTTTGTATTCGAAACAATTCCAGTCTTTCGACTGGAGGTCTGCCTTGCGGCAGCATATTATTTTATTAAAACGATTTCCTTAGAAAAGAAAGTTATGAGCGCTTCACAGCGATCACTGTTATCCTAACACATTTAAAACTTTCTTCTTACCAATAACTAAAAACCTAAAACTATAAATATTACTACTAACCTAAAACAATCTATTAAAGAATCTTGACCTCACTTAGTCAAGTGTCATCCTTTCGTTTGACAATGCAAAGGTACGAACTTTTTAGATTCCTACAAGTTTTTACTATCTTTTTTCTCAAAAAAATGCGTTGTTCTTGATTTAAATCAAGTGATGTGCGCGATAACATGTATTTTTTACCCTTTTTCTTTTTGTTTTGTCCTCACTTATTCGTACCTTTTCGTTTCACGAGAAAGTACTTTCGTTCGACAAATAAAATAAATGCCAATTTATTTTGTATTGTCCTCACTTATTCGTACCTTTGTCGGCATATATATAATAAGGTATGCGAGTACTGATAATAAATACGAGCGAACGGACGGGTGGGGCAGCAGTTGCAGCCCACCGCCTGATGGATGCATTGAACAACAATGGTGTGAAGGCAAAGATGCTGGTTCGTGATAAGGAAACGGACCAGTTGACGGTTTCTGCCTTGCCGCAATCTTGGCGCCAGCAATGGAATTTCCTATGGGAACGCTTTGTTGTATGGACGCGACTGCATTTTAAACGCGAACACTTGTTCGAAATAGATATTGCCAATTGTGGCACTGACATTACGAAATTGCCAGAATTTCAGGAGGCCGACATTATTCACCTGCATTGGATTAATCAGGGAATGTTGTCGTTGAACAATATCCGCAAGATTCTGGAGAGCGGTAAACCTGTGGTATGGACGATGCACGATATATGGCCAGCGACGGCTATTTGTCATTATTGTCGTGGCTGTGAACAATATCAGGTAGAATGTACGAAATGTCCTCTCCTGCCGGGTGGCAGTATGGCTAAGCGGGTTTGGAGACAGAAAGAGCGAATGCTTCAAGGCCAATGCATTACTTTTGTCTGTTGCAGTGAGTGGCTTGCTGGTGAGGCCAAGAAGAGTGCGTTGTTAGCAGGACAGCGTATCGTCAGTATTCCCAATGCCATTGATTCACGTGTGTTTTGTCCACAGAACAAGCAGCAGGCTCGCCAGACATTAGGATTACCTGTCGATAGTCGTATTATTCTGTTTGTTTCTCAGCGTGTGACGGACCCTCGTAAGGGTATGAACTATTTTGTGGAGGCTATCCAAAAGCTGGTTCAGCAACACCCTGAAATGCGGAAGAATACTGGTGTTGCCATCCTTGGCGGACATGCTGAGGAGGTGGCATCACAGCTGGCGTTGCCGTCCTATCCATTGGGATATGTCAGTGATCCGCAACGTATTGTCAGCGTGTATAATGCAGCTGATGTCTTTGTGTTGCCTTCGTTGGAGGATAACCTGCCTAATACGCTGATGGAAGCAATGGCCTGTGGCGTCCCTTGTGTCAGTTTCCGTGTCGGTGGCATTCCTGAGATGATTGACCATCAGTCAAACGGTTATGTGGCTCAACCCTGCGATGCTAACGATTTGGCCTACGGCATTCACTATGTTTTGGCTGAGGCTGATTATGACGAGTTAAGCCATGAGTGCGTGAAAAAGGTGGCTCGCTGTTACTCTCAACAGAGCGTTGCTAATCGTTATATCGAGGAATATCAGTTACGAATGAAACCCAAAAGTCTGAACGGATGAATCCATTGACACAAACCATATTACTCTCGGCGTCGACTTTGCGCATGTTGCCGCATATCTTTCTTTTCCTTTGCAAGAAAAAGACGATAGCCGACGATTTGACGAAGGTACAGGATGGCAAACCCACTGTGCTGAACTTCATCAAGGCTTGTACCCGTGAACGTACGTTCCGTAATCTGTTCTATTATAGAATAGGGGAGTATCTTGCTGCTCCTATCCAATGGCTGCTTCCGCCAGAGCGTACATTGACCATTTGGTGTCCGAGTATTGGTCCTGGTGCTCATTTTGAACACAACTACGCGACGTACCTGAATGCCGAAAGCATAGGTTGTAATTTCTATTGCCTGCAAATGGTCACGTTGGGTAATGGCAAAGGCGGTCGTCCCACAATTGGTGACAATGTGAGTATCTACACCGGTGCCATCGTCTATGGTGGTATCCGTATTGGTAATAATGTTAAGATTGCCGCAGGTTCGGTGGTGTTTCATGACGTTCCGGATAATTGTATAGTAGCAGGAAATCCAGCTACAATCGTTAAGACTCTATAATATATGATACGTTTTACTGTAGTAACGATAACTTATAATGCCGAGAAAGTGTTGCAGCGAACACTTGACAGCGTATATGGTCAGACCTATGAAGGGGTAGAACACTTGATAGTAGATGGCGCTTCGAAAGACAACACGTTACAAATGGCTGAGGCTTATAAAGAAAAGAGCGACGCTTCGGGCAACGACCATAAGGTGATCATCCTGTCTGAGCCTGATCACGGCATCTACGACGCCATGAACAAAGGTTTGACGCAGGCTTCTGGTGATTATATTGTCTATATGAATGCAGGTGATTTCTTTCCGCAGGCTGATACGTTGGAACAGATTGTTCAGCGTTGTCAACTGAATGAATTGCCGTCGGACGAACTTCCTGGTGTGCTTTATGGCAATACCGATATCGTGGATGGTGAGGGTCGTTATCTGCATCCTCGCCAACACCAACCTCCCCAGCAGCTTACATGGCGTTCGTTCCGTAAGGGTATGTTGGTATGCCATCAGGCCTTTTATGCCCGTACCGATATTGCCAAGAATCAGCAGTACGACACACGCTATCGTTTCTCTGCCGATGTCGACTGGTGTATCCGTGTGATGAAGGAGACGGAACGCATGGGTTTGAAGTTGTGTAACACGCAGATGGTTGTGGCTAACTATACCGAAGAGGGAACCACGACGCAGAATCATCGTGCTTCCCTCTTGGAGCGTTATCGTGTGATGGCTCACCACTATGGTCCTGTGCAGACGTTCTTGCTGCACTGCTGGTTTGTGGTGCGTGCCGTATTTAATTAATCACGACCTTTTTCCCGTTAATAATATACAGACCTTTCTGAGGCTTGACGGATGACGACTGATAGCCGATTCTGCGACCTTGCAAATCGTACATCTCACTTCTGCCATCAGACATCTGCCATCTGACTTCTTGAATGTCTGTTGTTACCACGTCTTGACAACCATCCTTAGTATAATAGCCGGTATTCGTGAAGGATAAATCGGCCGTCTTGTTACCGCCACCACTGAAAATGATATTATCGGGAGCAGTCGCCTTTGCCGAAACCCATTTGAACACCTTGTTACCATTGTCAGCCGTTCCAATCAGCGTTGCTGCAACACCAGGCCAGTTTGTGCCCACATAATCTTTGCCATCGCCACCATTCATCCAAGCCCATGTGAATATCTGGCTACCCCATGTCGTAGGAGCCTCAAAGAAGGCACATATCTCGCCTTCATTGATCGTGCAGAATGAGGGAACGCCATTATACACGCCATCCTGTGGCTGCTCGTCCTGTTTCAGCTCAGGCAGTGTAATGTCGTTGGGCTCAATACCTTGTACGTAGTAGACGTAGTGATAACCGCTGATGACCTTTTTCCAAGCATTGCTATTCGGTGTGTAAGTGGCGGCATCCTTACCGACGACGCAAAGCAGTTCCTTACCGTCACTGCCAGCCACTTGCACAGCATAATAGTTCTTTTCGCTTGCAATGTTGGTTGGAGTGCTCATGTTGGTGATTCCTACAGCCTTACGCACAGCCACCATATTGGCTATCTCCTGCTTATAGGCCTGCCAGTGCTTCAGGAATACACAGGGTGTACCCGGCATAGCCAGCAGATAGGCGTTAGCAGCCAACGTATCCTTGCGGATGGGATCCTGCTGAGCCGTTGCCGAACGATATTCTGTGTCGTGATTTTCCACAAAGGTTACGGCATACTGGCGATAGCTGCCCGAACTGTATTTGTCGCTCACCAGCGGCCAGTTGCTCTCGTTCTGTTTCCCCAGATAGGTCCAGTCATTTTTGTTGATGGCATTGCGTACAGTATAGCGGAACTGGAAGTCGAAGGCGGCACTGGTCTTGCCTGTGGCTTCTATCCAGTTCTTAATGGTATTGCTACTGTCCCAGCATTCACCGACAGAGAACTGAGGCCCACTGTATTCATTATACAATTTGGTATATGAACCACTATAGCCTTTTACCATGTCATAGCGGAATCCCACATAGCCAAAATATTCAAGCAGCATTTTCAAGTAGGCTTTTACGTTTGCCTGCACATTCTCGCTCTTATGGTCCAAGTCGCGCATACCGTCCCACCCCTCGCCAGTGTCGTTGTTCGACGAGAGCGAGTAACCATTCTGCGTGGCCCAAGTCTTGGTCTTGCCGCCATCATCATTGGCACAGATGTCCGTCGACTTCAGCTCGTAAGTCACGCCATTATACGTCTCCTTAGGGAAGTCCACCCAATTCGAGACATTCTTACGGTGATTAATCACCACATCTGCAATGGTGCCAATACCTTTCTCCTTGAATGTGGCAATCAGCGATTTCAGCTCTTCTTCTGTTCCGAACGAGCTATCGTAATGGCCTGGGAACCAATAGAGGTCGTCGTAGCCCATCGACTGACCACCGCAATTGGCACTCTGTGGCAGCCACAGCAAATCAAACGTCGTTGCAAGATTGTCTACTTGCTTTTCAAGTCTTGACCACTGCGCATCGGCGTAACCGTCCCAATAGAAGCCTTGCAACATGACACCGGGATAATTCTCTGGCCAACCCTGCGACAGCATGGGCAGGGTTGCTAAAAGTGTAATGATAGATGCGAATAAACGTTTCATAATCATTGGGTTATTAGTTTTTATACTGCAAAGATACGGATTAATTGATAATTGACAATTGACAATTAACAGTTTCGTGGCGACAGTAGTGTGCAACCGATTGCACACGGCTATGTTTTCGTATAGCCTAAAGTCAGTACACTAAGGCGGATGCCTTCGACGTCCTTGAGGGCATCAACGCAGGCTATCAGCGTTGCTCCTGTGGTGCAGATGTCGTCAACGAGTAGTACGTGTTTACCTTTCAGCGGGCTATCGTCGCATAACTCGAAGATGTCTGCTACGTTCTCCTGACGTTCATGACGGCTGAGCTGCGTCTGGCTCTTGACAAAATGTTTGCGACGCAGGGCTTTGGTGGCGATAGGCAGATTGGTAATGTCGCTAATTCCAATGGCCAATTGTTCACTCTGATTATAGCCGCGTTGTCGCAAGCGTTTGCGACTTAACGGCACGGGAAGCAGGACGTCGATACCGTCGAAATAGCGTGCAAACTCCATCTCGTTGGCCATCAGCCTCCCCATATCCTCACCAATATCCGGGCGGTCGTGGTATTTCATGTCGTAAACAATGCGTGCCATCTCCGAATGAGGCTCGTAAAACAACAGTGCTGCAGCACGTTCCACAGGCGTCAGATGCCAGAACAACTGGGCCATAGGGTTGTCATTAGGTGTAAACTGATAGGTGGTACGAGGCAGGTGCAGCACGCACACGGAACAAAGGCTTCGTTCTGTGGGTGATAGTCGTTCACCGCAGACCACACATTGCCGCGGCGAGATAAAGTCAAGAAAACGCGTCCACCAGTTCATTGTTCATTTAAAAATCATCTTCCTCTGGTTCTTCTTCCACGTCAATACACTGGCTGATGATATCAAACGTAAAGCCGCGTCCCAATGCAAAGCGCATCAGTTTCTGATTCAATTCGTAGTCGTTATTGGCTTTCGTCGACTTGCGTTTCTGTTTTAGCAAAGGGCGCAACACCTTGAGGTATTCATCATCATCTACCTCGTCGAGCACACGTTTGCGGATATCTTCATCGATATGTTTCTGCCACAACGCCTGATCGACCTTACGACGGCCCCATTTGTTATATCGGATCTTATCCTTGACGAAAGCCTGTGCATAGCGCTCGTCATCGACATAGCGTTCCTTTACCAAACGTTGCATCACGCGGGCCTGTGCTTCCTCGGGCACTTCCCAACGACGCATCTTTTCCAGCATTTCCCATTGGCAGTGCTCGGCTTGTGCACACAAAGCCGCCAACGTCAGGTAGGCTTCTTTCTCACTTTTCATAGTTTTGCTCTTATCATTCGTTGTTTACCGTATTGGTCTTCCTTGATCTCGATGTCGTAGTACGACATTTTACTCAATATCGCGCGGAGATCCTCAGCGTAAAGGGGATTTATCTCGAAATACAACCACCCGCCCTCTTTCAGTGCCGTCTGTCCGTATTGCGCTATGGCACGATAAAACAGCAACGGGTTGTCGTCAGGCACAAACAGCGCCGTATGAGGTTCGTGTTCCAATACGTTAGTTTCCATTGTCTCGCGTTCCTTATTACATATATAAGGGGGATTGCTGACGATGAGGTCGAAAGCGGAGGTAAGATGTAAGATGGAAGAGGGCAGATGTAAGATGTCCACTTGTTCGAACTTCACATGAACATCGGTACGTTTAGCATTCTCCTCTGCGACTTTTAACGCCTCTTCTGAGATATCCCATGCCGTCACCTCAGCCTCAGGCATCTCAGCTGCCAGCGTAATGGCAATACAACCAGAACCTGTGCCGATGTCAAGTATTTTTTTGCTAGGAACTATCCATTGGCAGAGTTCTGCTGTTTCGGGCCGAGGAATCAGTACATGTTTATTGACCACAAACATCCTGCCGCAAAAGTCTGCCTGCCCCAATATATACTGCACAGGCTCCTGTCGCTCCAGCCTAATTGCAATCTGCTCCAGTTCGTCTTGTGGCACGCTACTGTCACGACCCATCAGCAGGTCACTTAATGTCAAGCCATAGCGTACCTCATAGATGAGTCTCGCAATGGCCTGTGCCTCGCCCTCGCCATAAACAGGGACTAATCGTTGCCACAGCTGGCGATAAGTCATTGGCTAATCTGCGCTACCGTTCTAAAAATCTCAGGCAATTCAACACCCAGCATTTGCAGAATGGCTATCACTGAATAATCCTTATTACCCAACATCTCGGAGTGTATCATCACCGTTGGGTAGTAGAGACCATTCTGGGTATTTTGCACGGCATCCATATATAGATCGCCAACTGGTACGTCTGCCATCAGCAGTGACAGCTTTAGGTTGTTGTTGAAGTCTGCAACGATAGCCTTACATTCCTGTTCAGTCGTACCTTCTTCCATACATTTGGCAATCTTTATTCCGTTGACTACCAGATAGTTGACATTATCCGTCGTGCCGACAAAGACCAAATTATTGTCCATTGCCTTGACGGTGAAGTCGGCATGCACCTTGACATCGTGAGTGAGCAACTTCAGGAGATCGCCATCGTCTTCCAGGTGGGCGGTCATGGTCAGCAACGGAGTTTCTTCACCCACCTTGCCGTAGGTCAGGTCTACTGTGCGTCTGTGCGAGCTGTTCTTGTCATATGTCAGGTTAATTTCATAGTCGCGATAGTACAGCTGACCATTATAGAAATAGTCTTTAATGATAATCGGCAACCACCAGGGACGCTCGCTCTCCGAACCAGACTCAATCCTCACCACTTGTTCATTGTTCTTATAGATATAGAACTCGCTGGCTTTGTTCACCACCGTCCGCGTCTTGAAACCTCGCCACTTGATGGTCACTTCCTTGATGATTTCACCCTTCACCGTATACAGGCTGCCATCCTTGGCGGTATAGTTTACCTCACCCCTTTTGGTGGTGTTCAGACCAAACCACGAAGAGCTGCTCTCGCCCATGTCACCTAATGTCACCGACAAATCCCATGCCAGGCTAAGGGCATCGTTAAAGGCTTGGAACGAGAATCGACGTCCCAGCGTCACGGCACGTGTCTTAGCCTGCTCGCCTTCCAGCAAGGTTAGCAGTTCCGACAGTTTATTCTCAAACTCAGTGCGTTCGTTATTCTCGTCAGCACGGGTCATTGCTGTCGTATAGGGTACCACCTCTTTCAGTCCTTCCAGTTCTTGGAAGTTTAGGTCTGACAGCTGCTCGTTAAATGATTTCGCAGTATCCAACAGCGGACTGGCCGGCAGCACAACATCATCTTTCGTCTGCTTGCCAGCTTGATTATCGTCGTCCTTACTACAGCCCGATAGTACAAATATTCCGGCTGTCATCAACAACATCACGAATAGGGAGTTAATAGTTTTTTTCATAGGGATGTTCTTTTTATTTGTTTCTGCCGGCAAAGATAGTGTAAATCAAGCAAATATCCAAATAAATTTAATTTTATTTGGTGTTTTCATCTTTTTTCTATAATTTTGCAGCTATGACGAACGACGAATTTTACATGCAGCGTTGCATTCAACTGGCTGCAAATGGTATTCAGGGAGCACGCCCCAATCCTATGGTGGGGGCTGTAATCGTTGCCCCTCTCACCTCTCACCTCTCACTTCTTACCTCTAAAATTATCGGCGAAGGCTACCACGTACGTTGTGGCGAGGGTCATGCGGAGGTGAACGCCTTTGCCAGTGTACGTCCTGAGGATGAGGCTTTATTAAAGGATGCCACTATCTATGTTTCTCTGGAACCCTGTTCACATTACGGCAAGACACCGCCTTGTGCTGACCTGATTATCAAGAAGGGTGTCCGTCGTGTGGTCGTAGGCACCATTGATCCCTTTGCCGAGGTGCAGGGTAGGGGTATCCGGAAATTACAGGATGCAGGCATTAACGTCACTGTCGGTGTGCTCGAAAAGGAGTGCCAGTGGCTGAATCGCCGTTTCTTCACCTATCATCGTGAGCACCGTCCGTACATCATCCTCAAATGGGCTCAGACTGCCAACGGATTCATCGACGACCACGGGAAAGCCCTGCAAATCAGCAACGAACAGACGCAGATGCTCTCCCACCAGTTACGTGCTGAGGAGGACGCCATCCTCGTAGGTCATACCACTGATGCACGTGAACATCCTCAATTGACTGTCCGTCATTGGCACGGACCCAATCCCAAGCGTATCGTACTGACCCACGATCGTCCCTTGCCACAACTGATGGACGATCTCTACCAGCACGTCATCCAGTCGCTCATCGTCGAGGGTGGCCGTCAGACGCTCCAGTCGTTTATCGCCGCTGGACTTTGGGACGAAATTCGTGTCGAAACAGGCACTATGACTGTTACTGACGGCACTCGTGCTCCCCAGCTTCCTGCCAACGTCTCGTTGCTCAGCCGTGAGACCTACGATGACAATACCCTGTGTCGCTATGTGGCTCGTGTCCCAACTGACTTTTCCGAATAAAAGTTTGGTGGTAAGAAGATAATTGACTATATTTGCAGCAAAATCGGAACTGAAATGAGCAAGAAATCAATCCGCTTTTTCAACGACCGCGAAGTACGTGCAGTCTGGGACGAGGAACACAGCAAGTGGTGGTTCTCGGCTACTGACATCGTACGCGCCATCAACGATGAGGAGGATTATAAGAAATCTCGAAACTATTGGAAGTACCTGAAAGGAAAGTTTGTTAAGGATGGCATTCAACTGGTTAGTGTCACTAACCACTTCAAATTCGAGGCTCCAGATGGTAAACAGCGCTTTGCTGATGCATTGGATAGCGATTGTGTTCAGACTTTGGCGGAAAACTATCCCAATAATCGTGCCCGTTCGTTTCTCCACTGGTTCACATATAGCGACAACAGCATTGATGGGCAGAGTAAGAAAAAGGCCTACACGCTTGTCGAGAGCGGCTTGCTCGACAGTATGAAGCCGGGAACCGTTGAGTGCCTGCAACAAATTCATGCATATATTTTTGGTGGTCTATATGATTTTGCAGGTCAGATACGCACCAAGACCATTTGGAAAGATGGTACCTTGTTCTGTCGTGCAGAATATCTGATGCAAAATTTGAGAATGATTGAAGGTATGGCAGAGACCACTTTCGATGAGATTGTCAATAAATATGTAGAGATGAACGTAGCCCATCCCTTTATGGAGGGCAATGGGCGCTCAACACGCATTTGGCTGGACCTTATCTTCAAGGCGCGCCTGAAACTTTGTGTTGATTGGAGTAAGATAGACAAGAAAGCGTATTTATCTGCAATGAAGCAAAGCACGACAGATGCCCGTGCCATCAAATCGTTGCTCCAAGGAGCAATGACAGACCGCATTGACGACCGCGAAATCTTCATGAAAGGTATCGACTATTCCTACTATTATGAACAAAACGATTAAGAGAGAGCAGAGCCAAACTTGTTTGAGCTATGCCGAAGGAGAGTTTTGTCGAATGACAATTCAACAAACCGATTAAGCGAGAGCAAAGGGAACTTGCTCACTTTGCCGAGCGTGAGGTTTCTCGAACATAGTTCAACAAACCGATTAAGAGAGAGCGTATCGCTATATATCATTATAGTTTTTATAAATGATGGCAAATAATTTGGTGGATTGGGAAATTGTTCTTATCTTTGCACCAAAGTATAGAAAATGAAGTATGACTTATCTCAACCAATTTCACAAAGAGGCATCGGAGAGAAAGATGCAGAAAATCAGCGAATCGCGAAAATCGCCGATGAGCTCAGAAGACGCAGTCAGATATATGAAGCGGAATCTGGAGCTAGCCAAGAAAATGTAAGTAGCAAAATCGAAATTAATTATGAACAATGCAGACTTTTGGGCTTCCGTCCAGGAGGTGCAACAAATGTCATTGCATCCCTGCTCGCGGGAGCAGAAACTGGCTCAGATAGCCAGGATTCGTCAGCACTCAGCGACTACCAAAGAGAGTGCCAACTTGGAGGTCTGATATTTACCTCAGCGACGTGCACGACGAGAATGTGATTCGCTCCAACAAGTCCAACACCATTTTCGTCGTAGATTGCGATATCCGCATCAACACCCCCGAGTTAAGACAAGGATGTACAAGAGTACTTTCGAACGAAGTCATCTGTAAATAAACCAGATTCGCGAGCCCTCGCTGAAAATTGGCAGAGAATTGAGTCGTCAGCTGAACATCGACCCCGCTGTGGTGCTGGGAGTGTGAGAAGTGATTATTAGAGACCCAGTGATTCAATATGCCCCAATTCATTAAAAATGTTAATGGGGTAATGATTTTTCTCGCTAATCGGTATATTAGTTAAATACAAAGTGACGTAAATGCCAGACAGAGAAAAACAATTCAAGGAACTATTCCATTTGGAGTACGGCAGGATGTATAAGACTGCCTACATCCTGCTGGGCAACGAGGAAGAGGCGAAGGATGCTGTTCAGGATGTCTTTACCAAGTTGTGGGACGGGAGTACCCCATTACGTGAGGAATCACAGAGAACGTTTCTTTTGACTTGTGTACGTAATCGTTGCCTTAACATCATTGCAAGAAGACGGAATGAACACGTATTGAACGAATTATACGAATTATGCAAACTCGAAGAGTCGGAAAGAGACGAAGAACTACTTGAAGCTGTCAATCGCTTTGTTGACGAGAAACTGACTCCTCAGACTAGTCGCATCATCCGGATGCACTATGATGAGGACCAGTCGTATAAGGAAATCTCAGATTCTCTCGGGATTAGCCTCTCGGCCGTAAATAAGCACATTGTACAGGGATTGAAGAAGTTGCGTTCCAAGTTTAAGAACTGGCATACAAGGAGTTGGATTGATATCGCGGCAGTTGTCATTGGCGTGCTGATGATTTCAGGCATTGTATATGCAGCCTATCGTATGGTGATAAACGTCAATAACATGGAAGAGGATTTAGTTTCTCCGAATCAGGAAATGCAGATTGATAATCCACAACAACAAAATTTACAAGAGGTCCTAACTGACAGCATCCCACAGACTCGAATCTTCGAGAATATGACGCTTGATAAAATAACTCAAGAACTAGCCTTATATTATAATAAGGAATTGGATATCCAAAATCCTAAGGCCAATGAATTGCGACTTTACTACAAGTGGGAATTGAAGGATGAGTTGGAGAGCGTTGTCAACGACCTGAACCACTTTGACCGTGTGAACCTCGTTGTTGAGGATGACAAACTGATTGTGAAACCTTAATTGTCCTTTGCCTGTGATAAATAGAATTTATATTCTACTGCTGTTTTGTCTTGTAGTCAGCATTAGTCAAGCACAAAGAATCACACGTAATTATCAGGAACAGTCGTTGAGCCAGGTACTCTTAGACCTGAATGATGCAACAACTCACCATGAGATTTCTTTCGTTTATAATGACTTAGAGAACTTTACAGTTACTTGTCACCTTGAAGATATTTCTCTGGAAGATGCATTAATGAAGGTTGTAGGCTTTTATCCCGTCCGCATAGTCAGAGATGGAGAGAAGTATTTCGTGGAGAGTACGCATAAGACGGAACGCTATCTGAAGGGACGACTTATTGATGAACAGAATCATCCTGTCGTCTATGCTAATATCTCACTACTTAATCCTTCTGACTCTACTCTTATCGGTGGTGGCGTAAGTAATGAGGCAGGTGACTTTGTTATACCAACGGAAGCCTATCGTGTGATAGTAAAGTGCTCATATGTGGGCTACAAGACGTTCAGCCATATCTATGAGGTTGGTGATATTGGTGCCATCCAGATGCAAGAAACTCAATACACTATCAAGGGAGTTATTGTGGATGGCACGCATATTATGAATTATGTTGATAAGAGTGTGCATACGTTTTCCGCTGAGCAAATTAGGCAGGCTCGCAATGTCCGTGACCTGTTAGAGCATGTGGAAGATTTGAGAATCGACCCTGTGAGCAACAAGATACAACGTGCAGACGGCAATAACGTAAAGATTTTATTGAATGGTATCAGTGCTTCAGACATAGACCTGAAAGGCATCCCTGCCAACAAAATTGTAAAGGTGGAGTATTACAACATTCCCCCAGCCCGTTACGCTGATGCAGGTACGCTCATTAATGTCATTACCAAGAAACTGGACAATGGAGTAAATGCAGGAGTTGAAGCCAGAACAGCTTTTACTACAGGATTTACTAATGACGATGTGTATTTCAACCTCACGTCTGGCAACCATCAATTGTCGCTCTCCTATGACTTCAGCCTTAGAGATTATTCAAATCGATTCAATGAACGTACCTACGACTATGTCTTGAATGGGGAACAGACTCACTACGAAAGCCATAATCATGACAAATTTGGCTATACATGGAATGACCCTGTCGTCAAATACACCTATAACAAACCAGATGACATTGCTCTACAGCTGACTGCTATTCCGCACTTTCTGCATTACCATAGTGATGGAACAAGAAGCATTAACATCCTTACAGCCAATAGAGAAATTAAAGGAGATGGTAGTTTTAAAAGTGCAGAAAATGTCTTTGGTCCAAGCATCAATGCCTATGTACAAAAGACATTACCCCATAATCAGGAATTGGCCATTGACCTTGTAGGTACCTATTATCATGGTGACTCTAAGAATGAGGAGAAAGATATTGACCAAAGTGATGGCAGTTACATATTGACAGATAAGGTGGAGCAAAAAAACAATAAATACTCTTTCATTGGTGAAATGGCATATACCAAGAAATGGAGCAAGAATAGTCTCAGTCTTGGCTATCGCGCTACGCTTGGACGCTCAAAGGCTACTATCAGCAATGTGCTGTCCAACTATGAAGACTATGATTATTCGTCTGCCAGTTATCAACACTATATGTATGCGGAGTATAATGGCATGTGGCGAAAATTGATGTATCGCATTGGTGCAGGTGTCACCCAAGTGACACAGCATAATGATAACGCCCATGATTCTCATTGGCTTTTTACTCCCAAACTTATCCTAAGCTCTAACATCTCAAAGAGAGCTAGCCTTCAGTGGGAAACTACATCGTGGTCGACGACTCCGACTATTTCGCAACTCAGCAACAATGCAAGCATGGTTATTCCTGGCGTGATGACCATGGGCAATCCTTCTCTGAAGAGTTATAACAGCTATAGGTCTCAACTTTACTTGAAATGGAACATCAGCTGGTTGAATGCTACGATTGGTTTAACCTATGAATACAGCGACTCTCCCATTAGCACCTATTATACGGAACAGGAAATCAATGGGACAAAATATGTTGTGGCAATGAGAGAGAACGCCAATTATGAATCCGATGCAGGTGCTGTTATGCGCCTGAATATCAAGCCCTTCAAGAATGACTTGCTAAAAATCTATTTACAAAGTTACATACTATACCAGACAGTAAGCAGTCCTATCATCGGACACTATCATCATACATCTCTGCCATTCTATTATAGCATTAATTTCAGAAAAGGCTGTTGGGGTGTCAGTTATAGTGGTAATGTTGTTTCGAAGAAACTCAGTGGAGCATATCTTGATGCTGGTGAGAATCAATCCGTTCTCACGATATTCTGGCAGAAGAAGAGTTGGCGCATCTACGCCACCGATATCTGGTTCCTTACGCGTTCCCGCTATTCTAGCTATACATTACCCACAAATATTCTTCAGAGTACTAATAAAACCTGGATTGATGACAATAAGTCAATGTTTGTCCTCGGCTTCAGCTACGATTTCTCAAGCGGTAAGAATATGAAGTTGAATCGTAAACTTCAAAACAAAGATACTGATACTGGTGTGTTTTGATTTGAGTGCACGCAGAACCGACTCTTCTGTGCATTCGGCTTAGGAGACAATGTTATACAAAAAACAAATATTTCTCCGCCAGGTGATTTAAACCTTTGATTTTCAGGAAGATGATGGCGGAGGAATTTGAATATGGCTGTGATAAAATGACAGAAGGGGCTGGTGAACGACACTAACGATGTCTGATGGCTGATGTGTGGTCGACAGCAGGGAAGTTTCAAGCGGACAGCCGGTAGCAGAGTGTCGGTTAGCCGGGAGTAGAATGTCGGTTAGCATAAAATATTCTGAATTCTCTTCCATCTTCCACTAAAATGTTCGTATTGCCTGTATTTACTGACTATTCCATGTATGGAAGAGAAAATTTTCTCTTCCACATGTCTTCCATATTTTCAAGTAATTCTAATGAATGAAGTACCACCTCTTTCCTGATAAAGGCAGGTTATTGAGCAATAAGGCAGGGTTATTGAAAAATACTCCAAGAGTATTTCAAATTACTCCAGGAGTATTTTGACTTTTCCTGATTTCACTAGACACTTCAGTCATGTTGGACACACAGAGCCAACGAAATGCGTTAAAAAAACATGGAAGATATATGGAAGAGAAAACTTTCTCTTCCATTTTCAAACTACCAGTAAATAATAAGTGTTTGAGAGATTTGTGGAAGATGGAAGAAAAAATATTAATAAAGTGACGAAGGGACATGTACCATTGACACCTCGCGCTCTTTTAGTACCGCCTTTGCCTCATCACCTTACTGGGTGAACGGCGCTCTGCTCCCTGCTGTCGGCTTGACATTTCCCTGCTGTCGGCCGGAGATCAGGTAGCAGAGTGACGATTAGCAGGGAAGGTGACGGCGGTTAGCTTGTAACGAACGATTATTTCCCAGCCTGGGAATGTTTTGTTCCCAGCCTGGGAATCTGACATTCCCACACTGGGAATGAATAATTCCCATTAAGTGAACGATTGGCGCAAATAAGGCAGCATTATCAAGAAATAAGCGTCCATTATTTTCCAATAGCCAAGGGTTATTGATGAATCACGAACAATTAATGAAAATGGCTCCATCTCTCCCGTCGACTATAAGTATCCACACCTGTCGACTGTCGATCTCTGCATGTCATGGGAGAGATTTGGGAGGGATATGGGAGAGATAAAAATAATCTCCACTATGCCGAATCGCCTTTAGCCAAAGGCATTCCCGAAGATGATGGGAGAGATGGAGATTATTTTCGACCAAAGTCGGCAGGAACTTCGCCCCATTTCGACGTTTCCCATTTGATGATGGGATTGCGGAAAGTGTGGGTGCGTAGCCAGTTCTCGGCGCGCTGGATAATCTGATAAAGCTGCTCTGTCTCTGGGGTGCGCTCGAGCTTGGTCTTGCACTGGCGCTTGTTCACCCAGAGAATGGCATTATACGAATCCGAGTAGATGGTCTTGTCGTGCAGTCCTTTCTGCCAGCAAAGTGCCAGGGCATGAACAATAGCCAGGAATTCACCGATATTATTGGTACCCTTCATTGGCCCGAAATGGAATACACGTGCTCCTGTTGCCAAATCAATGGCTTGATATTCCATTGGCCCGGGATTGCCGCTGCATGCTGCATCTACGGCCCACGCGTCTGCCCGCACCTCCATGGGTAGGGGCAGTACCGTGTCGTGTCTATAGTCAGGAGGGTTCTGCATCGGATTATATTTTTGCATCGGACTTAACGGACTATTACGGACTTCTGTTTTGTTTGCATCGGACTTAACGGACTATTACGGACTTTTTATGAGGTGGAACAATTAAGTCCGTATCAGTCCGTATAGTCCGCTGCTAATATTACATGCGCTCGGGAACCTCGATGCCGAGGAGTCCCATGCCGTTCTTGATAATCTTGGCCACGTTCTTGGCTATCATCAGGCGGACGGCCTTCTTCTGCTCGTCGGGCTCGTTGAGGATGCTGAAGTCGTGATAGAACTGGTTGAACACCTTCGTCAGTTCGTAGCAGTAGTTGGCAATGCCACTGGGGCTATAGTCTTTGCCGGCCTGCTCGACGGCAGTACCAAACTCAGACATCTTCTGAATGAGCTCAACCTCTTTAGAGGTTAGAGGTGAGAGGTGAGAGGTGAGAGAATAGTTCGTTCCCTCGGCCTTGCGGAGAATGGAGCGGATACGGGCGTAGGTGTACTGAATGAAAGGACCGGTGTTGCCGTTGAAGTCGATACTCTCCTCGGGGTTGAACAGCATATTTTTGCGTGCGTCAACCTTCAGGATAAAGTACTTCAGGGCACCCATACCCACGATACGGGCAATCTCGCGACGCTCCTCTTCGGTCATATCGTCGAATTTGCCCAATTCCATAGAGGTCTTATAGGCATCCTCTACCATCAGCGCCATCAGGTCGTCGGCATCCACCACCGTTCCCTCACGGCTCTTCATTTTACCGTTGGGCAGTTCCACCATACCATAAGAGAAGTGAACCAATTCCTTGCCCCACTTGAAGCCCAGACGGTCCAGCAGGATAGAGAGCACCTGGAAGTGGTAGTTCTGCTCGTTGCCTACGACGTAAATCATCTTGTCGATGGGGTAGTCCTGGAAACGCATCTCGGCAGTACCGATGTCTTGCGTCATATATACTGAGGTGCCGTCGGAGCGGAGCAGCAGTTTCTGGTCGAGGCCTTCGTTGGTCAGGTCGGCCCACACGCTGTTGTCCTCGTGGCGCTCAAACAGACCCTTGGCCAGTCCTTCCTCCACCTTAGCCTTACCCTTCAGGTAAGTCTGACTCTCGTAATATATCTTGTCGAAGGAAACGCCCATCTTCTTGTAGGTCTCGTCGAAACCGGCATACACCCAGTTGTTCATCTTCTCCCACAGGGCGCGCACTTCAGGATCGTTTTGCTCCCATTTCACCAGCATTTCGTGAGCCTCCTTGATGAGCGGAGCCTCCTGCTTGGCCTTCTCCTCAGCCTGCTCAGCAGGTAAACCGCTGGCCACAAACTGGGCGGTCAGTTCTTTCACCTCCTCGCGGTAGTGCTTGTCGAAGGCCACGTAGTAATCACCGATGAGGTGGTCGCCCTTCTTGCCAGATGATTCGGGCGTCTCGCCGTTGCCGTACTTCAGCCAAGCCAGCATCGACTTACAGATATGAATACCGCGGTCGTTTACGATATTTGTCTTCACCACCTTGTTGCCGTTGGCCTCCATAATCTGAGCCAGCGACCAACCCAGCAGGTTGTTGCGCACATGACCCAGGTGCAGGGGCTTGTTGGTGTTGGGGGAAGAATATTCAATCATCACGAGGGGAGAATCCTCGTGCACAGGTTTCATGCCGAAGCGGTCGTCCTGATCCATAGCCTGCAGCAATGAGAGCCATGCGCCCTCGCCAATACTCAGGTTCAGGAATCCCTTGACGACGTTAAACTTACTGATAGCGGTACAGTTGGCAACCAGATACTCGCCAATCTCCTGTGCCGTCTGCTCAGGGCTCTTCTTAGCCGCCTTAACGAACGGGAAAACCACTAATGTCAAGTTACCCTCAAACTCACTTCTTGTCTTCTGCAACTGCAGCATTTTTTCGTTGGGGTCCATGCCATAGAGTGCCTTCACGGCCTCACCTGCTGCCTTGCTAATCAATGCTTCAATATTCATATCTTTCCAATTTTGGGCGCAAAATTACCAAAAAAAAATGAGCTGACCAAATGTCAGCCCACCTTTTTTATTCGTACGCGTTATTGCAACGGCGTCAATGGGTAGATAATATTCACGATGAAGATATTCGCGGCGAGGATGATGATGTTCATCAGCAGACCGATACGCATAAAGTCGCTGAAGCGGTATCCGCCAGGGCCATAAACCAGCATGTGAGTGGGTGAACCGATGGGCGTGGCGAAACTGCTGCTCACACTGATCATCAAAGCAATGAGGAAGGTATAAGGTTCGTACCCCAGCTTCTCGGCAGCCTCATACATAATGGGGAAGAACATTGCTCCCGCTGCCGTGTTTGAGATGAATTCCGTGATAAACGTTCCCACAAAACAAACGGCCGTCATCACGATAATCGGATTGGTACCGCAGACGTCGAGGATGCCTGTGGCCAACTGTTCGGCAATACCCGTCTTCTGGATAGCCAGTCCGAGAGAGATACTGCCCGCAAACACCATGATGATTTCCCAGTTGATAGCCTTCATGGCCTGTTCCACATTGCAACAGCGGCACAGCAGCATGGCGGCGGCAGCAAGGAAGGCACACTGCAACAGCGGCAGGACGCCCAGTGCCGACAATGTCACCATTGCTATCATGATAACCGTCGAGACGAGTGTTCCTACACCCATGTTCGGTATGTCATCTGAGTCGAAGAAATGGAGGTCGTTCTTCAGGGATGAGGTGTCAACCTTGATGTGACTTGGATATACTAACAGCAGCGTATCACCTGCCTGCAATACTACCTTGCGCGGCGCCTCGTTGATGCGACTGCCGCGACGGGCGATGGCAGCGACCATGACGTTGTTGTCCTTCTCGAAGGTGGTGTCGGCGATGCAACGGCCGATGAGACTGCTGCCAAAAGTGACGAATGCCGTGCGTACTTTGCCGTTCATGTCCACCTCGTTTATGGAGAAGACATGATGGTCGGCGGTAACCAACTGGTGGTCCATTGCCATCTCGTACAGTTCATCTATCTGTCCGGCATACACCAGATGATCGCCGCCCATTAAGGGTTCATCCTCGGTAACGGGCGACGGGATATCATCAAAATGGTATATCTTTATCAGGCTGCCGCCCTTGATATGATAAAGCCCGGCCTCTTCCAGTGTCTTGCCGATGAACGGATTGTCCGACGGCACCCGCAGCTCGACGGTATAATCGCCCGTCGATTCGAAGTCCGACTCCGGAGCTTTCCTGTCGGGCAACAGCCGCTTCATGGCAATAATCGACAGCACACCCACCGCCAGACAAAACAGTCCTGGAATGGTCGTCGCCAACACGTTCATCACCGTACCGGTCTTGTCGGCATACAGTCCGCTGATAATCAGGTTCGGCGGTGTGCCAATCAGCGTACACACACCTCCCATACCCGAAGCATAGCTCAGTGGAATCAGCAGCTTCGACGGTGAAATACCCAGTTTCTTCGACCACATCTTCACGATGTTTACAAACATTGCCACCACCGTCGTGTTGCTCAAAAACGAACTCAATCCCGCCACTGGCAGCATCAGTCTCACTACTGCCTTGCCGTAGCTGTCGGGCTGTCCTAACAAGTTGCGCACAATCCATTGCAACACACCCGTATGCGTCAGTCCTGCCACCACGACGAACAATACACCGATGACCACCACCGATGTCGAGCTGAACCCCGAGAAGGCCTCTTTTGCGTCAAGTACGCCTGTGACAAACAATATGCCGACCGCACCCATAAACACTACGTCGGTGCGTAACTTTGTAAACAGCAGGATGCTGAACATCCCCAGCACCGTCACAATGGTAATCCAAGCATACAGGCCAAAGCCCAGAAATAAATCTGTTTCCATGATAATCCTTTTATTTTTTAATCGAATATAACTTAGCCACTAACGCACCGCTAATGTTGTGCCAAACGCTGAATACGGCTCCGGGGATAGTGGCTAACGGATAGGCAGCGAAATGCAGTACGGCCAGCGACGATGCGAGCCCCGAGTTCTGCATGCCCACCTCGATGCTGAGCGCCACATATTTGGGTTTCTGCAGGTGGAGCAGCCGACCCACAATGAAGCCGATAGTCAGTCCGAGCAGGTTATGAATGATGACTACTGCCACCACCATCAGACCTGCGGTCAGTAGTCGGTCGGCATTGTGTGAAACAATGATGCCTACCACCAGTGCAATCACTACCGACGAAAAGGCTGGCAGATAGGGCGTTACGCGCTTGGTCAAGCCGGGCAGGAACTGCTGACAAAGCAGTCCACATACGATAGGCGCAATGACGACATACACGATACTCATGAGCATACCCATCGTATCCACATCGACCATTGTACCTGCCAACGTCCACACTAGCAGGGGCGTCAGCAGGGGCGCCAGCAGTGTCGAGGCAGCAGTCATACCCACCGACAGCGCCAAGTCGCCCTTTGCCAAATAGGTGATGACGTTCGACGCTGTGCCGCCCGGACAACAGCCCACCAGTATTACGCCGATGGCCAGTTCCTTTGGCAGCGCGAACGCCCACGTCAGTCCTATGGCCAGCAGCGGCATCACCGTAAATTGCGTCAGACAACCAATCAGGATATCTTTGGGGCGGCTCAGTACAATTTTGAAGTCCTGTGGCGAAAGTGTCAGTCCCATGCCAAACATGATGACACCCAGCATCGGATTGATGGCCCATGTGTCAATCCATACAAACGATGCCGGCACCACCAATGCCAGTGCTGCCACCAGCAGCACCATCGCGCCCATCCATCGGGCTATGAAATCACATATTTTCTTCATCATTCTTTATACTGTTCGAGTTTGTTCAGACAGTAGCGGCGGACGTCGGCCCAACGGTAGTAGGGAGCGGAATGGGTAGGGACGGGGAGCCTGGCTTCCTGTTCGTTGAGGAGGACTTTGACGAGGACATCTTTGTCCTTGGGACTGCTGCGGTAGAAGATGAACTGTACGTTGGCGCCCATGGGGAAGACGCTCGAGCACCACCAACCGCGCTTTTCAAGTTCGTCAAGGTTGCCGGTGGAGAGGTCGTAGCCATTGATGCCGATGAGACATACCAGTGGCAGGATGACGGTCTCGTGGCCGAAGCGCAGTTGAGCTCCTGGACGGTCGAGGAGTATGCAGCTGTCAGCGTCGGCAATAAGTTGTCGCAGGAGGTGGCGCTGAGTGTAGGGTTGCCGACCACCATTGAGTTTGCAGGCTCCGTGCTGGATGTACCAGAGAGCGTTGTCAATCTGCCACATGCGGTAGAGTTCTTCGGTCTGGAAGAGACTCAGCAGGAAGGTCTCGGTCTTCATGTGGGTATTGAGGATGAAGAGTCCCATCTTCATAAGGTAGTAGTTGAAGAATGTCTCGTCAACGATTTCCTTGACGATGTCGGGATTCTTGAATATCATCTCCATCAGACGGCTGTTACCCGTTCGTGGAGCGACGTAGGCGTCATATGCCTTGCGGGCTTCGGGGGTCATATAGCCCTTGCGCAACACGGGATCCTGGAAATTCATGTAGTGCTGTGTGCGCTTGGTAGACTCCATGGTGATGTGCAGTTGGGGATTAATCTGAGCCAGTTCCATGAGGGCATAGCTCATCGATACCATGCAGCGGGGAACGATGGTGCTACGGGCACTGACATTGGCGGCACCCTCGAACACTTCTGGGAAACGCTCAATCATGTGACGGGCTATCTGGCGGTGCTGCTGGGCTCCGATGTAGGTCAGTTCGCCCCAGCGGTCCTCGGCATCGCCCATGATGGTTTTCATCTCCTGCAACACTTTCTTGCCAGTAGGTGTGAGCTCGTCGACCTTCTCGGCTTGCAGCATCATATTGTAGGGCGTTTCGTAGCCCGTGCGGTTGCTGATGTATCGTGAACCGTGACGACCGTAGTGGGAGATGTAGAACGGCTTCTTGCCTGCTGGTGCAGGAGTCAGATTGTTGGGAACGCTATCGGGATAGATGTCGTAGTTGCACGAGGAATAGGCAGGGTGTTGCCGGATAATTTCCATCACGGGCTGGGCAACAATTGATAATTGACAATTGAAAATTGACAATTGGAGGAGGGCAAAGAGTATTGCGAATCGTCTCATAGCGTTATCGTTTTTTTTCGAGTTCATCTTGGCGGGCTTTCTCATAGCGGTAGAGCTTGCGCAGGTAGTAGCGCTTCACATCGTTCCAGTGGTAGTAGGGTGCACAGTCGCTCTTGAAGGGCAGACGGGCTTCGTGGCCGTTGAATATAACCTTGATGAGTGGGTCGTCGTCGTTCTTGTCGCGGCGGTAGTGGATCATCATGATGCTGCCGCCCGGCGGTGCGATGTTGTTGTCGAGCCATCCGAGAGTTTCAAGACTGTCGAGGTTGGCGGTGGCCACGCCGCAATTGTCGAGCTCCATGAGACTGGCCATGGCGAGCAATACGCCCTGATTGGTGTAGCGCAGGTTGAACACGGGGTAGTCGTTCTTCATAATGCTGTCGCCCATGTGCATCATGTTCCACAGCGGTTCACGCTGGATGTAGGGCTGATGACCGCCGTTGAGCGTGCAGTTGCCATAGCAGATGTAGTTCCAGGCATTCTGTCGGCGCAGGTGGCGTTGCATCTCGTCGGCTTCGAAGAGGTCGTCGAGGGTCATCGTCTTGCCGAGTTCTGTCTGGTGGATATTCTGCGAGAGGATGTAGAGTTGCTGACTCAGTGCCGGTGCGTTGATGTTGGCAACGACGTAGTTCTGGTCGTTGAACAACACGCGCATCAGACGGCCTGCCCCGCTGTTGAGGATGGTGAAGCGGTTGTAGCGCTCCTTCGTCAGCGAGTCTTCACGCTCGGCAAGGAGGTCTTTGTCCTGTGCGTTGAGCCAGGGTTGGTTTTTGTGCGACGCCTTCACGCTGATACGGTCGGAACGGAAGTGACGGGCCATCTCCACACCTACCTCGTTGGCCATCTGGATGCAGTGGTTCTGCATGATGCTACGGATGTCGACATAGGTGTTGGGAGTGAACATCGTCGGAAACTGCATGACGAGCTGTTGCACCTGTGAGCGCATCATCTTGCCGCCCTCGGCAGTCATCTCCCCCTCGCGGCCTTTAGCCTCTTGATACAGGAGTTCTATGCGACCTAGAATGTCGCGTCCCAGCTTGGTTAGCTTGCCTTGTTTGTCGGCTTTGGCAAAGATGGTGTACGGCCCCTCGTAATCCTTGGGATTCAACAGATAATGGCCTGTGGCACAGCCATAGTGATTGACGTAAAACGGTTGTTTGCCTTCAGGCACAGGCGTCTCCCTCTGTCCTTGTATGGTGACAGAGACAAGCACAGCCAAAACGGCCAACAAACATCTCATTCGTAGGTGGTTGTCAGATTTCATAACTGTTATTCATTATTTTCTGACGACAAAGGTACGAATAAGTGAGCAAAGAACCAAAGGAAAACATGTTTTTCTTTGTTCTTTCGAGCGAAAGTGCCTTCTCGCGAAGCGAAATGGTACGAATAAGTGAGGAAAATACAAAATATTTTCTACTTTTTTTGATCTCGCTTGACGGTTTTCGCCTGCGACTTCCACTTGTAATAACCGGCAATGGCGATGGCGACATAAAGACCGTAGAGCAGTGCCTTGAAGGGAATGCCTTTATTGATGTAAAGCCCACAGCACACCGCATCGACGACAATCCAAAACAGCCATTGCTCGACGAATTTCCGTGCCAGTGCCCAGAGGGCGACTATCGAGAGGGCGTTGGTGAACGAGTCGAGCACGGGTACGGTAGAATTGGTCCACGTCACTAAGACGTA
The DNA here is from genome assembly GCA_900318555.1 of uncultured Prevotellaceae bacterium. GTDB lineage: Bacteria > Bacteroidota > Bacteroidia > Bacteroidales > Bacteroidaceae > Prevotella. Next base: position 6,752 of record ONKX01000005.1, on the reverse strand, counting down.
ATAGGTGGCTCCCCATGCCGCAAGGAAGAACACAATGGCGGGCAGGTACTTGTCGCGCGGCATGAAGATGATGGGTAGCGATTCGTGTTTCTTGCGCGTCTTCTTAAACTTCCACACATAGAAGCCGTAAACTGCTGCAAAGGTATAGTAGCACGCCATGCCCGCGTCGCCGTAGAGTCCGTGACTCCAGTATAGCCAGACATCCAATGCCGGCATCACGACGCCTACCACCCACAGGGCGATATGAGCACGATACTCGAGCCAGATATATATCAGTCCGAGTATCGTGGTAAAGAGGTCGAGCCAGTGAGATTGCAAGAAATCTGCCATAATGTTTAAAAGTCAAAGGTCGAAGGTCAAAAGTCAAAGGTCAAAAGCGAAGCGTAATGTTGCCCATCATGGTGAAGCCGGCTGACGGCATGTATCCAATCTGGTAGTAGCGGTTGTCGTTGGGGTGTGAACCGCTGAGGATAGCCGAGTAAACCCAGCCGCCTGCGACATAGTGACGGTCGAAGACGTTGTTCAGCGACAGTCCGACGACAGCCTCCTTGAAGAACGTTGAACGTTGAACATTGAACGTTGAACTTTTCAGCGTATAGCTGATGTTTACGTTCGAAACGCTGAACGACGGCAGCGAGCGGTCCTTGCACTCGGTGTTGTCAAGATACTGGCGCGAAACGAAGTTGGTGTGCCACGTGGCCTGGATACCTCGCCAGTGGAAGTTAACGAAACCGTTGAGCAGTGTCGATGGCGAGAATGCCAACGTCGAATTGTCGTAATGGATGGTCTCGAAGTCGCCCCAGTCCACCTGCACCTTCTCATCGAAATCCTTGATGCGGTTCTTGCTAAAGGCTGCGTTACCCTCGATGGTGAGCCAATTGGTCACATCAACACCTGCCTGCAATTCCACGCCCAGACGGTAGGAGTCCTTGATGTTGGTGGTCAGGTTCTCGCCAATTTCCGTTACCTCTCCCGTCTGTACGAACTGGTCGGTGTAGTTCATGTAGTAGCCATTGATGCCAAAGCGCCAATTGTCGGCATTCAGCGTGTATCCTAACTCGTAATCCGTCAGTTTCTCGGCATTGGGGGCAGGGTAGGAGCCGTTATCCGTAAAATTGTTACGCTCCGGTTCACGATGGCTGATGGCCACAGAACCATAGACGCGATGCGGACCACTATGCCACGAGAATCCTGCCTTGGGATTGAAGAAGTGGTAGTGTTTGTCAATGTCGAGCATGTGCTTGTGGATGACGCCATTGTCGTCGGTATAATACTTGTCGTTATAGCCGCTGGTCTGGAAACCTACGTGGCGGTATTGCACGTCGGCAAAGACTGTCCACTCCTTGTTAATATTATAGGCCGCCTTCAGGAAGATGTTGCCGTCCTGCTTGTGGGCTGGCGAGTCGTAGTACTTGTATCTGCCGTCCTGAAGCAGCAGGTTGCTCAGCTCGCTGTTCTCGATGTATGTCAGATATCCGAAGTGGTAGCCGTCGTAGTTCTGCACGGACAGTCCGCCGATGACGTCCCAACTGTCGTCCTTGTAGTTGGCATTCCACACGAGACCATAGGTGTGCTGTTCCAGTCCTTTTTTACGCACAAAGTCCATCTTCTTATGCTTCTTGCCATTGCTGTCGATGAAGTTCTCCAGTCCGTATTTCGCCAGTTTGTTCTTGTAGCGGAACTCCTCATAGTAGCCGTAGCCGTAGGTATAGTGCAGCGAGGCCGAAGTGGACCAGTGCTCGTTGATGTCCCAAGCCGCAGACAGGATGTTGTGATTCTGCCAGAAGTTGTCGGTGGTCTTGTCCCACAGCGTGCCATCGGCAAACTGATAGCGTTCCGTCTGATAGTTGCCATCAGCATCCCGAACGAAAAGACCGTTCTCGTCGGTAACCAGACGCTCGTAGAGTGAGTTAAATTTGCCCAAACCGACACTACGCAGGTCGTCGTAGCTCTTGATACCCGTTGCTGTGCTGTACGTCCAAGAGCCGTCGTCGTAACAGCCGTCCATCAGACTATAGTCGTTGTTACCTGCCGTCACACCATTCCATGCCTGACCCGTACGCTCGAAGTTGCCGATGTTCTTGTATCGGACAACCAGTTTGTCTGACGCCAGATAGGTCAGACCACCATAGTATGAGCCGCTGCGGGCACTGGTGCCGTGCAGATAGCCGTCGGTGCCTGTGGTGTGGTAGGCACCATCCAGGATGAGGTGGTTCCATAGTAGTCCTGTCGATAACTTGCCGCCCACGTTGTAGGTGTTCAGCGAACCATACGATGCCGACAGTTCCAGTGTGGGCGTCTGTGAAGGTGTGGCACTGGCCAGTGCTACCGTTCCGCCGAAGGCTCCGTCACCATTGGTTGACGAACCTACGCCGCGCTGTATCTGCGCGGAACCCAGCAGCGATGCGTAGGAGTTCATGTTGGCCCAGAACACGCACTGGTCTTCCGGTGAATTCAAGGGCACGCCGTCCAGCGTCACGTTGATGCGTGAGTCGCCGGCACCGCGAATGCGCATGTGTGTCGTACCGATGCCCAGACCGCTCTCGCCCCATGCCATCACACCCGGCGACTGCGAGAATAGGAAGGGCAGTTCCTGTCCTGTTTTCGAAAAAACGCCCAACTCGGCCTTCTTGATGTTTGTTACGGCAAACGGTGCATTCTTTTGCGCCCGCACGCCTTTCACTACTACCTCTTGCAGATGCTCTACCTCAGTCGAGTCATACAGTGCCTTTGTGTTTTGTGCATTCGCTGCAACTGTCGCAACAAATGCTGCCATCACTAAAAACTTCTTCATTGTCTTTTTACCTTATTTATTTGTTAATACATTAAATAAGGGGTTGTTCAGTGTTACTCATCATCCCTGCGTCGGCATTGTCCGTATCAGGTTCCGAGGGTATCATCTCAGCCCACACCCGTGAGCACCCCTTGATTGCGGGTGCAAAGGTACACTTATTTTTGAAAAAAAACAAATAAAAGATATGATTTCTTTGTTTTTTCAGAATTTATTTCTACCTTTGCCCACATGGACGCTAACGTAAGACAACAAACCGAACATGCGGGGCGGATGACCATTTGGTCGCTGCTGAAGAATATCCTGCCCTTTGTGCTGCCCTACAGGTGGCTCATCACGCTGACACTGGTGCTGACACTCGTCGGGTCGCTGATGGCACAGGTGAATGCCGTAGTGCTCGACAAGGCCGTAGATGCCATCAATGCGCTGATACAGACGGAGGGCGGTTTCCAGTGGGGCGACGCGGTGAAGATACTGACCATCATCACCATCGTGCTGCTGGGCAAGGAGTTTGTGGCCCTGGTGGTTACGTTCTTCCAACGCTACTACGGCGAACAGCTGCGCATCCTCGTCAGCCGCGACCTGTCGCTGAAGGTGGTCGACCGCATCCTGTCGTTCCGCCTGGCATTCTTCACCGGCGAGGGCAACGAGACGGGCAAGCTGCAGTCGCGCATCGACCGGGGAATCATGTCGCTGTCGAACACGGTGAACAACTTCTTCATCGAGATATTGCCGTTGTTTACGAGTGCCATTCTCGCCTTGATACTGATGTTCATGGCGAACGTCTATGTGGGTCTCGTCGCGCTGTTTATCGTTCCCGTCTATTTCTGGGTGACATACATCCAGGCGTGCCGCATGAAGGGTGGGCGACGCAACATCTTCGGCGGTCATCAGGCTGTGTCGCAGGGCATCCTGAACATCATCGAGAGCATCACCGTCATCAAGTCGTTCAACCGCGAACAAATCGAGGCCGAGCGTCAGGCCGCCATCCAGCGCAACATGACGGGTCTGCAGCTCGACACACGCAAGAAGAGCTATTTTTATAACGGCCTGAAGAGTTTCCTCGAACAGATTGGTACCGTACTCATTATTATCCTGACGGCCTACCTCGTGCTGATAGACTATCCGGGCATGACCATCGGTAAGATTATGTACCACGTAATGCTCTTTGCCAACGTCAGCGCGCCCATCAGGCAGCTGCACCGCATCTACGACGACATGAACGATGCGCTCATCTATGCCGAGGGTTTCTTTGGTATTCTGGATGCTGACCACGAGGTGGAACCCACAGGCGGACATAAGCCCGCCGAAGTGCACGGTGACTTTGAACTAAGCGGCGTCGATTTCACCTACTCAAACGGCACGCAAGCGCTGTTTGACGTGTCGATGCACATTGAGCCGGGTAAGATTACCGCTCTCGTGGGGCTAAGCGGTGCGGGCAAGAGCACCATTGTCAACTTGTTGGACAAGTTCTACGAACCGCAACGGGGCTCCATCAAGCTCGACGGCGTCGAACTTCGCGAATGGGACACCCAGTGGATGCGCGACAACATCGGACTGGTGCTGCAGAAGAACCATATCTTCGACGGCACCATCGAGGAGAATATCAAGTACGGTTTCCCCGAGGCTACCCACGAACAGGTCGTTGAGGCCGCAAAGAAAGCCTCCGTCTACGATCAGATCATGCAGTTGCCGCACGGTTTCGACACTGCCGCCCTGCAGCTCAGCGGCGGTCAGCAGCAGCGCGTGGCCATTGCCCGTATGTTCATCAAGAACCCGCCCATCATCTTCCTCGACGAACCCACGGCCTCGCTCGACGCCATTGCCACCGAACAGATCAAGTCCAGCATCGACGCCATCAAGCAGGGCCGTACGGTCATCATCATCTCCCACAACATCGGTCAGATTATTGATGCCGACTACATCTACGTCCTCCAGCAAGGCCGTGTGGTGCAGGCGGGTACGCCCTCGGAGGTCTACCAACAGGGTGGGGTGTATAAGGACATCTTCGACGCCAGTGCCCGAAGCATGAATGCCGACAAGATAGCCCAGACCATCAAACAATGATTCACTATAACTCATAACAATATCACTATGAAGAAGACTGTTTTTTCCTTGCTGCTCATGGCGCTGATGTGCCTGACGATGACGGCAGCGGACGTACAGGGGCAACCGCTCCTGAAGACCCATGTGGAAACGGGCGACGTACAGGGTGTACTCGAAGGTTCGCTCGCAGTGTATAAAGCCATTCCGTATGCCGCACCACCTGTCGGCGACCTGCGCTGGCGTGCCCCGCAGCCCGCCAAGGCGTGGGAGGGTGTCCGTGTGTGCGACAAGTTCGGACCGCTGCCCCCACAACCTACGCGTGAGGGTCGTACGGCCGACATGATGAGTGAGGACTGCCTCTATCTGGGCATTGCCACACCTGCCAAGAGCACCAATGACATGCTGCCGGTGATGGTGTGGATTCACGGTGGCGGATTCCAGACGGAATGGTATGGCGGCGACCTGTGGAGCCATCTGGCCATGCGTGGCGTCGTCATTGTCAGCATCGAATACCGTACGGGTGCCCTGGGTTTCATGGCCCATCCGGAACTGACGAAGGAATCGCCCGACGGACATTCCGGCAACTATGGACTGCTCGACCAGATATATGCCCTGCAGTGGGTACAGCGTAACATCCGTAATTTCGGCGGCGACCCGTCGAAGGTTACCATCTTCGGTGAATCGGCCGGTGCCATCAGTTGTAGCATGCTGTGTGGCTCGCCGTTGGCCAAGGGCCTCTTCCGTGCGTGCATCAGCCATAGCGGTGGTTCGTTTGCACCTTGGACTGACCAACCGCGTTCGCTGGGTCTCGACGCCTCGCAGAAAGGTGCCGAAGCGCAGGGATTGGCCTTCCAGAAGCACCTGAAGAAAAAGAACCTCAGGCAGTTGCGCAAGATGGATGCTATGGCGCTGTGCGACGGTAATGTGGGCTTTGCGGGCTTCTGGCCGTGTGTCGACGGCTACGTCATCTGCGACGACCAGTACCGTCTCTACGAGCGCGGCGAATACAATGATGTGCCCGTCATTGTGATGACCAACAGCGACGAGGGTGCCCTCTTTGCACCCCGCGACATCACCGTCGAGAACTACCAGAAGACCGTCAAGGGCATCTTCGGCGACTGGGCCGACGAGGCACTGCGCGTCTATCCCGGCAATACTGACGACGAGGCGTGGCACGGCTTTGGCGATGCTTTCCGCGATATGGGTTTTGCGTGGCCGTCGTTTGCCTGGGTAAGCCTGCAGTCTAAGACGGGCAAGAGCCCGGTCTATGCGGCCTATCTCGCTCAGCCTTCCAAGATGAGTTTCTCGCAGGACCGCCGTCGTCGCGGTGTGGCCCATGCCGACGATATCATGTATCTGAACGGCCATTTTCTGACACAGGCTGACAAATATCCTGCTGAGGCTGCCGTCGCCGAAATCCTCCAGCAATACTGGGTGAATTTCGCCAAGACACTGAACCCCAATGGTAAGGGACTGCCTTACTGGCCTACGTTCAACGACACGAAACCCACCACCATGCAGTTCTCCAACGGCGCCTCGCTCATCACGGTGCCCAACCGCGAGCAGATCGACTTTGTCGACCGCTACTACCGCGCCAAGCGCGATGAGACCGAAAACGCCCGGAAATGACCGAGTGATCTCTTGGACAGCTTTTCTTTCAAAAAGGCTCTAATAATTTGGTACTTTCAGAGATTTTTCCTATCTTTGCCCCGTGAAACTCAAATCATGGAATTTGACAGCACCCCCGTGTGCACTGAAGAATAGTAACAATTAAAAAGAAAATATGAAAAAGATTTTGCTGATGGTGGTAGTCGCTGTGATGGCTACAAACGCGATGGCACAGATTCCCGATAATGTGAAAGAAGTGCTGAGAAAATATGAAGCGAAAATGGAATCCTACAATACTGCTGCAGGA